>NZ_JBHURF010000017.1:0-215182 GCF_042674125.1 Rhodococcus sp. NPDC056960 | reverse complement strand
CCGACGCCGTCCTGCGCGAACGTCGAGCTCGCGTAGATCGGCACGTTGACGGCGCCCGTCTGCGGGTCCGGGTCGAATCCTGCGTGCACGGCCTTGGTGGAGAAACCCTGCCAGCTGATGTTGTCCGCTTTGCTGCGCTGCTCACTCATGGCCCCCAGCCTAGTGGGGACCTACTTCTCCAGATACTTCGCGATGGCGAAGGCGACGTCGAGCTTGGTCGCGGTGCCGACGGAGGGGTCCAGCGCGTTGACGATGATGCTGTGTTCCGGCGTGAGCAGCGCCATGGCCACGACGTCGAGGACCACCCCGCCGAACTCGGCGGAACGGGGGTCGGCGACGACGTTCGTCCCGTTCCGCATCTCGACGATGACGGCAGGATCGGTGACCTGCGGCCTGACCGACGCGGTGATGGTGCTCATGACGTTCGTCGGCCCCTTGGACCACGAACAGGTGGGGTCGATCGACCCGGGGAGGACGGCCTCGGTAAGATGCGGGCGATCCGACACGAGCCGCCCGAGCGCCTTCGTCAGCGCAGCGCAGTCGGTGGACACGCGAGACCCCGGCGACGACACCGAGCCGGACCCCGGCGACGACACCGACCCGACATCCGCCGCTCCCGACTGCGCGACGGCGGCGCCCTCGATGCTGCTCCCGCAGCCGGCCGCGGCGAACCCGAGCACGGCGACCGGAACCACCAGGCCACGGCGTAGACGAGCACTCACTGCAGTTTCCCCCTCACGACCGACCGGACCGGCACCCTGCTGTGCACCGTACGTTCCGTGCGCAGCAGGGACCAGACCGAGGTGTCGGCTAGGAGCCCGCGCTGAGGAAACCGAGCAGGTCGTGACGGGTGATGACGCCGGCGGGCTTGCCGTCGTCGACGACCATCAGCGCGTCGGTGTCGCCGAGCGCCTTGGTGGCGGCCGACACGGGCTCACCGGAACCGATGAGCGGGAACGGCTTGCTCATGTGCTTTTCGACCGGATCGGCGAGGTGGGCGCGTCCCTCGAACACGGCACTCAGCAGGTCGCGCTCGGTGACGCTGCCGGCCACCTCACCTGCCATGACGGGCGGCTCGGCGCCGACGACCGGCATCTGGGACACCCCGTACTCGCGGAGGATCTCGATGGCGTCGCGCAGCGTCTCGGACGGGTGGGTGTGGACGAGGTCCGGGAGTTCGCCGGACTTGCCGCGGAGCACGTCGCCGACGGTCTTCTCGTCGGGCTTGCCGTCGAGCGGGGTGCGGAGGAAGCCGTAGGACGCCATCCACTTGTCGTTGAAGATCTTCGACAGGTAGCCGCGACCGCCGTCGGGCAGCAGGACGACGATGACGGCGTCGGGGCCCTCACGCTTGGCGACCTCGAGTGCGGCGACGACGGCCATGCCGCACGAGCCGCCGACCAGCAGGCCCTCCTCGCGGGCGAGGCGGCGCGTCATCTCGAAGGAGTCGGCGTCCGACACGGCGATGATCTCGTCCGGGACGGACGGATCGTATGCGGTGGGCCAGAAATCCTCGCCGACGCCCTCGACCAGGTACGGGCGCCCGGTGCCGCCCGAGTACACGGAACCCTCGGGGTCGGCGCCGATGACCTTGACCTTGCCGCCGGACATCTCCTTCAGGTACCGGCCGGTGCCGGTGATGGTGCCGCCGGTGCCGACGCCCGCGACAAAGTGCGTGATCTTGCCGTCGGTGTCGGCCCAGATCTCGGGGCCGGTGGTCTCGTAATGGCTCTGCGGGCCGCCCGGGTTGGAGTACTGGTTGGGCTTCCAGCCGCCGGGGAGTTCGCGGGCGAGCCGGTCGGAGACGCTGTAGTAGCTGTCCGGATGCTCGGGCGCGACCGCGGTGGGGCACACCACGACCTCGGCGCCGTAGGCCTTGAGGACGTTCCGCTTGTCTTCGCTGACCTTGTCGGGGCAGACGAAGACGCATTTGTATCCGCGCTTCTGCGCAACCAGGGCGAGGCCGATGCCGGTGTTGCCGGACGTGGGCTCGACGATGGTCCCGCCCGGCTTCAGCTCGCCCGACGCCTCCGCGGCGTCGATCATCTTGACCGCGATGCGGTCCTTCGAGCTTCCACCCGGGTTGAGGTATTCGATCTTGGCTGCAACGGTCCCGTGGTTCTCACCGATGACAGAGGAGAGCTTGACGAGAGGGGTGTTGCCGATCAGGTCGACGACGTGTTCCGCGATGCGCATGCCTCCATGCTCCCAGATGCCCGGATCCGATGCTCACGGACGTCCGGCACGGGGGACCCGATCCGACTAGATTGGTACGGACGCAGTCCGCTGGAACCCGTGAGATGAGCACCAGGTAGCGGAAAGGTGAGACCAGTGCCCAAGAGCACCTGGCAGACCGGTGTGAAGGCCGGCGCCACGGCTGTCGTGGCGGGTTCGAGCGCAGGCACGTTGTCGTGGGTGGCGTACTCGTATCTGATGTCCCAGGCAACGGCGGCGCGGGGTGTGATCGGGCGCAACGTCGCCAAGCCGCCGGAGGCCGACGGCGTCTACTCCCCCGGCGCATCGGTGCCCGAACGCTGGCTGCGGACCACCCCGTACGACGTGCACCTAATGATCTTCGGTGACTCGACGGCCGCGGGTGTGGGATGCGTGGCGGCGGAAGAAGTGCCCGGCGTACAGATCGCGATGCGCCTCGCCGACGAGACCGGGAAGCGGATCCGGTTGAGCACCAAGGCGATCGGCGGCGCCACCTCCCGCGGACTCAGCGGTCAGGTGGATGCGATGTTCGTGGCCGGGGCGCCGCCGGACGCCGCGGTGATCCTGGTCGGAGCCAACGATGTGACGTCCAAGAACTCGATTCGCGCGTCGGCACGCAGGCTGGGCGACGCCGTCGAACGGCTACGGAAACACGATTGCGCCGTCGTCGTCGGAACCTGCCCGGACCTCGGGGTGGTCACCGCGATCCCGCAACCGTTGCGCACCGTCGTCCGCACGTGGGGGTTGCGGCTGGCCCGGGCGCAGGCGGCCGCGACCAGTGCGGCGGGTGGCCATCCGGTGGCGCTGGCCGACCTGCTGGCGCCCGAGTTCCTGGCGGCCCCCGACCGGATGTTCTCCGCCGACCACTTCCACCCGTCGGCGGCGGGATACGAACTGGCGGCGATCCAGATCGTGCCCGTGCTCGCGACCGCGCTGGGCATGTGGCACGGTGGCCCGCTCCCCGACCTGCCCGAGGTGTCGGAGGCCGCGGAATCCCGCAAGCTGTCGACCCGAATGACCGCGTCGCTCAATCGTTTTCTGTGGCGACGCGACGATCGCCGACGCGCACCCGGCCGCCTCGACGAACTCCTCGCGATCGAGGAGGCGTCCGCGCCCGGGACGCGACGGGTCGCTGAGTGAGATAGCGATGCCCGCGCGCTCCCCCGGCGACGTAGGTTGTCGGGAAGGCCACAGAACGGGTGGTCTGAAACAAAGTCCAGGCACCCGCAGTTGACAAAGGAGTTTCCATGCCCGAGGCAGTCATCGTCTCCGCAGTACGCTCACCGATCGGCCGAGCCATGAAGGGCTCGCTCAAGACCATCCGACCGGATGATCTGACGACGCAGATGGTGGCCGCGGCGCTGGCGAAGGTCCCGGAACTCGATCCCAGGGAGATCGACGACCTGCTTCTCGGGTGCGGTCAGCCCGCCGGCCAGTCAGGCTTCAATATCGCCCGCGTCGTCGCGGTGGAACTGGGCTACGACTTCCTGCCGGGTGTCACCGTGAACCGCTACTGTTCGTCGTCGCTGCAGACCACCCGGATGGCGCTGCACGCGATCAGGGCCGGCGAGGGCGACGTCTTCATCTCCGCCGGGGTCGAGTCGGTGTCGAGCTTCGTCACCGGCAACGCCGACGGCCTGCCGAACACCAAGAACGCGCGGTTCGCCGACGCCGAGGCGCGCACCGCGAAGCTCGCCGAGGGCGGTGTCGCGTGGACCGACCCGCGTGAGAACGACCAGATCCCCGACGTTTACATCGCCATGGGACAGACCGCGGAGAACGTCGCCTCGGCCACCGGCATCACCCGTGAGGAGCAGGACCGCTGGGGCGTCCGGTCCCAGAACCGGGCGGAGGAAGCGATCAAGAACGGCTTCTTCGAGCGGGAGATCACTCCGGTCACGCTTCCCGACGGCACCGTCGTCAGCACCGACGACGGCCCCCGCGCCGGGACCACCTACGAGGGCATCAGCCAGCTGAAGCCGGTGTTCCGGCCCGACGGCACCGTGACCGCCGGCAACGCGTGCCCCCTCAACGACGGCGCCGCCGCCCTGGTCATCATGTCCGACACCAAGGCCAAGGAGCTGGGGCTGACCCCGCTGGCCCGGATCGTGTCGACCGGGGTGTCCGGTCTGTCGCCGGAGATCATGGGCCTCGGTCCGATCGAGGCCGTCAAGAAGGCCCTCGCGATCGCGGGCAAGTCCATCTCCGACATCGACCTGTTCGAGATCAACGAGGCGTTCGCGGTCCAGGTGATCGGCTCGGCCCGCGAGCTGAAGATCGACGAGGACAAGCTGAACATCTCCGGCGGCGCCATCGCCCTCGGCCACCCGTTCGGCATGACCGGCGCCCGTATCACCAACACCCTGCTCAACAACCTCCGCGAGCAGGACAAGACGTTCGGCGTCGAGACCATGTGCGTCGGCGGCGGGCAGGGCATGGCGATGGTCCTCGAGCGCCTGAGCTAGGCCCTCCGGGCTCGTGCGCCTTTCTGGTAGTGGGAGCGACCAGGAAGGCGCACGGGCGCGAAGCGCGACAAGGCCCCCGAAAGCATGCACTCGGGGGCCTTGTCGGGACTTGCTAGTCGCTGTTGAAGTAGCTCAGCAGTCGCAGGATCTCGACGTACAGCCACACGAGGGTGACGGTGAGTCCGAATGCGACGCCCCACGCTGCCTTCTCCGGCGCCTGGGCGCGGATCAGCTGGTCGGCGGCGTCGAAGTCCAGCAGGAAGCTGAACGCGGCGATGCCGATGCAGACGAGGCTGAAGATGATCGCCATCGTGCCGCCGTCGCGGAGGCCGAGGCCGCCGGGGGTGAAGAAGCTGGCGATCACGTTGCCGAGGGCGAGGACGACGACACCGATGAGGGCGCCGATGATCATCCGCGTCAGGCGGGGTGTGACCCGGATGGCGCCGGTCTTGTAGACGACGAGCATGCCGAAGAACACGCCGAACGTGCCGAGCACGGCCTGGGCGATGAGCGTCGCTCCGCCGACGCCGCCGAACGTGACGTCGGTGAACATGAACGACAGGGCACCGAGGAACAGACCCTCCGCAACGGCGTAGGCGAGGACGATGCCGGGGTTGTCCATCTTGCGGCCGAACGTGGCCACGAGGACCAGCACCAGACCGACGAGTCCGCCACCGATGACCAGCGGCCCCGCGAGGTTCGCGTTGTTGCTCACCAGGAAGTAGGAGATGATCGCCGACACCGTGAGCACGCCGAGCGTGACTCCGGTCTTGGTGACCACGTCGTCGATGGTCATCGAACGGTGGTCGGGGCCGGTCCGGTAGGGCTCGGCCTGGGTGTACTGCGGCTGACCGAACTGCTGCGTGACCTGCGCGGCGCCGGCCGTCGTAGATCCGAACGAGGCGTATCCGCCGCTGCCCTCTTGTTTGGGCAGGTTGCGGAACACCGGGTTACTGGTGGTGCGCACCGTGCACATCCCTTCTCGTGGCTCGCCGGGTGGATCCGGTTCTCTTGTACGTTGAACGTCCCGCACCCGGCGCAAGTTCCCGTTCGTCGCTTTCGGGTCGGACAATTCGGACTCTACCGGTGCCGCGGGGACCCCCGCCAGACGAGGCCGGTCCGGCGTGGCGGTCAGACCACGGACCGCGTGACGGTGAACTTGGGATTGCGCCCGACGACGTCGGTGGTGCCGACGAGTCGCTGCAACCGTCCCCGGTACCCGAGATGGGAGTTGTAGACGGTCCACAGCTCGCCGCCGGGCCGGAGCACGCGGCCGGCTTCGGCGAACATCTTCGACGCACCCCCTGTGTGGACGGCCGCGCCGACGTGGAACGGCGGGTTGCACAGGACGACGTCCGCACTGTCCGTGCCGAGCGTGGACATGGCGTCGTCGCGCAGCGTGCTCACCCGGTCGCCGAAACCGTTGGCGCGCGCGGTGGCCGCCGCCGATGCCACCGCCGCCGACGACTGGTCGGTGGCGATGACCGTCACGTCCGGCAGCAGCCGGGCGAGGCTGACCGCGAGAATGCCCGTTCCACATCCGAGGTCGACGGCGGTGCGGGCGCGGGGGTTCACGCGGGGCAGGAAGTCGAGGAGGTACCGGGTCCCGATGTCCAGTTTGGCGCCGGCGAACGCGGCCCCGTACGACACGACGTCCAGCCCGATGTCGGCGAGGTGATCGGTGACGGGGTACGTCGGCTCCGCCGGCGCCGCCGGACCGCTCGCGGTCAGCACCCGCGACTTCTGCCTGCCGAGGCTCGCGCGGACGGCGGAGAACGAGCGGCCGAGGACGTCGTTCATGGCGGTGGAGATGTGTTTGTCGCGTCCACCGGCGTAGACGACGACGGACGGATCGGCGTGGCGGGCGATGTTCTCGGCGATCTCGGTGAGCTCGCTCAGGCTGCGCGGCAGTTGCATCAGCACGACCGTCGCGCCGCCCAGCAGTTCCTCGCCGAGCGTGCACGACCGGTAGCGGTCGGACAGACCGGTCGTCTCGGCGTTGGCGGCCAGCGCCAGCTCACCGGTCAGCGGGTCCTGATGCACGCGAATTCCGGTGGCACCGTGCGCCGCCGCGGCGCCGAGGGTGAGGGCACCGTAGTGGTCGCCGATCACGGCGACCGTGCCGGGGCGGGCCGCGGACAGGTCCGCCGCGGCCTCGTCGAGGATCAGCCGGTCGGCGGCGTCGACGGCCACCAGGTTGGGGGCCTCGACGTCGGGGCGGCGACGCAGCCGGGCGAACAGCGCGTCCCGGTCGGACAGTTCGGAGCCGTGCACGCTACTCGGACACCCACTGCGCGACGTCGGCGACGGATTCGCGGCGGGTGCGGAAACCGTTGACGGGGTTCTCCGCGTCGGGGTAGCCGAAGGAGATGGCGCAGACGACGCGGCGGTCCTCCGCGAGCCCGAAGAATTCGTGGATGAACCGCGAACTGCCGGCGAGCGCGGCCTGGGGAATGGTCGCGACACCGAGGCTCTGCGCGGCGAGGAGGAACGTGTCGACGTACAGCCCGCAGTCCACGGCGCCGTACGTGCCGAGCGCTTCGTGGGTGGTGACGATCGCGACGTGCGGAGCCCCGAACAGGTCGAAGTTCTTCATCGTCTGCTCGGCCGACGCGGCGCGGTCGCCGGTGGCGATGCCCACGCTGGAGTACAGCTGCATGGCGCATTCCCGGCGGCGCAGCTTGTGCTCGCCCGTGTATTCGCGAGGGAAGTCGAAGTCGGATTCCTGAGGGTGGGTGCGCACGTACTGCGCCAGCCCGGTGCGGAACCGCTCGGTGCCCTCCGCCTCGGTGATCGCGACCTGCCACGGCTGCGTGTTGCACCACGACGGCGTCTGCTGCGAGAGCGCGAGGATCCTCTCGATCACGTCGCGGGGCACCTGCGTCGGCAGGTAGGCCCTGCAACTGATGCGCGCGTCGAGGAGCTGGGCCAGGGTCTGCTCGGCCGCGCACGTGTCCGCAGTCGCCATGCCGGTATCCGTCACCGTCGAATTCTCCTCGGGTCTACTCGTTCTCGAACACGCTCTCGGTGTCGTGCGGTCGCGATATGCTGGCGTCAGTGCACCGAGAAGGTGATTGGATTGAGTGTGCCACGACCCCCGGAGAGCAGTTCCGGGCCGACCGACTCGGATCCGCAGGCAACAAGGCGGATCGTCGTGACCGACATCGTCGCGGAGCTGTCGGAGGAAGGGTTCGACGACGCGCGCGAGATCGGCCGGGGAGGGTTCGGGGTCGTCTACCGCTGCCTCCAGTCGGCCCTCGACCGCACCGTCGCGATCAAGGTGTTGTCTTCCGATCTGGAGGGCGAGGACCGCGAACGTTTCCTGCGGGAACAGCGCGCGATGGGAAAATTGTCGGGTCATCCGCACGTGGTGGACATCCTGCAGTCCGGGGTGACGCGCAGCGGCAGGCCCTACATCGTGATGCCGTACCACCCGCGCAATTCGCTCGACGCCTGGATCCGCCGTGAGGGTCCGCTGCCGTGGACCGAGACGCTGCGCGTCGGGGTGAAGCTCTCGGGCGCCCTCGAGACCGCGCACCGGCTCGGCACCCTGCACCGGGATGTGAAGCCGGCGAACATCCTGCTCACCGGTTACGGCGAACCGCAGCTGACGGATTTCGGCATCGCCCGCGTCTCCGGTGGGTTCGAGACGACGTCCAGCATGATCACCGGTTCGCCGGCGTTCACCGCCCCGGAGGTGCTGCGCGGCGACCCACCGTCGCCGTCGTCCGACGTCTACGGCCTGGGCGCCGCCCTCTTCTGCCTGCTCACCGGTCATGCCGCGTTCGAGCGGCGCAGCGGGGAGCGGCTCGTCGCGCAGTTCCTCCGGATCGCCACCCAGCCCGTGCCGGACCTGCGCGGTGAGGACATTCCCGACGACGTGTGCGCCGCCATCGAGCGCGCCATGTCCGAGGATCCGACCGACCGACCGGTCTCGGCGGCCGAGTTCGGTCAGGAACTGCGCGACATCGAACGCAGGCACGGGCTCGACGTGGACGAGATGGCGCTGCCCGCCGCGGCCGACGAGTTTCCGCGCACCGAGCACACTTCGACTCCGACCACGCAGTCGTCGACGTCCGGGCACAGTCGCAGCTACCGGAGGCGGTCGGGCGCCACCCCGCCGAGCGCCGCCGCCCGATTCCGGCCGCCGACCCCGATGCGTTCCCTGGTGGAGCGCACCCGCCTCCTGGATCTGCTCCGGCTGGGTCAGCGCAGGCGGCTGACCCTCATCCACGCACCCGCCGGCTTCGGGAAGAGCACCGTCGCCGCCCAGTGGCGCGACGTCCTCATCGAGGACGGCGCCGCCGTCGCGTGGCTGACGGTGGACAACGACGACAACAACGTCGTGTGGTTCCTGTCCCACCTGGTCGAGGCGATCCGCCGAGCAGAACCGACCCTCGCGGACGAACTGGGTCAGGCGCTCGAGGAGAACGGGGCCGAAGCGGAACGGTACGTCCTGACGTCGCTGGTGAACCAGGTCCACGACAGCAGGCGCCACGTGGTGGTGATGATCGACGACTGGCATCGCGTCACGTCTCCGGACACGATCGCCGCGATGAACTTCATCCTGGAGAACGGCTGCCACCACCTGCAGATGGTGGTGAGCAGTCGAACCCAGTCGGGGCTCCCGCTCGCCAAGATGCGGGTGCGCGACGAACTCGTCGAAATCGACTCCGTAGCTTTGCGTTTCGACCTCACCGAGTCGCAGCGGTTTCTGGTCGACCTCGGCGGACTCCACTTGGAGGACTCCGACGTGGAAGCGCTGGAGGAGACCACCGACGGCTGGGTGGCGGCGCTGCAGCTGGCGTCGCTGTCGCTGCGGGATCGCGCCGACCCGGGCGATCTCATCCGGCACATGTCGGGGCGCCATCATGCGATCGGCGAGTATCTGGCGGAGAACGTGCTCAGCACGCTCGAGCCCGCGCTGCTCGACTTCATGCTGGCCACGTCCGTCACCGAACGAATCTGCGGCGACCTCGCCTGCGTCCTGGCGAACGTGACCCGTGGTCAGGCCCTGCTCGAACAAGTCGAATCCCGCGACCTGTTCCTGCGCAGTCTCGACGAGGACAGGGAGTGGTTCGAGTACCACCACCTGTTCGCCGAGTATCTCCGCCGGCGCCTCGAACGTGATCATCCGTCCCGCGTGGCGGACCTGCACCGGGCGGCGGCGCATTGGTTCGCCGACCGCCACTACGTCAGCGACGCAGTGGATCACGCGCTGGCGGCCGGCGACCGCGACATGGCCGTCGCGGTGGTCGAGGAGCAGGGCATGTACCTGGTAGAGCATTCGCGGATGGTCGCGCTCCTCGGTCTGGTCGACAAGTTGCCGCGGCCGTTGGTCGAGTCCAGTCCCCGCATCCAGATCGCGGTCGCGTGGGCGGACATCCTGCTGCAGCGGGTGGCGCCGGCGCTGCGGGCGCTGTCGCTCGTCGCGTCGAGCCTCGAGTCCTCGGCACTGAGCGAATCCGAGCAGGCGGACATCCGTGTCGAGGGCGACATCGTGCGCGCCGTGATCGCGGTGTCGTCCGACCGTATCGCCGGAGTACCCGACCTCATCGCGGAATGTCTGGCCCGGCCGGAAACCCTACGCGCCTGGGTGGTCTCGGCGGGGGCCAATCTCGCGTCGGCCGTCGCGATCGCCCGATTCGATTTCGTGGAGGCGCGCCGCCTGCAGGAGTGGGCCACCGGCTACCACCAGCGGACCGTCGGACCGTTCAGCACGATGTACGGCTACTGTTTCGCCGGCATCGCCGCGTTGGAGCAACTCGACATCGTCGCCGCCGAGGACAACTTCCGGCTGGCCGTGCAGACCGCGACGAAATCGATCGGTCCCCACTCGCACGCCGCACGTCTCGCGGGGGCACTCCTGGGCGAGCTGATGTACGAGCTGGGTCACCTCGACGAGGCCGAGCGGCTTCTCGACGAGAGCTACGAACTCGGACCGGAGGCAGGCATAGTCGATTTCATGATCGCCCGGTTCGTCACGGGCGCCCGGTTGAAGGCGGCACGCGGCGACGTCGTGTCCGCTGCCCGGCACCTCGACGCGGGCGCGTCCGCGGCGGCGTCCCTCGGGCTCCCCCGGCTGCGGGCCCGGGTGGAGAACGAGCGGGTCCGGCTCGGCCTCCCCGCGTCGCCGCAGCCCCCACCTACGGACGGAAAATCCACCCGGGTACCCGATTTCGGTTTTGCCGAGATCGTCGCGCAACTGGACGACGCCACCGAGATCCGGAAGCAGTCGGCCACCGAACCCGACGTCGCGTGCCGCCGCGCGCAGGAGTGGGTGCGCCGGGTGGAGCAGGAGCGCAGGCCGAGGGCGGCCATGCAGGCCAACCGCCTGCTCGTCGCGTGCCTGGTGGCAGCCGGCCGGATCGACGAGGCGAAACCGGTGCTCGCCACGATCGCCGCGACGTGCGCGCGAATAGGCTTCGTGCGCTATCTGATCGACGGCGGCCCGCGGATGGTGCCCGCGCTGACGGCACTCCTCGAGGATCTGCATGCCGGCCGCCGGCAGTCCGGGTGGCCGGACGTCCCGGCGGACTTCCTGGCCGCGGCGCTCGAGACCGCGACGCCGATCGAGAGTTAGCACGACCTTTCTGCCACGAAGAGCACCCGCCGCGACCTATCGTGGACTGATGACCGATCCATCGCCCCAGGACGAGCCGCGGTTCAGTGGTCTGCGCGCCATGTTCGTCAACTGCACCCTCAAGCGGTCCCCCGACGTGAGCAACACCCAGGGGCTGATCGACCGCAGCGTCGGCCTGATGGAGAAGGAGGGCGTAACCGTCGACCAGATCCGGGCGGTGGACCACGACATCGCGACCGGCGTGTACCCCGACATGACCGAGCACGGATGGCCGAGCGACGAATGGCCGCAGCTGTTTCAGCGAGTGCTGGACGCCGACATCCTCGTCCTCGCCGGCCCGATCTGGCTGGGCGACAACGGTTCCGTCACCAAGCAGGTGATCGAGCGGCTGTACGGGTGCTCGTCGCTGCTCAACGACCACGGCCAGTACGCCTATTACGGGCGCGCGGGCGGCTGCCTGATCACCGGGAACGAGGACGGGGTGAAGCATTGCGCGATGAACATCCTCTACAGCCTGCAGCATCTCGGCTATGTGATCCCGCCGCAGGCGGATGCCGGGTGGATCGGTGAGGCCGGCCCGGGCCCGTCGTACCTCGACGAGGGGTCGGGTGGGCCGGAGAACGATTTCACCAATCGCAACACCACATTCATGACGTACAACCTGATGCACACGGCGGCGCTGCTGAAAGCGGCCGGCGGATTCCCGGTGTACGGGAATCAGCGTTCGGAGTGGGACGCGGGATGCAGGCCCGACTTCGCCAACCCCGACTACCGCTGAGTCGTCCGGCCGGAAGGGAACGTCATGTGCCGGTTGTTCGGGTTGTCCGCCGCCCCGCATCGTGTCCGCGCCTCGTTCTGGCTACTGGACGCACCCGACAGTCTCGCGCAGCAGAGCCGCAGGGAACCCGACGGCACCGGTCTCGGAACGTTCGCGGAGGACGGAACTCCAGTGGTGGAGAAGCAGCCTCTCGCGGCGTACGAGGACGCGGAGTTCGCGCAGGAGGCGAAGCATCGGTACTCGGCCACGTTCGTCGCGCACATCCGTTTCGCGACCACCGGTGAACTGCTTCCGCAGAACACGCATCCGTTCACGCAGGCGGGCCGCGTGTTCGCCCACAACGGCGTGGTCGAGGACCTGCCGAAACTCGAGGCCGAACTGGGCACCGATCTGAGCCTCGTCCGCGGCGACACCGACTCCGAACGCGTTTTCGCCCTGGTGACCCGCGAGATCGGCCGCAACGACGGCGACGTCACCGCCGGCATCACCGCGGCCGCGCGATGGCTGGCCGACAACGTGCCGATCTACGCGCTCAACATTCTGCTGAGCACGCCCGGCGAAGTGTGGGCGCTGCGGTACCCGGACACCCACGACCTCCTCCTCCTGGAGCGGCGCGCCGGTGGTCCGAGCGGTGGCCGCCACCTCCAGCACGCGAGTACGCCCGGCAGGATCCGCGCCAGGTCCGAGCATCTCGTCGACTACCCCGCGGTGGTGGTCGCCAGCGAGCAGATGGACGAAGATCCGGGCTGGACGCCGCTGCAACCGGGCGAACTGCTGCACGTCGACCGCGACCTCGGCGTCACCCGGAAGGTGATCGTCGATCACCCGCCGCAGTACCCGATCCGACTCGAAGACCTCAACGCCCGCGCGGCGGCGGCGCAGACGGAGAAGTAGCGCAGCCGGATCAGAACTCGACCCGCACGTGTCCGCTGACGGGACGTGCCTGGCAGGCGAGGATGTACCCGCTCGCGATGTCCTCGGGATCGAGGATCGACGCGTTGTCCATGTCCACTTCGCCCTCCACCACCGTGCATGCGCAGGAGCCGCATTCGCCCTCGCGGCAGGAGTAGGGGACGTCGAGTCCTTTCGAGAGCATGACGTCGACGAGGGTCGCGGTGCGGGGCCAGCTCAGGTTGTGCGCCTCGCCGTCGAGTTCCACCTCGACCGTCGACGCGTCTCCCGTGCCCGGCAGTTCCTCGACGACGACGTCCGCGAAGGGATCGCCGGACAGCGACGTGAACACCTCGGCGTGCACCCGGTCTCGCGGCATCCCCGCGAGGGCGAGCGCCTCGTGGATCGCGTCCATGAACGGCCGCGGTCCGCACAGGTAGGCCCGGTGGTGCCGGAACCGGTCCGACAGCGTGGCCAGCTGCCGCGGCGTCGGCAGACCCTGCACGCTCTCGAGCCAGTGCACGACGGTCAGCCGATCCTCGTGGCGGGCCGCGAGGTCCCGCAACTCGTCGGCGAAGATGATCGACGTCTCGTCCCGATTGGCGTAGACGAGAACGACTTTCCCGCCGCCTTCGCTGAGCGCCGACTTGAGGATCGACATCACCGGGGTGATTCCGCTGCCCGCGGCGAACAGGATCAGGTCCTCGTCCAGACTGGCCGGTGTGAACACTCCCGCGGGCGGCAGCACCTCGATGCGGTCGCCGACACCGACGTTGTCGCACAGCCAGTGCGAGCCGTAGCCGCCGGCGGTGCGCTTGATCGTCACCTTCGGCAGGGCGTCGGTGAACGGCGAGCTGGCGAGGGAGTAGCACCGGGCGACGGAACCCGTCCGGTCACTCGGGATCCGCAGGGTCAGGAACTGCCCGGGCTTGTACGCGAATTCGTGCCGCCGGTCGTCCGGGACGTCGAAGACCAGCGACCGGGCGTCGGACGTCTCCTCCACGACAGCGGCCACGGTGACCACTACTGATCGCGAACTGCGTGGTGTTTCAACGGTCGTCATCGCGACGGTGCCCTCTCGGTACGGTAATTCGATCCTGCCGAAACTAGTGCAGATCGGCGGTGCCGGCCGCAGCCCTTCCCGCTGGGCGGGACCTCGACCGTCGCCGTCATCCCCAGCGGGACTGCCCGCCGTCCAGCGGGATGGTCGCGCCGGTGAGGTAGCCGGCGTCCTCGCCGACGAGGAAGACGACGGCGCGGCCGATGTCGGATTCGGGGTCGCCGACGCGGCCCAGCGGGATGCCCGCCACGAATTCCGCCGCCTCGTCCGGATTGGTGTCCATCCACCGCGCGAGCGCCGGGCTCTTCGCGTGCGGGGCGACGGACAGCACCCTGATGCCGTCCCGCCCCCATTCGCAGGCCGCCGACCTGGTCAGCGAGCGCATCCCCTCCTTGACCGAACCGTAGGCGCCGTAGTTGCTCGCGTCCCAGCGCACGGCCGCCGACGTGACGAGGTTGACGATCACGCCACCCCCGCGTGCCTTCATGTGCGGATGGCACGACTGCATCATGCGCAGCGTCGCGAGCGGTCCCGTCGCGAACGACCGCTCGTACTCCTCGTCGATCACCGACAGGATCGGTCCCGGCCTGCTGTCGTTGGCGTTGTTGACCAGGATGTCGACACCGCCGAACACGTCCACCGTCCTCGCGACCGCGGCCTCGATGTCCTCGCGCCTGCTGACGTCGCACGCGACCGGCTGACTGCGCGCACCGAAGTCCGCGAGCATCCGGCACGTGGTGTGCAGTTTCGACTCGGTCCGCCCCGCGACGGCGATCGCCGCGCCCTCCTTCGCGAGCGCCAGGGCGATGCCCTGCCCGATTCCCTGCCCCGCACCCGTGATCAAAGCAACCTTGCCGTCGAGCTTGCCCATGTCCGCTCCCGTTCCCTTACTATCGCACCAAGCATTTGCTTGTTTTCCGGCATTCGTGCCGCTTATCTGATCTCACTCGAGCGCCCGAAATGCTCGCGCTCCCTTATCCCGAAGGCATCTCCCGTGACACTCCCGCATCCCGATTTCAGTGGCCGTACCGTCGTCGTGACCGGCGGCACCAAAGGCATCGGCTTCGTCGTCGCCGAATCGTTTCTCGCCGCCGGCGCGAACGTGCTCGTCTGTGGCCGATCCGAGCCGGACACCCTGCCCGCGCACGGCGACCGCACCGCCGCGTTCCGCGCCACCGACGTCCGCGACCACGCCGACGCCGCCGCACTGATCGACGAGGCCGTCGCCCGCTACGGCCGCCTCGACGTCCTCGTCAACAACGCGGGTGGTTCGCCCGACGCCGACGCGGCCACCGTCTCGCCGCGATTCGTCGAGAAAATCGTCGCGCTGAATCTGCTCGCGCCGTTCACCGTCGCCCAGGCCGCCAACACGGTGATGCAGGGGCAATCCGACGGTGGCGCGATCGTGAACATCGGCAGCGTCTCCGCGCACGACCCGCAACCCGGCACCGCCGCGTACAGCGCCGCGAAGGCGGGCCTGCTGGTGCTGACGAAAGCGCTTGCGCTCGAGTGGGCTCCGAAGGTGCGGATCAACCACGTCACCACCGGCCTCATCCGCACCGAGAGCGCGGCGTCCGTCTACGGCGAGGACGGCGGCGCCGCCGTCACCCGGACCCTGCCGATGGGCCGGATGGCGGTGCCGTCCGATATCGCGGACGCCTGCCTGTTCCTCGCGAGCGCCCAGGCGTCGTACGTGAACGGTGCCGATCTCGCCGTCCACGGCGGCGGCGAATACCCGGCGCGGTACCTCGCGACCCATTCCTGACCCCGCCTCCCGCGCCGAATGTCACATCGGTTCAGTTCGACTGCACCGGTGTGACATTCGGCGACGGAAGCCGTGCGTGCGCTCAGCCGAACGAGGCGCGGGCGCCGGCGATCACTGCACGGTTCCCGGTGACGAGTTCGAACGCCGCATCGCCCCTGTCGCCCCACGCCCGCAGGGACGGCGCGTCGCCCGGGTACACCGGTGCCGCGAACCGCCCCTCCAGCCGAACGAGGTCCGCCGGGTGGACGTCCAACTCCCGCGCGAGCGCCACCGTGCTCGCGGCGAGCGTGCACAGGCCGTGCATGATCGGCCGGGGCTGCCCGATTCGCTCGGCCGCGGCCGGGTCGATGTGGATGTGGTGCCGGTCCCCGGTCAGCCGGTACAGCGCCGCCTGGTTCTCCGCGGTCCGCATCACTGTCTGCACGCCCGGTTCGCCCTCGGGCCGAGCCGGTTTCGCAGGCCCGCGGTCGCCGCCGAAACCGCCGGCGCCCGGCGCGAACAGCGACCAGGTGGCGACGAAGAACTCGGATTCGACGCGCACCTCGAACACGGCCGCCGAGCCCTTGTCCCACACGTCGCCGACCGACGCCGACAGCGCGATCTCGCCGCGCCGCGGCAGCGGTGCCAGCACCGTCAGCTCTTGCGATCCGTGCAACGCCGTCTTCGTGTCGAACGCGCCCCGCGACCCCAGTTCGTCCGGCGCCCACTGGGCGAGGGTGAGAGCGAACGTGGGCAGCACCCGCAGACGCTCCTCGAAGACGAGGTCCAATTCGGTGGCCCGCGCACCCACCGACAGTGCGTACAGGATGGCGTCGCGCTCGTCATAACCCACGGTGCGGGTTCCGAGATCCGCGCCCCGCCACGCTCCGGCCGTCGTGCGTTCCGTCGTCGTCATGATCAGTCCTCTCTGCCCAGGATCAGGCCGCTGGTGGGCACCGCCGTGCCCGCGGTCACCAGCACGTTGCCGATGCCGTCCGGTTGTGTCGTCGATGTTCCGCGGATCAGGCGAACCGCCTCCGCGATGCCGTTCACGCCGTGCAGATAGGCCTCGCCGATCTGGCCGCCGTGCGTGTTGGCCGGGAGCCGGCCGCCGACCTCGAGGTTGCCGTCCCGGATGAAGTCCTTCGCCTCACCCGGGCCGCAGAATCCGAGTTCCTCGAGCTGCGGCAGGACGAGCGGGGTGAAGTGGTCGTAGAGGATCGCCGCCGAGATGTCGTCCGGTGCGAGACCACTCTGCCCGTACAGTTGCCTGCCCACGAGACCCATCTCCGGTATCCCGGTGATGTCGGGCCGGTAATAGCTGGCCATCATGTGCTGGTCCTTCCCGGAGCCCTGCGCGGCGGCCTTGACGATCGCCGGGGTGGTGCGAAGGTCCTTGGCGCGCTCCGCGGAGACGACGACGAGGGCCTGCCCGCCGTCGGTTTCCTGGCAGCAGTCCAGCAGGTGCAGCGGTTCCGCGATCCACCTCGACTGCTGGTGGTCGTCGAGGGTGATGGGCCGCCCGTGAAACCAGGCGGCGGGGTTGACGGCGGCGTGCTTGCGCGCGACCACCGCAACCCGGCCGAAGTCCTCGCTCGTGGCGCCGTATCGATGCATGTACCGGCGGGCGAACATCGCCACCCACTGGGCGGGTGTCGACAGTCCCTGCGGGGTCAGCCAGGCGTATGCGGCACGGTCGGCGGTGCTGTCCATCGGGCGGTCGTGCTGCCCGAGTCCGTACCGCACCCCGGACCGTTCGTTGAACGCGCGGTAGCAGACGACGACGTCCGCGACACCCGTGGCGACGGCCATGGCCGCCTGCTGGACGGTTGCGCACGCGGCGCCGCCGCCGTAGCCGATGCGGGAGAAGAACTTCAGCTCCCCGATGCCCGTGTTGCGGGCGACGAGCACCTCCCCGTTCGTCTCCGCGGTGTACGTGGACAGTCCGTCGACCTCCGACGGGTCGATCCCGGCGTCGGCGAGCGCGGCGACGATCGCCTCGCACGCCAGTTGCAGTTCGCTTCGCCCGGAGTTCTTGGAGAATTCGGTGGCGCCGATGCCGACGATGGCGGCGGCGCCGGACAGGGGGCTGGTCACCGGTTCCCTCCCGCGGTCCACGTGACGACGACGGTGCCGGTGACGTGATCACCGAGGCTGTTCGCGCCCCGGATCTGCACGGTCACCAGGCCGTCGTCCTTCGCGATCACCTCACCGGTCAGAGACATCTCGTCGCCGGGGTAGTTGGGGGCACCCAGCCGCACCGCGATGCGGCGCAGCGACGCCCGCGGACCGGCCCAGTCGGTGACGAACCGCCCCACCAGCCCGTTGGTGGTGAGGATGTTCATGAACACGTCCTTCGATCCCCTCGCCTTCGCGAGCTCCGGGTCGTGGTGGACGTCCTGGAAGTCGCGGCTGGCGAAGGCGGTCGCGACGATCAGCGTGCGGGTCAGCGGAATCTGCAGCTCCGGCAGCCGGTCGCCGATCTGCACGGCCTCGTAGGCCGGGGCGCCGACGGTCGCGGTCATGCGACCACCTCGACACCGGACGCGAGCTGCGCACCCAGCCGTGCCAGGTCGGCACTCGCGCCGCCGAGGGTGGCCGCGAGTTGTTTGCCCCACAGCAGGTGCCGGTGCACGGGGTAGTCGGTGTCGACTCCGATTCCGCCGTGCACGTGCTGCGTGCGGTGCACCACTCGCTGACCGCCGTCGGTCGCCCACCACTTGGCCACCAGCACAGCGGTTCCCGGATCTTCCCCGTTGGCGAGGAGCCAGACGGCCTGCCACAGGGTCACGCGCATGGCCTCGAGGTCGATGTAGCAGTCCGCGAGCTGATGCGTCACGGCCTGGAAGGTCGCGAGCGGGCGGCCGAACTGGGTGCGTCCGTTGAGATAGGTGACGGCCTGGCGCACCGCGCCTTCGCCGACGCCCAGTTGCAGGGCGGCGACCGCAAGTTCCGCCCGGTCGAGCAGCCACCGCACGGCGGTGCCGTCCGCCGGACCGACCGGGACCGCGGGAGCGGCGTCGAACGTGACATTCGCGCAGATCTCGTGGGTGGTCGACTCCGCCTGCTGCGCAGTCACTCCCGCGGCGCCGCGGTCCACCAGGAACAGCGCCGGACCGGTGTCGGTGGTCGCGGTGACGAGGAGGTGTTCGGCGACGTGCGCCGCCGGGACCGCGGCCTTGGCGCCGTGCACCTGCCAGCCGCCGTCCACCGGACGTGCCGTCGTCGACGGCTCGCCCGGGTCGACCGGTCCGAACTCCTCGAGTCCGACGGTGAGGATCCGGTTGCCGTCGGCCGCCGACGGCACGAAAGCGTCCCGCTGCTGCCGTGTCCCGAACTCGCTGATCGCGAGCGCGCCGAGGACGTGCGGCCACACCGGAACCGGCGCGACGCGCCTGCCCTGCTCCTCGAGCAACACGTACAGTTCCGCGAGTCCGGTGCCGCCGCCCCCGAGGTTCTCGGGAAGGGCGATGCCGAGCAGCCCGGTGGTGGCCAGTTCACGCCACAGTTCCCGGTCGATCCGGTCGGCGCTCGCCTCGACGTCCTTGATCCGCTCGGGTCGCGACCTGGCAGCGAACACGTCGGCGGCCAGTCCGCGCACCGCCTCCTGCTCCTCGCTGAATGTGAAGTCCATCAGTTCTCCTCCCGTGCTGCGGGCCGGAACGCCGGAAGTGTGAGTTCCGGGTCGGCGTCGATCCAGTCCAGTTCCACCGGCATCCCGATGTGCACGTGCTCGGGTTCGACGCCGGTCATGTTGGCGATCAGCCGGGTGCCCTCCTCGAGTTCGATCACGGCGACGATCAGTGGGTAGTCGAAGGCGTCGATCTTCGGGTGATGATTGACGACGAACGTGTAGACGGTGCCGCGCCCCGACGCGTCGACGGTGTCCCAGTCGGTGGACCGGCACTCCCCGCACATCGGTCCGGTCGGATGCCGCAGCACACCGCAGTTCGCGCACCGCTGGATGACGAGGCGGTGCTCGCGCGCCGCCGCGAACCAGAAGGCGTTGTCGTCGTTGAGGGCTGGCCTCGGGCGCAGGGCGCGCGGTGCCTCGTGCTGGGCGGGCCGGAAGCGGAGTGTCCGCCACCGCTGGGTGCCGACGATCTCACCGTCGCCGTTGCGGTACGTCTTCAGCGTGGTGACGAAATGCCCGGCGCCGAGCCCGGTCTGCTTCTCCGCCGACACGGACTCGACGACCTCGGTCATGCACACCCGGTCGCCGGGACGGAGTTCGGCGAAGAATTCCTGGTCGGAATCGGTGGCGACGACAGACGTGAATCCGGCCTCGTCGAGCGTGTCGATCAGCTCCGTCCACACGGCCGACGGGTCGGCGCCCGACATCTTGTCGGCGAACGTGCGCATCGTCCACACCTGCAGCATCGGGGCCGGTGCCACCGCACCGTCGCGGCCGGTGGCGCGCGCGGCGACGTCGTCGAGGTAGACGGGGCTGGTGTCGCCCATCGCCTCGGCCCAGTGTCGGATCATGGGGGTGTTCACGGGGTCGGGGCCCCAGGTGGCCGGGACGATCGTCCGCCCCTCGAAGGCGCGCAGCCGGGTGAGGAGGTCGCTCATTTCATTCTCTTCTCGCGGACGAGTCCGAGGCCGAGGGTGCCGACCATGTCGCGGAGCACCTCGTTGACTCCGCCGCCGAACGTGTTGACCACGCTCTGCCGGGAGATCTGTTCGATCTGGCCGGCGAGGATCGCGCCCGGCGACCCGGGACGCAGCCGTCCGGCGGCACCGAGGATCCCGAGCAGCGTGCGGTAGACGTCGACGTGGGTTTCGGTGCCGCACGTCTTGGTGGCGCCGGCATCGGCGCCCGACAACGCATCCCGCGCGACCGCCGCCGTCATCTTCCAGTTCAGCAGTCGCATCGCCTCGAGCTTGGCGTGGGTGCGCGCGAAATCCGTCTGCACCCACGGGATGTCGAGGGCGCCGTTCTGCCGGGCCCAGTCGAGGACCTGATGCCACAGTCCGAGTGCGCGTCCGCCGAGCGCCGCGAGCCCGATCCGTTCGTGATTGAGTTGCGCGGTGATCAGCTGCCAGCCGCCGTGCACGTCCCCGACGACGTCCTCGTCGCCGACCCGGATCCCGCTGTAATACGTCGACGTGACCGTCAGCCCTCCCACCGTGGAAATCGGCGACCAGCTGAAGCCGGGGTCGTCCGTGGGAACGATGAGGATCGAGATGCCCCTGTGCTTCGGGGCGTCCGCGTCGGTGCGGCACGCGAGCCACACGTAGTCGGCGGTGTTGGCGCCGCTGGTGAAGATCTTGTTGCCGTCCACCACCCACGAGTCGCCGTCACGGACGGCCCGGGTCTGCAGGGACGCCAGGTCGGTGCCGGCCTCCGGTTCGGTGTAGCCGATGGCGAAGACGATGTCGCCGGCGAGGATGCCGGGAAGGAACCGCGCCTTCTGCTCCGCGGTGCCGTACTTCATCAGCGTCGGACCGACCGTGTTGACGGTGACGAACGGGAACGGCAGCCCGGCCCGCTGCACCTCGTCGAAGAACACGAACTGGTCCTCGATCGACCGTCCCTGGCCGCCGTACTCCACCGGCCAGCCGACGCCCAGCCAGCCGTCCTTGCCCAGCAACCGCACGATGTCGCGGAAATGCTCGCCGCCCACGCCTTCCTCACCGGCGATGCGCCTCGTCTCCTCCGGCAGCAGCGCCGCGAAGTAGGCGCGCAACTCCCGCCGGAGTTCCCGCTGCGCGGGCGATTCCCTCAGATTCATCGGCGTCCTCCTCGAGCCTGTGCGTGGCTGTCGCCACCTGTGTTCTGGACGCTAACCAGCGCTCCCCCGCCTCACCGCCGATGTCTCGGTGAGCGGGAGGTGGTTGTCGCCGGTGCCGAACGTCCGCTGGAATGGTCCGATGGCCACCGGATTCGCTCTCACCGAACTCACCGCCCGTTACGCGCGAGCCGTCGACCGGCGCGAGGCGGCAACGCTCGCGGCGCTGTTCGACACCGACGCGACGTTCGTCCTCCCCCCGGCGCTGACGGGCACCGGCGCGTCGAGCGAACTCCGCGGCAACGCGGTGCTCGCGGGCGCCGTCGTGGACGCGGTCTCGCATCTGCACTCCACCCGGCACGTCGTCCACCAGCAGGTGATCGACGTGGACGAGTCGACGGCGTCCGGCGAGACGTACTGCACGGCGCACCACGTCTATTCGGGCCGGAACGGTTACCGCGACAACCGGATCGCATTGCGCTACCGCGACCGCTACGTACTCGGCGACGCCGGCTGGCGCTTCGTCCGGCGCGAACTGATCGTCGACTTCAGCGAGGACGTGCCGGTCACCGTGCCGGACTGAGCCCCAACCGCGCCGAGCAGGCGGCCATCTCGTCGACCACCTGGCCCAGGGACTGCGCGTGCCGGGACGCCGAGAGCACGAGCCGGCCTGCGCCCAGTTCCCGGGACCGGTCGAGCCTGGCCTCGTCCAGTCGCGGCAGGGTGGCACCCAGCACGAGGTCGACGTCGGCGGGGTCGCGTCCGGCGTCCGCTGCCGCCGCCCGCATCCGGGTGATCGCCCCGTCCAGGTCGTCGCCGGCGAGACCGAGCGGCTGGAACCCGTCCCCGAGGCGTCCCGCCCGCCGCGCGGCCGCCGGGCTGTGTCCGCCGATGTACAGCGGCACACCCGCATCCCGATGCGGTTTGGGCCAGCTGTGGGCGCCGCGGAAGGAGAAGTGCTCGCCCGAGAAGTCGACGGCGCCCGTGCCCGACCACAGCGCCCGCATCACCGCGATCGCTTCGTCGGCCACGGCACCGCGCCGGTCGAAGTCGCCGCCGCACGCCTCGATCTCCTCGCGCATCCAGCCGAGCCCGAGGCAGATGCGCAGACGTCCCCCGGACAGCCGGTCCAGGGTGGCGAGGCGTTTCGCCAGCACCACCGGGTGGTGATTGGGCAGGACCAGCACTCCCGTCGCCAGACCCAGGGTCGTCGTGGCACCGGCGACGAACGACAGCAGTTCCAGGGGGTCCGGGAGACTGCAGTCGTCGGGTAGGTGCGACTTCCCGGTTGGCGAGTACGGGTAGTCGCTCGTCGTGTCGGCGATGACGACCGAGTGCTCGACGGCCGAGATCTCGTCGAATCCGAGTGATTCGGCCGCCCGGGCGAATTCGAGTATCCACTCGGGCTCGCCCGCCCGTCCCAGTTCGACGGGAATCACCACACCCAGTTTCATGCCACCCTCACCGTCACACGTGCAGGAATCGTTGCCGGCCGTGCGTGTGGAACTCCTGCTCCAGCGCGGCCTTCTCACTGTCGGTCATCTCGTGGTACTCGGGAACACCGCGTCCCGCCCACCGGAAGACCGGATCGCCGCACCGCCAGCCCTGCTCCTGCAGCGTTCGTTTCAGCACCTTGTTCGAGCCGGTCACCGGCAGGTCCGTCGACACCCGGACGAACCGCGGGGCGGCCTTCGTGCCCAGGTCGTCCTGATCGGCGAGGAACGCAGCGAACTCCGCCGGATCGAAATCCGTGAGGTCCGACATCTCCACTGCCGCCATCACCTGATCGCCCGACCGCGGGTCGGGGACGCCGTACACGCCGGTGGCGATCACCTTCGGGTGGCGACGCAGAATCCGCTCCACCATCAACGCCGACGTATTCTCCCCGTCCACGCGGATCCAGTCGCCCTTGCGGCCGGCGAAGTAGAGGAATCCGGCCTCGTCCACGTACCCGAGGTCGCCGGTCCAGTACCAGCCGTGCCGGATGCGGTCCGCGACCGCGTCCTCGTTCTTGTAGTAGCCCTCGAACCGCGCCGCGCCGGCCTTGTCGACCATCTCGCCGATCGCCTCGTCCGGGTTGAGCACGCGCCCGTGCTCGTCGAGCCGCGCCCGGGACTTCTCTTCCCGGGTGTCCGGGTCCACGATGACGATGTTCTCGCTCGCGGGCCTGCCGAGTGCACCCTCGGGGGCGTTCGGGTCGAGCGTCACCGAACCGGCGCCTTCGCTCGATCCGTACCCCTCGTACAGTTCGGCGCCGAACCGTCGGACGAATTCGGTCTTGTCCTCGGGGGAGGCCTCGGTCCCGAAACCGCGGACGAGCGTGTTGTCCCGGTCGTCGGGCTGCTCGGGGGTGGCCATCAGATACGCCAGCGCCTTGCCGACGTACGTGAAGAACGTGGCGCCGAAGAACCGGACGTCGGGCAGGAATCCGGACGCGGTGAACTTGCGGGGCAGGCAGACGGTGGCGCCGTTGGCGAGAGCGGGCGCCCACAGGGCCATCAGCGCGTTGCCGTGGAACAGCGGCATGCAGCAGTAGTCGACGTCCTCGCGCACGTGCCCGTATTTGGCGGTGTTCGCGTAGGCCAGCCGGGCGAGGCGGCCCTGGCTGCACCGCACCGCCTTCGACGTGCCGGTGGTACCGGACGTGAACAGCAGCAGGAACAGGGTCGACGCGTCGATAGCGGGATCCTCGACCGGATCCGCGACCGCATGCGCCGCGACGAGCGCGGTGTACGCCGGGTCGTCGACGAGCAGGAACCGGTCCTCCGGCAGTCCGAGGTCGAGACCGGCGAGCTGCGCCTTCCCTGCGGTGTCCGTCACGATCAGCTGGCAGTCGACGTACCGGATCTCGGCCTCGAGTTCTGCCCCGCGGCGGGTCGGGTTGATCCCGACGACGGTGGCTCCGGCGAGGGCCGCGCCGCCGAGCCAGAACAGGAACTCGGGGGTGTTCTCGAGCAGGACACCGATGTGGAACGGACCGTCGCGCCGCAGCGTGGACGCGACGGCCCCGCGGGCCGCACTCTCGTGCACGACCTCGTTCCACGTCCAATCCTGTTCGCGGGTGCGGACTCCCAGCCGGTCGTCGCCCAGCCGGTCGAGCAGCATCCGGGCGATCGTGGTGCGTTCCAACGCCATCTCTCCTGTCGACACGGTGCCCGCGCTCACGGCACGCGGAGCACGCAGTGGGTGCCACCGTAGATCGCCGTCATGCATTTGTTGCAGTGAATGCACAGACCGGGGTTGTGCGTCTCCTCCGTGATCCGGTTGACGAGGTCGGGTTCCCGCAGCAGTGCCCGTGCGACGGCCACGAACTGGAAGCCTTCCGCCATCGCCAGGTCCATGGTCGCCTTCCCGGTGATGCCGCCGAGCAGGACCAGTGGCATTCTCACGGCGGCCCTGATCTGGCGGGCGTCCTCGAGAAGGTAGGCGTCGCGGTAGGGGTATTCCTTCAGGAAGTGCTTACCCACCAGCCGGATTCCCAGTTTCGTCGGCTGCGGCATCACGGCGGCGAACTCACGGAGCGGCGCGTCGCCCTTGAACAGATACATCGGATTCAGAAGGGAACTGCCCGCGGTGAGCTCGAGCGCGTCCAGCGATCCGTCCCGTTCGAGCCACTGCGCCACCTGGATGGCCTCGTCCACCCAGAAGCCGCCGGGCACACCGTCGTCCATGCTCAGCTTCGCGAGGATCGCGATCCGGTCTCCCACCGCATCGCGGACGGCGCGGGCGGTCTCGAGTGCGAACCGGGCCCGGTTCGCCAGGGATCCGCCGTACTCGTCCGTGCGCTTGTTGACCTTCGGGCTGAGAAACGAGCTGATCAGGTAATTGTGGCCGAAATGGATCTCGACGGCGTCGAACCCGGCCTCCACCGCGCGGCGGGCCGCGTTCGCGTGTGCCTCGACGATCCTCGTGATATCCGCCGCGGTGGCCGGCGTGGAGAAGTTCTGCGTGGTCATCCGGAACGCGCGGGACGGCCCCAGCGCCGGGTACCCGATGTACTTCGAGGCCGCGACCGGTCCCGCGTGGCCGATCTGCGCCGACACCGCTGCGCCCTCGGCGTGGATGGCGTCGGTCAGCTTCCGCAGGCCCGGCATCGTCTCGTCGGTCCATTGAATCTGGCCGGGCGCCGTCCGTCCGTCGGGAGCAACCGCGCAGTACGCGACGGTCGTCATGCCCACGCCTCCGGCGGCGGGCTGCCGATGGAAGTCGATGAGCTCGTCGGTGACCAGACCCTTCGGGGTCAGACCCTCGAACGTCGCGGCCTTGATCACGCGGTTGCGTAGAGTGATCGGCCCCAGCCTGGCCGGGGCGAGCGGATCGACCTTCACTGTGGGCGGGTCGAGATCTATCGTCATATGTGTTCCTCCAGCTGCGATTCGCTGTCGAACGTAACGGCGCCGGGACGTCGCGGATCGCGGCAGTCTCGCTGAGTGGTAACCACGTCCGGGCGCCCGTCACGGCGTGCCATCTTGTGTCGGTACGAGTGCCCGAGGACGAAAGGTCGCCCCGATGACTGCCCCCACAGATCCACAGTTGCACCTGGATCAGGTGATGTCCCGTCTCACCGGCCCCGGTGGCCGGTTCGAACTCGTCGAGGAGCCGGTGCTCGGCACCCGGATGCCGGTGATGAAGCACCGCGGACGCTCGGTCGGCGAACTCCTCACCACCTCGCTCCGGTGGGGCGACCGCGACTACCTCGTCACCGCCGACCGCCGGCTGTCGTACACCGAGCATGCCGCCGCGGTCGCTGCCCTGGCGACGGCGCTGCGCGAGGACCACGGCGTCGGCAAGGGTGATCGCGTCGCGATCCTGGCTGCGAACACCCCCGAGTGGGTGATCGCGTTCTGGGCCACGCAGGTGCTCGGCGCCATCAGCGTCGGATTGAACGGCTGGTGGGTTCCGCGGGAGGTCGAGTACGGGCTCGCCCACAGCCGTCCGACCGTGGTGATCGCCGACGCGAAACGCGCCGAGACGCTCGCCGCCGTCGGCACCGATCTCCCCGTCCTCACGATGGAACAGGATCTGCCCGCGATCTTCGCGCGGTACGCCGGTTCCCCGATGCCGCACACCGACGTCGACGAGGACGATCCGGCCGCCATCCTCTACACCAGCGGCACGAGCGGCAGGCCCAAGGGCGCGTTGCACTCGCAGCGCAACATTCTGGCCGTCGTCGACTACCACCGGTTCAGCGACGCGGTGGTCGGCGAATTCAGTGGGCGGCCCGTCGATCCGGCGGTGCCGAGTCCGCAGCGCTACCTCCTGACCTCTCCCCTGTTCCACATCGCGAGCCTGCACAATCTGGTGATTCCGCGGCTGGCGACCGGCGGTGCCGTCGTCATGCACCAGGGTGGATTCGACGTCGACGCCGTGCTCCGTCTCGTCGAGCGCGAACGCGTCACCAACTGGGGTGCGGTGCCCACCATGGCGTCCCGCCTGGTCGAGCACGACAACCTCGACCGGTACGACCTGTCGTCGCTCACGTCGTTCTCGCTGGCGTCCGCACCGTCGTCGGTCGCATTCAAGGAACGGCTGCGCGAGAAGGTGCCGTTCGCCCGCAACGCGCTCGTGGACAGTTACGGACTCACCGAGTGCAGTACCGCGATCGCCGTCGCCACCGCCCCCGAACTCGAGCAGTTCCCGGGCACTCTGGGGCGGCCGATCATCACGGTGAGCATGGAGATCCGCGACCCGTACGGGGAGTGGCTGCCCGACGGCGTCGAGGGTGAGGTGTGCGTCCGCAGTCCGTTCGTGATGCTCGGCTACTGGGAGGACGAGGCCGCCACCGCCGCCGCGATCGCCCCCGGCCGCTGGCTCCGGACCGGCGACTACGGACTCGTCGAGAACGGTCGCCTGCGTCTCACCGGGCGGCGCTCGGATCTGATCCTGCGGGGCGGCGAGAACGTGTACCCCACCGAGATCGAGCAGTGCCTCGACGAACACCCCGACGTGCTCGAATGCGCGGTGATCGGGACGCCGCACCAGGACCTGGGGCAGGAGGTGTCGGCCGTCGTGGTCCTGCGACCGGGCGCCGCGACCACTGAGGCGGAACTGCGCGCGTACGCGTCCGAGAGACTGTCGTATTTCAAGGTCCCGACGCGGTGGAAGATCACCTCGGACCTGTTGCCCCGCAACGCGACCGGCAAGATGATCCGCCGCGGCATCGCCGTCTGACCATCAGACCCTGACGCCGAATGTCACCGTGGTGCAGTCGAACTGCACCACGGTGACATTCGGCGAGCGAGAGGTATCCGATCAACGCGGGCGGGGCACGGTCCTGTCGACGAACAGTCCTTCCACCGAGACGCACACCTGCCCGTCCGCGGTGCGGATGTCGCCGGCGGTGGTGATCTTGCGGCCGTCCACCGACATCAGCTTCCCGCTGAGGGTGAGCGGTTCGAACAGCGGGGTCGGACGGTGGTAGCGGGTGCTCAATTGTGCTGTCATACCCGCCTTTCCGGCCCACGCGTTGGCGACGCCGAGGACGTGGTCGAGCAGCAGTGCGGACACACCGCCGTGCACGTGTCCGGGCGGGCCCTGGTACGGAATGGTCAGTGTGACGGTGCCCCGGACCGATCCGTCGGACAGTCCCTCGAGGACGAGCGGCGGCGCGATCGCGTTCTCGGGCCCGGTCACGGGATCGTGCCGGGTGACGCCCTCGCCGTTCCACATGTCGATGAGCCGCTCGGCGACCGCGGGGGCGTGCTCCTCGAGGTGCCCGGCGATGCTGTTCAATTCCTCGGCGACGCGGTCGAGGTTGGCGTTGTCCCGGTCGGTGCGCAGCAGCGCGTCGACCACCCGCCGGGCCGCCTCGGTCGCCCGGTCCACGGCGGATCCGTCGGGCGGCGACGTCAGCACCGTCCCCGACGGGCTGGTCTCGCAGGTGGGGTGCGTGCCGACGCTCACTCGCTCACCTCCATCGTCGCGTGGGTCAGTACCGACTGTCCGTCGCGGTCGGGGCAGGTGGCACGCAACGTGAGTCGGTCGCCGTTCCGCCAGACCGCGGTCTCCACCGTCTCACCCGGGTACACCGACCCGGCGAACCGCACCGCATAGTGGCGCAGGCGGGTGGGATCGCCGTCCAGCACCCCGTCGACGACGGACTTGCACACCACACCGTACGACGCGAGCCCGTGCAGGATCGGCCGGTCGAACCCGGCGGCGGCCGCGAAATCGGGGTCGGCATGCAACGGGTTGAGGTCGCCGCTGAGCCGGTAGAGCAGCGCCTGCGCCGGCCCGGTGCGCGACACGAGCACCTTGTCCGGTTCCCGGTCCGGCACCGTGGCCACCGACTCGGGCCCCGGGGAGCCGCCGAACCCGCCCTCATCGCGGGCCCAGATCTGCATCCCCGAGGTCCACAACGGGTTCCCGTCCGAGTCGGTGGCCGTCTGTTCGAGCACGACGACGGCGGCCCTGCCCTTGTCCCACACGTCGGCGACCCGCGAGGACAGCCGGGCCGTGCCCGACGCCGGAATCGGCGCATGCACGGTGAGCGACTGCCCGCCGTGCAGGATCTTGCGCAGGTCGATGTCGATGCCGGGCAGCGCCATGCCGGCCGGGGGTATCGCGCGCGCCGAGATTCCCTGCCCCGCCACCACCGCGAAGGTCGGCAGAACCTGCAGGTTCTTCTCGTACACCCAGCGCAGTTCGGCGGGGTCCAGCGCATTCTCGCCGGCGCCGAGCCCGAGGTGGTAGAGGATCACGTCGCGTTCGGTCCACGACACCTCCCGCACCGTCGGGTCGCTGTTCAGAGCCACGTCCCTGTCGATCGCCATGTCGGTCCTCACTCACTTTCCGGGTTCGGGGTCGCGGGGCAGACCCAGCAGGCGTTCGCCGATGATGTTGAGCTGGACGTTGGTGGTGCCGCCCGCGATCGACATGCACTGCGCGTTCAGGAACATCTGCGTGTCCGACGTGCGGGGCTGATCACCGAGCAGGGCTCGCGGTCCCGCCCAGTCCATCGCCACCTCCCACACCTGCTGGATGTGTTCGACACCGAGGAGTTTCGCGACCGACGACTCGGCGCCCGGTTGGCCCCCCGCGAGGGACCGCAGTGTGGTGCGCAGACCCATCAGCCCACCGGCCTGCGCGTCGCAGAGGACCTTGCCGAGCACGGTCAGCTGCTCGTCGTCGATGCCGCCGGGCAGCTCCCCGGCCAGGGTCAGCAGCGCCTCACCGCCGGAACCCAGCGAGGAGTCGTGCGACAGCGACACCCGTTCGTTGGCGAGGGTGGTACGGGCCAGCTTCCAGCCGTCACCCGCTTCGCCCACCACGAGGTCGTCGGGCACGAACACGTCGTCGAAGAACACCTCGTTGAAGAGTGCCTCGCCGGTGATCTCCCGCAGCGGCCGGATGTCGAGGCCGTTGCTGCCTCTCATGTCGATCAGGAAGTACGACAGGCCCTTGTGTTTGGGCGCCGACGCGTCGGTGCGGGCGAGGCAGATGCCCCAGTCCGCGTCGCGGGCCATCGACGTCCACACCTTCTGCCCCTGCAGCACCCAGCCGCCGTCCACCTTCGTGGCCCGGGTACTCAGGCCCGCGAGGTCCGATCCGGCCCCGGGTTCGGAGAACAGCTGGCACCACACGAGGTCGCCGCGCAGCGACGGGGGCACGAAGCGATGCACCTGTTCTTCGCTGCCGTGCGCGATGAGTGTGGGCACCACCCAGTTCCCGATGATCATGTCGTGGGGCCTCAGCGTGGCCGCGCGCAGTTCCTCCGCGATCACGAGTTGTTCCACGGCGCCCGCTCCCCTACCCCACGGCGCGGGCAGATGCGGTGCGGTGTAGCCCTTCTCGGCCAGGTACGTCACTCGCTCGCTCTCGCTCAGCGCGGCAGCGGGCACCAGGTCCGTGCGCACGTCGGCGCGGATACCTTCCGCTTCCGGGGGCAGGTCGACGCCGAGCACCCGGCGTGTGCCACCGAGGGTCGCCCGGGCCACCCGCCGCCGCCACGACGCGGTGGACCCGAGCAGGATCCGCAGCGACTGCGCCCGGCGCAGGTACAGGTGGGCGTCGTGTTCCCACGTGTAGCCGATGCCGCCGAGTACCTGGATGCAGTCCCTGGTGACGGTGAACGCCGCGTCGAGGGCGGTGGCCCCCGCGACCGCGACCGCGAGCGACGCCTCGGCCGCGCCCGTGCCGGGCGACGTCGCGCGGGCCGCGTCCCAGGCGCACACCCTGGCCTGCTCGGCACGGCACAGCATCCGGGCCACCGTGTGTTTCACACCCTGGAACTGGCCGATGGGGCGACCGAACTGCTGACGCACCTTCGCGTAGTCGGCGGCGGTGGTCACGGCCCAATCGGCGACACCCGACGCCTCGGCGGCGAACAGGGTAGCGGCCAGATCGAGAACACGCTGCGAATCGATTTGCAGGACTTCGGATTCGACGAGTTCGACTGCGTTCACCGCGGCGATCGCGTTGCGGCGCACCAGGTCGTGGCTGGGCAGGTCGGTGACGTCGAGCCGGTCGCGGGTGAGCGCCACGAACACGGTGTCGTCACCGTCCCGGGCCGCGAGCAGGAACAGGTCGCCGACCTGCCCACCGAGTACGTACCCGGACTCGCCGTCCAACGTCAGTGCTCCGCCGTTCCGGACGAGACGCAGTGTGCCCGGCTGCAGGGCGACCGCCCCGAGGGTCGAACCGTCGGCGAGGCCGGAGAGCGCAGCGGTGTCGCCTGCCTCGTGCAGGACGGCGCCGAGCAGCACGGTCGGGAGATAGGGACCGGGCAGCAGCACCCGGCCGAGTTCCTCGGTGGCCACCGCCAGTTCCACGAGCCCGCATCCCGCGCCGCCGACCTCCTCCGGCAGGTGCAGTCCGAGTACGCCCAGGTCCGCCAGCGACGCCCAGAACTGCGGTCGCTGCTCGGTCTTGGCCTCGACGGCCTCGCGGAGGACGGCGGGTGTCACGGTGCGTGCGGCCCACCCTCGCACCGAGTCGCGCATATCGCGCTCTTCTTCGGTCAATCCCATTGTCATGTCGGCCTCGTCGGTGCTCGTCGATTGGTCGGGGGTCAGATGCGTTCGATGACGGTCGCGGTGGACAGTGCACCGCCCGCACACATCGTGATCAGCGCGGTGGAGGTGTCGGACCGCTCCAATTCGTGCAGGGCGGTGGTGATCAGCCGGGCGCCCGTGGAGCCCACCGGGTGGCCGAGCGCGATGGCACCGCCGTTGACGTTCACCTTCGACATGTCGGCGCCGTGGACCTGCGCCCAGGACAGCACGACGGACGCGAACGCCTCGTTGATCTCGACGAGATCGATGTCGCCCAGCGACATTCCGGCGCGGGCGAGGACCATCCGCGTCGACTCGATCGGCCCGTCGAGGTGGTAGTAGGGGTCGGAGCCGACCATGCCGGACGCGACGATCCTCGCGCGCGGCCGCAATCCGAGTGCGCGGGCACGGTCCTCGTCCATGAGCAGGACGGCGGCGGCGCCGTCGCTGATCTGGGAGGAGTTGCCCGCGGTGTGGATGTGGCCGTCGATCACCGGTTTCAGGGCCGACAGGGCCTCCGCCGTCGTCTCCCGCAGTCCCCCGTCCCGGGTGACCACCGCGACGTCACCGGTCGGTGCGCCGGCCTTGTCCACGACGGGCGCGGTGACGGGGACGATCTCGCGGTCGAACCGCCCTTCCGCCCACGCTTGGGCGGCGCGTCGTTGCGACTCGAGGCCGAGAGCGTCGACGTCACCACGCTTGATCCCGCGCACATCGGCGATCCGCTGCGCTGAGGTGAATTGATCGCCCATGTCGATCGACCAGCCGTCGGGGTACGGATTGCCCGTCTCCGGTGTGGCGGCCTGACCGAGGAACACCCGGCTCATCGCCTCGACACCGCACCCGATTCCGGCGGAGATCTGGCCGGACGCGATGAGACCCGCCACGACGTGGACGGCCTGCTGGGACGACCCGCAGGCGCAGTCGAGCGACGTGGCCGCCGTCGTGTACGGCAGTCCGGCGTGCAGCCACGCCTGCCGGGTCACGTTGTTGGACTGTTCGCCCGCCTGCGTCACACATCCGCCGACGACCTGACCGATGTCCTCCGGGGCGACGCCCGCCCGCTCGAGGACGCCTCGCTGGGCGGCGCCGAGCAGTTCGGCCGGGTGCAGCCCGGACAGAGCGCCGCGGCGGCGGCCGATCGGTGTCCGTGCCGCGTCGACGATGACGGCGTTACCCATGTTCTGCTCCTCGGGTTCTTCTGGCTCGCGGACTCGTCCGCGGCTCATTATTGGAATTTATTCTATTTCTGAGAACGCAGCAATACCCTTTTCCATACGAAGAAAGCTCTACCGCAGGTCAGGGCAAGAGAATGAATTTCAGCTCGGAGGCGCCGGCGCCACAGCCTCCGGCGTACGAGCGGTCAGCGGTGCGACAAGTTGACCAGCAGGAGGTCGCAGGCCTTGCGAATGTCGGACTCGGCGTCGGGAATCGAGACGCGGCCGTTGAGGCACGACTGGATCACGCCGAACCACAACTGCACCAGCAGGCGCAGTGCCGTCAGATCTTCCTCGGTCGGGTGTTCGATCCCCGCGGCATCCAGCATGATCTGCCGGAATGCCCGGTCGACCTTCCCGGCGTCCGGCACGGACGCGACGTTGGCGGTGCTCGTCGACTGGATCATCGCCGTGGACAGGGCGGGGCGCCGCAGCAGACCCCGGGTGGCCCGGACCAGCACGTTGTACACCGCGTCCTGCGGTGACTCCCCCGGAGGCGCGGTCTTCCTGAACCCGACGCCCATCCGATCGATCTGATCGACCATCACCGCGACGAACAGGTGCGTCTTGGACGGGAAGTACCGGTAGAGCGTGCCGATGGCGACACCCGCGCGTTTGGCCACCTCATGCATCTGGACGCGAGCGAGTTCCTTCTCCGTGGCCAGTTCGACGGCGGCCTCGAGCATGCGGACGTGACGGGCCCGCTGTTCTTCCGAACTCGGTTCGGCAGCATCCCGCGCTTCGGCGATTCTCGGCACCCTCGATCCCCCTTCACTCCGCGCACAGCCCCGGATCCGGTGTCGATTCTCGCATTGGATCGGGAAAGCATCGAATTACGTCCGGTGAGTGGGACCGCCCGTGCCGCGCAACGCCCGGATGCGATTGCGTGATACCCCACGACTGGGCCTCCAGTCTCCACTGACCATCAACGGAGGAAACGACGATGCAGGACTGGACAACCGAGTGCGACGTGCTGGTGGTCGGTTCGGGCGGCGGCGCCCTGACCGGCGCTTACACGGCCGCTTCGCAGGGTTTGCGCACCCTCGTCCTCGAGAAGACCCCACTGTTCGGCGGGACGTCCGCGTATTCCGGCGCCGCGGTGTGGCTGCCGGGCACCGCGGTACAGGAACGCGCCGGGATCGGTGACTCCACGGACAAGGCCCGCACCTACCTGCGCGCGGTGGTCGGCGACGTGGAGATCGACCGTCAAGAGGCGTACGTGTCGACCGCACCCGACGTCGTGGCACTTCTCGAATCCGATCCCCACATCGAATTCGAGTGGCGCCCGTTCCCCGACTACTACAAGGCGCCCGGTCGCATGGACTACGGCCGCGCGATCAATCCGCTCGACCTGCCGGGCGACGAGATCGGGGATCTGCGCGAGGTCATCCGCCCCGAAGCCGACGTCGACCGTGCCGGCGACCCGCACCCCGAGGGAACGCTGAACGGCGGCCGCGCCCTGATCGGCCGTCTCCTCATGGCCCTGTACGGCACCGGGCACGCGGAACTGCGCACCGAGACCGCAGCCCGTTCGCTGATCGTCGAGAACGGCCGGGTCGTCGGCGCCGTGGCGACAGATGCGGCCGGTGAGACGATCCGTATCCGGGCGACGCGCGGCGTGCTCCTCGCGGCCGGCGGCATCGAGGGCAGCTCCACCCTCCGCACCGACAACGGCACCCCGGGCAAGGCGGAATGGAGCATGGGCCCGCGCGGCGCGAACACCGGCGACCTCCTGCAGGCGGCGGTGGAGGTCGGCGCGGACACCGCTCTCCTCGAGGAGGCGTGGTGGTGCCCCGGCGTCGAACTTCCGGACGGCTCGGGCGCTTTCATGGTGGGGGTGCGGGGCGGAATTCTGGTCGACACGTCCGGCGAGCGGTACCTCAACGAATCACTGCCGTACGACCAGTTCGGTCGCGCGATGATCGAGCACGACAGCAGCAGTTCGTATCTCGTGTTCGACTCGAAGGAGGGCGGGCCCGTGTTGCCGGCCATCTCCATTCCGAACATCTCCGCCGAGAAGCATCTCGCGGCGGGCACCTGGGACTCGGCGGACACGATCGAGGAACTCGCGGAGAAGATCGACGTCCCCGCGGACGCGTTGCGCCGCACCGTCGAACAGTTCAACGATTTCGCCAAGCATGGCGTCGACGAGGCGTTCCACCGGGGTGAGGATCCGTACGACAACTTCTTCTGCCCTCCGGGCGCGGGCGCGGACGCCCCGCCGAACCCGGCACTGAGCCCGGTGTCGCAGGGCCCGTTCCACGCGGCCCGCATCGTCCTCAGCGACCTCGGCACCAAGGGCGGTGTCCGGACCGACGCCGACGCCCGGGTCCTGCGCGCCGACGGCACGGCCATCGACGGACTGTATGCGGCCGGGAACACGAGCGCCTCCCTCAGCGGCCGGTTCTATCCGGGCCCGGGCGTGCCGCTCGGCACCGCAATGGTGTTCTCCTACCGGGCAGTTCAGCACATGCGGAGCTGACTAGACGAGGTTGTCCTCCACCGGGAGCCCGAACGCGCCCCTGCCGAACAGGGCGAGGGCGCGTTCGGGCTCGTTCGCCACGTGCACGCTGCCCGCGTGGGCGTCGCGCCACGACCGTTCGATGGCGTTGCCGCGCGACAGCGAACTCCCACCGGCCGTCTTGAACAGCAGGTCGATCGCGTCGAGGGCACGCTCGGTGGCCCGCACCTGGTCGCGGCGCACCCGCAGCCGCAGACTCACGGGGAGTTCCGCGCCGTCCTCCGCCAGTTCCCACAGGTCCCGCACGTTGCGATCCATCTGCAGTATGGCGGCGTCGATCTCCGACGACGCCCGGGCCACCGCCACCTGCGCGAACTGGTCGTCGACGAATCTGCCACCACCGAGGCTGAGCCGCACCCGTTCCCGCATGAACGTCAGATAGCGTTCGTAGCACCCCGCGACCACGCCGACCCCGGGCGCCGCGACGGCAGTGGTGAACAGGGTGGCGAACGGCATCCGGTACAGCGGCCCGCGATTCACCTTCTGCCCGGGTCCGCGCAGTTGCGCCGTCTCGTAATTCCGCTTGATCCGGTGTTCGGGAACGAACACGCCCTCGGCGCTGATCTCGTTGCTGGCGGTGCCGCGCATCCCCACCACGTCCCACACGTCGTGGATCCGGTAGTCCGAGCGCGGCACCAGCGCCGTCAGGAAATCGACCGGGCGACCCTCGGCCCCGACCAGCATCGCGCCGAGCAGCGCCCACGACGCGTGTTCGCAGCCGGAGGAGAAGTGCCAGTCCCCGGTCAGGAGATATCCGCCGTCCACCGGGACGAGCCGCCCGACGGGCGCGTAGGCGGACGACACGAGAACCGAATCGTCGTGGCCCCACACGTCGTGCTGTGCGCGGTCGTCGAACAGGGCCAGGTGCCACGGGTGCACACCGAGCACGGACGCCAGCCACCCCGTCGAACCGCACACACCGGACACGGCGCGCACCACCTCGTAGAAGTGCACCGGATTGCTCTCCGTGCCGCCGTACCGCCGGGGCTGCAGCATCTTGAACACTCCGGCGTCGCCGAGCTCGCGGATCACCTGTTCGGACACCCGCCGGGACTCGTCGACCTTGTCCGCGCACTCCGCGATCATCGGCAGCAGACCACGGACCGATCGGAGGACCTCGTTCGTCATCTGTCGGAGGGTAGGGCCATCGCTCCCGCACATGGATATGCGTCTCGCTCAACGGGAAACGCGCCCCGCCGGACGGTCCCGTCCAGTGGGACCACAGGATTCGGGCCGTCTCCGCTCACTTAGCGTGCAGGGCACCGCACAAGCCCAGGAGAGGACGGGACGCATCGTGACCACCCAACAGTCCGACACAGTCGAGGTACGCGAAATCGACACCGGCGCAGCGCCCACCCGATTCGCCCGTGGATGGCACTGCCTCGGGTTGTCCGAGGATTTCAAGGACGGCAAGCCCCACTCCGTCGACGCATTCGGCACCAAGCTCGTCGTCTTCGCCGACAGCGCCGGCGATCTCGCCGTCCTCGACGGGTACTGCCGGCACATGGGCGGCGACCTCAGCCAGGGCACGGTCAAGGGCGACGAGGTGGCGTGCCCGTTCCACGACTGGCGCTGGGGAAGCAACGGCCGCTGCAAGAAGATTCCGTACGCGCGCCGGGTGCCACCGCTCGCCCGGACCCGGTCGTGGCACGCGCTCGACCAGGACGGGATGCTGTTCGTATGGAACGACCCGGAGGGCAACCCTCCGCCCGCGGACGTCACGATTCCCCGCATCGACGGGGCGCTCGACGACGAGTGGACGGACTGGGTGTGGTACCGGACCACGGTCGACACCAACTGCCGGGAGGTGGTCGACAACATCGTCGACATGGCGCACTTCTTCTACGTGCACTTCTCGTTTCCCACCTACTTCAAGAACGTCTTCGAGGGCCACGTGGCCAGCCAGTTCATGCGCGGGCAGGCCCGTGAGGACATGCGCCCGCAGGCGTCGGGCCAGCCCAAGATGGTCGGGAGCCGCTCGGATGCCACCTATTTCGGTCCGTCGTTCATGGTCGACGACCTGACGTACGAGTACGAGACCCACGACGTCGACTCCGTGCTGATCAACTGCCACTACCCCGTCAGCGCCGACAAGTTCGTGCTGCAGTACGGCATCATCGTCAAGAAATCGACGGAACTGGGTGGCGACGCGGCGGCCGAGATGGCGAAGAACTTCGGCACGTTCATCGCGAAGGGCTTCGAACAGGACATCGAGATCTGGAAGAACAAGACCCGCATCGAGAACCCGCTGCTGTGCGAGGAGGACGGCCCGGTCTACCAGCTGCGACGCTGGTACGAGCAGTTCTACGTCGACGCCGCCGCGGTGACCCCGCAGATGACCGAGCGGTTCGAGTTCGAACTCGACACCACCCGCCCCGTGGAGTCGTGGAAGCGCGAAGTCGACGAGAATCTCGCGCGAAAGGTGCGCGAAGCCGATGCAGCCGCTGCAGTGCACTGAGTGCGGCGCGCGCGTCCTGGTCCAGAAGAACAGCTGGGAACACACGTCCATTCAGTGGGACGACGCCGCCCGCGCGACCTGCCGCGAGATCGACAGCGCCGGGCCGGGGCGCCCCGGCGCTCCCCGCACGGGGTGCGCGGCGCTGACCGCGACGATCACCCAGGCCGCGGAAGCAGGGGCCGTCCCGGTGCGCGACCACGACCCGGTGCCGACTCCTGTCGTCGTCCCCTGAACGAATTCGAAGGAGAACACATCATGATCGACTTCGATCACTACGGCCCGTGGGCCGTCATCGCAGGCGGCTCCGAGGGCGTCGGCGCGAGTTTCGCCGAAGAACTGGGTAGGGCGGGGATCAATCTCGTCCTCGTCGCGCGCAAGCCTCGACCGCTCGAGGAGACCGCGGACAAGGTCCGCGCTCACGGGATCGAGGTCCGCACCCTCGCCCTCGATCTCCTCGACCCGGACGCACTCGACCGGATCCGCGCCGCGACCGACGACGTCGAGGTGGGCCTGCTGATCTTCAACGCCGGTGCCAACAGTTACGGGCACGAGTTCGTCAGCGGAGACCTCACCGGCTTCCAGCGTGTCATCGACCTGAACATCACCTCTCAGCTGCACGTTTCGCAGCACTTCGGCGCGAGGATGAAGGACCGCGGCCGGGGCGGCATCATGCTGGTCGGCTCGCTGGCCGGGTATCTGGGTTCGGAGGACCAGAGCATCTACGCCGCATCCAAGGCGTTCGGCCGGATCTTCGCGGAGAGCCTCTGGCTGGAACTCGCACCGTTCGGCGTGCACGTGGTCGAACTGGTCCTCGGTGTCACCCGCACGCCGGCGATGGTCCGGGCGGGCCTGAATTTCGATCTTCCCGGGATGAATGTCGCCGAGCCCGAAGACGTTGCCCGGGAGGGGCTCGCGCACCTCGCCGACGGCCCGGTGTGGGTGGCGGGCGGCAACTACGATGCGGCCCGGAAGCGCAGCGGCTTCCCCCGCGACGCACTCGTGCGCGGGGCGGCCGAGGGCATGCGAAAGCTCCTGGGCCGCCGCTAGCGCGCGTCAGAGAGTGGTGACCAGTCCGCCGTCGATCACGAAATCGGACCCCGTCACGTTGCCCGCCCGGCCGCTCGCGAGGAACACGACGAGGTCCGCCACCTCGTCGGGGCGGGTGAACCGGCCCGTGACGGCCTGTTTCGCGACACCCTCCGCCACGGCCGACGGATCGCCGCCCGCGGCCCGCGCCACCGTGGCGGCCACCCCGTCGTCCCCGAGCCACAATGCGGTCGACACCGGTCCGGGACTGACGGTGTTCACCCGAATGCCGAGCGGTCCCACCTCTTTCGACAGCGCCTTCGAGAAGTTGGTGAGCGCTGCCTTGGACGCGCAGTAGTCGATGACGGTGGGATCGGGCAGGAAACTGTTGACCGAACTGGTGGTCACGATGCTGCCCCGGCCCGCGGCGATCATCGGGGGCAGAGCGGCCCGGATCGTCCGCACCGCCGACATCAGGTTGAGATTCATCGTCGTGATCCAGTCCTCGTCGGTCACGTCGAGGAAGCCGGAGAGTCTCGGATGGGCGGCTCCGACGTTGTTGACGACGACGCCGAGACTGCCGCGTGCGGTGGCGGCGGCGACGAGTTCGCCCGGACCGGCGGGCGTCGACAGGTCGACGCTCACCGCCTCCACGGTTCCGCCGCGGACGAGTTCGTCCAGTTCGGGGCTGGGCGACCGTGCGCCCGCCACCACGAAGGCGCCTTCCGCGGCCAGCGCGCGGGTGATGGCGAGCCCGATACCCTTGCTGGCTCCGGTGACCACGGCGACGGTGTCGTGCAGCGCGAGATCCACGGGTTCCTCCTGACGTCGGCGGAGCACCCCCTCCGGTCACGCTAGCCGAAATGGTGCCGACCGCGCTGCGGGCGAGTAATCTCAGCCCCGAAGGGCCAGGCCACGGCGTCGCTCGTCGTACGACAGTGCCTGTCGTCGTGCGAGTGTTCTTAGCGCGCAGGTCCCTTCACCCCTGACCGCTGGGTTCCGTCCTGACTCGGGAGACGAGCGATGCGACTTCTTCGACTTCGAACCGCCCTGGCCGCGTGCGCGATCGCCGTCGCAGGCACGGTGACCGTGGGGGCCGGACCGGCTCTCGCCCAGGATCGGCCGACGGTGGTGCTGGTGCACGGCGCGTTCGCCGACACGACAAGTTGGGATGCGGTGGCGGCGAACCTCCGCGGTCGAGGGTATGAAGTCGTGGTCCCGGACAACCCGTTGCGCGGACCGGCGTACGACTCCGCCGCCATCGAGAAGGTGCTCGCGGACATCCCGGGGCCGGTGGTGCTCGTCGGCCACTCGTACGGCGGCGCCGTCATCACCAACGTGCATTCCCCGAACGTCGAGGCTCTCGTGTATGTGGCGGCGTTCGCCCCGGCGCAGGGCGAGCCGGTCATGCTGAACCTCGACCCGATCCGGTTCCCCGGCAGCCAATTGCTTCCGCCGGTGCTGCAGGTGAAGGTCGTCGAGAACGATCCCACCGGAATCGCGGGCAGAAACCTCGACGGCTACATCAACCCGGCCGACTTCCATCGAGTGTTCGCCCCCGACGTGTCGGACGCGACGGCCGCCGATATGCTGGCGCACCAGCGGTCGGCAGCGCTGGTGGCGAACCTCGAACCGAGCGGGCCGCCCTCGTGGGCGTCGACTCCCAGCTGGGCCATGGTCGCTCAGAACGATCAGGTGATTCCGGCGGCGTCCGAGCGGTTCATGGCTACCCGGGCGGGGGCGCAGATCACGGAGATTCCCGCGTCGCACGCCGTCCTCGTGTCTCAGCCTGCCGCCGTCGCCGACCTCGTGGTGCAGGCAGACCAGGCGACCCCGTAACTCCCCCGCCGTGAACGCGCCCGAACGATCGGCACCGGACGACGGGAGCCTCGCCCACCGCGTCCAGAAGATGGTCGGACGTGATCCGCACGAGGAGCACCGTGCGGCAACACCGTTGGAGTTGCTGTTCGATCTGACGTTCGTCGTCGCGTTCGGTGTCGCGGGCAATCAGTTCGCGCACCTCCTCGCCGAAGGACACGTCGCCGCCGGGCTGGCGGGATTCTCGTTCGCGATGTTCTCGATCATCTGGGCGTGGATCAACTTCTCCTGGTTCGCCTCCGCCTACGACACCGACGACTGGATCTACCGGGTCACCACCATGATCCAGATGATCGGCGTCGTCATCCTGGCGCTCGGCATGCCGCCGATGTTCGCGTCCATCGACCGCGGAGTCGAACTCGACAATTCGGTGATGGTGTCCGGGTACATCGTCATGCGCGTGGCGATGGTGTTCCAGTGGTTGCGCGCCGCCCGGCACGACCCCGACCACCGCTCCGCGTCGCTGACCTATGTCACGACACTCGTTCTCGCGCAGATCGGCTGGGTCGCCTTGGTGGTCGCACCGCTCACCGTCGAGTACGCGTTCGGCCTCGGCGTGATACTCATCCTCTTCGAGATGAGCGGCCCCGTCATCGCCGAACGGTACAAGGGCGGAACACCCTGGCACGCACACCACATCGTCGAGCGTCACGGCCTGCTCGTGATCATCACGCTCGGCGAGGGGGTGATCGGCACCGTGACCTCGCTGTCCGCCGTCGTCGATCACCAGGGCTGGACGCTGGACGCGATACTCGTCGCGGTCGCGGGCATCGGACTCACGTTCGGACTGTGGTGGGTCTACTACACGCTGCCCTCGGCGGAGATACTCGAGGTGTACCGCAACCGATCGTTCGTGTGGGGATACAGCCACATCGCGCTCTTCGCGTCCCTGGCCGCGGTGGGCGCCGGGCTGCACGTGGCCGCCTACTACATCGAACACGCCTCCCACCTCGGCGCGACGGCAACGGTGCTCGCCGTCGCCGGGCCCGTCGCGATCTTCCTCGCGGGCGTGTACCTGCTGTACACGTACCTGCTCCGGGTTCCCGACCCGTTCCACATCCTGCTCCTCGTCCTGACCGCGGCGACGATCGCGCTCGCCCTGGTGCTGGCGGCGCAGGGCGTGTCGATGGCGTGGTGCCTGATCGTGGTGATGCTGGCACCGGTCGTCACCGTCGTCGGATACGAATTGCTCGGGCACGCTCACGAGGCACGGGCGTTGGAGGTCGCGCTCGGGAGCGCGGACGCCGGTGCCGGCGAGGAGCGCGAGGGCCAGCGCTAAGACCAGGGCGTCACCGGCCGCGGCCGGGCCACACCGTCGACGACCATATCGAGTCGCTCGTCGAAGAACGCCATGAGCCCCCGCACTTCCGACGCGTCGACGAGCGGCTCGTCGTAACGCCATGCGATGTCGTCGAGCACGCCGTCGGCGATGACGACGGACGAGTACGCGGCCTCACCCTTGTAGGCACAGTAGGTTGTCGTCGTACTCGGTCGCAGTTCCGCGACGACGTCTTCGGGCGGCAGGTAGTAGCGGACCGGCAGCATCGTCTCGAACAGCAGTCGAGCCCGCCGGGTGTCGGCGAGGAGTGTGTCGCCCAGCATCACCCGGACGTGCCGGGACGTGCGGCGGACGTCGATGCGCTGGAACGGGTCGTGCGGATGCCCGACGATCTCGTCGTCCTCCTCCAGCCAGCGGTCGAAGCCGCCGAAGTCGAGCACCACATAGCCGCTCAGATCCGGGTCGGCGGGCAGGAAACCCGCCGCCGACCGGGCGCCGGTGCGGATCTCCACGGGCTCGCCCTCCGTGCTGCGCACCGAGAACGGCACCCGCGGATCGAGTACCCGCATCGTCGTCACGTCCGGCAGGGCGAACCCGACGTCGCCGGCCTCGTCCGCCCGCGCCGCGCCGGGCGGCTGAGGTGACAACTCCGCGGCGACGTCCTCCGCGGGCACCGCATACGTGGGAACGACACGCCTCGGTTCCCAGACCAGAACCGCACGGTCGCTGTCGACCACCGTGACCCCGTTCAGCACGGCGCGGATCCGTTTCGCCGTCGGCTCGTAGCGAAGCTCGCGCAACTGGCGTCCGATGGTGTCTCGCAGTCGCAGGCCCATGAGTTCGAGACTAGGCCGCGTCAGCGGGTCAGGCCGAGGGAAGCGATGAGGTCCTCGTGGAATTCGAACCATACGCGGTGGCAGGAGTCGAGGTCGGTCGCGGCGATCCAGGCGGGGTCGGTGCCTGCCCGGTCGACGGCGTCGGCGAACCGCCGGTGATAGCCGGCGAACCGGTCCAGGTCCGCGACCAGTCGGGTCTCGAGTTCGGCCAGCGCATGCGCAGCGGATTCCAGCCGGTCGATCGTCTCGTCGAGCGTCACGGTCGTCTCGCCGATGCCCATCTCGGTCAGCTGCCAGGCGGTGCACGCGTCCGCCACGGAGACGTTGTGTGGCAGGAAGTCCCGGTGGACCTGCACCACCACGGCGCGGGCGCCGCACTCGTCGAGGTCGGCGGCGAGCAGGCGCTCGCCGTGAACCTTTCCCGTGTCGGTGAGGGACCAGCCGCCGTCCCCGGCGAAGTCGGTGTGGGTGACCCAGCCCCGGGCCTCCGCATCGAGGAGGTGCTCGGCGACCGGCCCCGGAGGCAGGGCGAACCGGGCGGCGATCCGCGCGGTCTCCGCGTAGCCCAGGATCCGCACGGCGTGCAGCACCAGGATGTCGGCCGGGGTGCGGTGCGTCATCGGGGCCTCCCGGTTCGGACCTGCCCGTGGGTGCCGTCCACGCGGACCGGCTCGTCCTCGGTCAGGGTGGTCATCGCCCCCGCCGCAGCCACGACCGCGGGGATGCCCAACTCGCGGGCCAGGATCGCGGCGTGCGCGGCCATCCCGCCGCTCTCGGTGACCACCGCGCAGGCGAGGGCGAACAGCGGGGTCCACGCCGGCGACGTCGTGCGGCAGACCAGCACGTCGCCCGGACGAAAGCATCCGAAGTCGTCCGGACCCGCGATGATCCGCGCAGGCCCGACCGCGGTGCCGGGGCCGGCCGCGATTCCGGTCAGGAGTACCTCGCCGGCGCCACTCCGGGATTCGCCCGGCGGTGGCATCGCTCAGGCCTCCGCGTCGCGGTCGCCGGCCCGGGAGGCGACCCGGTTCAGGCGTTGCTGGGCGGCCTGCGCCGAACCCAGGCCGAGCGCCTCCGCGATGTGCGGCCAGGTCATTCCACTGCCCCGGGCAGCGAACAGCAGACCGGCCTCGATCTGGTCGAGCTCCACCCGGGCCGACGCCAGCAGCCGCAGCCCGGCCTCGAGCACGGCCGGGCCCGTGTCCTCGGCATCCCCGGCCCACACCGCGAACCGGACGAGGTCGGTGTCCGAACGGGGCTGCCGGGGATGCTCCCACGGACGCCGCTCGAGTCGCGCAGCACCGGCCTCGTTCAGCGTCGCGCGTGCCCGGTCGAGTTCGGCCGCGTGGGTCTGGTCGTCGGTGGTCACCCCACCACCCCACACCCTCAACAGTCTGTTGTCAACATTCTGTTGAGGGCGTGCCGTCACGGCGTGTCAGCGAGCGAGGATCCCGGCGACGAACTCCTGCGCGTCCTGCTGCGCCGCCCCGATCGTCCCGCGGTGGTCGACACCCTCGTACGTCCGGTACGTCAGTTCGTTCCCGTTGTCCTGCAACGTCTTCACCATCAGATCCGTCGACGGCTTGCTCACCACCCGGTCGCCGGAACTCTGCGCGACCAGCGTCGGGACCTGCACGTGGACCCTCGACGGCTCCTGGCGCCCCAGGTAGTCGGTCAGCGGTCCCAGATCGGCGTCGGGGCGGAAGACCTGATCGGCGGGCACGGGCGGCACCTTGCGGATGTCGTCGATGCACCCGGTCCGCGCGGCCGTCAGGAGCGGTTGCGCCTGCGCCGTCAGCAACGCCGACGGGTCGATGGCCGGATCCGCGGCCTGGGCGCCGAGGAGGATCAGCGGGAGGAACGACTCGGCCGCTTCGATACCCGGAACACCCGAGCGGAAGTACTGCGGCGTCTGATCGAGCCCGTTGCCGGGGGCGATTGCCACGGCGCCACCGAGATTCAGCTCCGGCGCGCGTTCCGCGCCCTGCGCCGCGGTGAACAGCGCCGCCTGGCCGCCCTGGCTGTGACCGATCACGAACCACGTCGTGCCGACGGCCGGGTCCATGTCGCGGGCGGCGCGGACGATGTCCACGACGGCGTTCGCCTCCGTGTCGCCGTTGACGTACGGGTGGATACCCGGCGTTCCCAGACCCTGGTAGTCCGTGCTCACCACGGCGTATCCCTTCGCGACCCAGTCGTCGAGGGACGCATTCACCCCGGTGAGATAACTGTGGGCGGGGCCGCCCACGAAATCCGCGGACGGGGCGCAGGCGTCCGCGACACCCGTCGTGCCGTGCGCCCAACTGATCACCGGATACCCGCCCTCGGGTGCGGGTGTGCGGGGAATCGACACCGTGCCCGACACCACGACCGGGTCGCCGTTGCCGTCCTGCGACGCGTAGGTGATCACCTCGTTCCGTCCGGCGCTCGGCAGTGCCGGACCGTCGTCGACGGCCCGGGACGACAGAAGCTGGCCCGGCCGGAGCACACCCGGGTCCGTCGCCGTCTCGGATGACGCAGTGGAACAAGCACTTCCGCCGAGGAGAACGAGCGCGGCCATCGCGCCGATCCGGGCGCGCGACGCCGTCACGAGAACGCCGCCAGCGGCTCGGAACCCGACCAGTCGTGACCCCAGTAGCTGTCCGCGGTGATCTCCTCCGCGGTGTAGTGCGCCTCGTCGACGAGCATGCCCTCGGTGCCGAACTCGAGGTCCCAGCCGCCGGGGGCGCGTACGTAGAACGACACCATGCGGTCGTTGGTGTGACGGCCGAGGGTCGACGAGATCGAGAATCCGAGCTTGCCGAGCCGGTCGAGAGCCTGGCCGACGGCGTCGAGGGAGTCGACCTCCGTCATCAGGTGCACCATCCCGGGTTCGCCGCTGTGCGGCGCCGGGCACAACGCGAGACTGTGATGGCGCTGGTTGACGCCCATGAACCGCACCCGGCGGGCCGGTCCCGGGGCGTCGGCCGGTCCGAGCCGGATCGCGCCGCGGGGCAGGAAACCCAGCACCTCGGTGTAGAACGTGTAGGCCTCCTCGAACGCCGGCGTCGGGAGGACCACGTGCCCCAGTCCCTGCGCGCCCGTGACGAAGCGGCCCCCGTGCGGAGTAACGACCGGACTGTGGTCGAGCACGGGCCCGAAGAACACCTCCACCCGGGTGCCGGACGGATCGTCGAACGCGATCACCTGCTCGGCGTCGCGGTAGCGCGAGTCCTCCTCCGAGAGCACGGTCACCTCGACACCGGCCTTCTCGACGGCCTCGCGCACCCGCTGCAGGGCGAACTGGTCGCGCACCTCCCACCCCACGGCGAGAGCTTTGTCCGTGTCGCCGGGCAGGACGATCAGCCGGGACCGTCGCTCGTCGACGCGCAGGTACAGGCCGTCCGGCTCGGGGCCGGACCCCTCGGCCATGCCCAGCCCGTCCACCACCAGCTCACGCCAGCGTGGCACGTCCTTCGTCTGGATCCGCAGGTAGCCGAGCCCTCGGATGTCGGTCATGTGGAAGTCCTTTCCTGGAGGCGGCTCCGCCGCCCGTGCGCCTTTCTGGTTGCTGGAACTACCAAAAAGGCGCACGGGCGCGAAGCGCCTAGATCATGGAGCGGTGGATGCCCTGGGGTTCTCCGCCGAGCTGGGTCAGAGCCGAGGAGTGGAAGATCGATCCGGGCACGTGGATGGCGTGGGAGAGGCCGGCGTGGGCGTCGCGCCAGAAGCGTTGCATGGGTGTCTTCAGTTGCAGCGCACCGCCGCCGGAGCGGGCGAAGATCTCGTCCACCGCGCGCACTGCCCGCCACGCGGCGGCGGTCTGGGTGCGCCGGCCGATGGAGCGCAGTTCGAACGACACCTCCCGGCCCTTCTCGGTCATGTCCCAGAACCGGTCGACCGTCTCGAGGATCGCCGCGCGCGACGCCGCGATCTCCGCGGCCGCCTCGCCGATCGCGAACAGCACATACGGGTCTTCCTTGATCGCGGTGCCGGAGACGGTGATGCGTTCGCGCTGCGCGTTCAGGTGGCAGGCCAGCGCGCCCTCGGCGATGCCGATGAGCGAGGACGTGATGCCGAGCGGGAAGATGCAGGAGAACGGGAAGTTGTACAGCGTCTGGGTGCGGCCGAACTCCTTCGGCGCGGACCCGTCGAACACCTTGTCGGCCTGCAGCGTCCGGTGCTGCGGGATGAACGCATCCTTGACGATCAGGTCCTTGGATCCGGTGCCGCGCAGTCCGACGACGTTCCAGCTGTCCTGGTCGATGTCGTAATCCGAGCGCGGGAGCAGCACGTGCAGGATCTTCGGGGGCATCACGCGGTTGCCGTCCCGGTCGCCGACCGCGGCGCCGATCATGACCCACCCGCAGTGGTCGGTGCCCGACGAGAACGACCACCGTCCGTTGAGGACGTAGCCGCCGTCGGTCGGCACGGCCACGCCCATCGGGGCGTACGGCGAGGCCATCCACATGTCGGAATCCTCGCCCCACACCTCGTCCTGCGCCGTGCGGTCGAAGAACGCCAGCTCCCAGGGGTGGACGCCGACGATGCCGCTGACCCAGCCCGCGGCCCCGTCGATGGCGCCGATGCCCATCGCGGTCTCCGCGAACTCGCGCGGATGCGATTCGTAGCCCCCGTACTCCTTGGGCTGCAGCATCCGCATCACTCCGGAGTCGCGCAACCGTTTCGCGGACGTGTCGGACAGGCGCATCAGCCTGTCGCCCTCGGCGCCTTCCGCGCGGATCTCGTCCGCGTACTGTTCGATCCTGTCAAGAACCTGGCCCATGATGATCTCGGCTTTCTGGTGTCGGTACCCGGCGAAACGCCTAGGCGGACTTCTTCTCGGCGACTGCGGCTTCCGCGGACTTCCGGTCCGCGAGACCGAGGGCGATCTCGATCAGCTGGTCCTCCTGACCGCCGACCAGCTTGCGCCTGCCGGCCTCGATGAGGATCTCCGCACCGGATACCCCGTACCGGCGGGCGTGGGAATCCGCGTGCTTGAGGAAGCTCGAGTACACACCGGCGTAGCCCATGGTCAGCGACAGCCGGTCGAGCAGGCAGTCGTCGTCCATGATCGGCCGGACGACGTCCTCGGCCGCGTCGATGATCTTCAGAGTGTCGATGCCCGTGCGGATCCCGAGTTTCTCGGCGACGGCGGCGAACGCCTCGACCGGGGTGTTGCCGGCTCCGGCGCCGAAACGCCGGGTGGATCCGTCGATCTGCAGGGCGCCGGCCTCGACGGCGAGCACCGAGTTGGCGACACCGAGGCCGAGGTTCTCGTGCCCGTGGAAGCCGACCTGCGCGTCGTCGCCGAGTTCGGTGACCAGTGCGGACACCCGGTCGCCGACGGCATTCATGATCAGGGCCCCGGCCGAGTCGACGACGTAGACGCACTGGCAGCCGGCGTCGGCCATGATCCGGGCCTGCTTCGCGAGGACCTCCGGCGGCTGACTGTGCGACATCATCAGGAACCCGACCGTCTCCAGCCCGAGGTCGCGGGCGAGACCGAAGTGCTGGACGGAGATGTCGGCCTCGGTGCAGTGTGTGGCGATGCGGCAGATGCTCGCGCCGTTGTCGGCGGCCTCGCGGATGTCGGACTGGACACCCAGCCCGGGGAGCATGAGGAACGCGATCTTCGCCTGCTTCGCCGTCTCCACCGCGGCCTTGATCAGCTCCTGTTCCGGGGTGTGGCTGAAGCCGTAGTTGAACGAGGAGCCGCCGAGTCCGTCGCCGTGCGTGACCTCGATGACCGGGACCCCGGCGGCGTCGAGCGCCCCGACGATGGAGCGGACGTGTTCGACGGTGAACTGGTGGCGCTTGGCGTGGGAGCCGTCGCGCAGCGACGAGTCCGTCACCCGGATGTCGAGATCAGCACTGTAGGGCATCGGTAGTCCTTCGAAGAGTGAGTGGGGCGGACGCGCTCAGACGCTCGCGCCGAGGATCTGCGTCGCGAAGCTCTCGCCGACCTTGGTGGCGGCGGCGGTCATGATGTCGAGGTTGCCGGAGTAGGGCGGCAGGAAGTCGCCGGCGCCCTCGACCTCGAGGAAGATGCCGACCCGGGCGAGTCCGCCGCTGATCGGTGTCGGGTCGTCGAATTGGGGTTCGGCGCGCAGCCGGTAGCCGGGGACGTAGGCCTGCACGGACGCCGCGACGTCGTGGATGGACGCGGTGATCGCGTCCCGGTCGGCGTCGGCGGGAATGGAGCAGAACACGGTGTCCTTCATGAACATCGGTGGTTCGGCCGGGTTCAGGATGATGATCGCCTTGCCCTTCTTCGCTCCGCCGATCGTTTCGATGCCGCGGCTCGTGGTGATCGTGAACTCGTCGATGTTCGCGCGGGTGCCCGGCCCCGCGGACGGCGAGGCCACGCTGGCGACGATCTCGGCGTACGCCACGTCGGTGATCCGGGAGACGGCGTGCACCATGGGGATGGTCGCCTGGCCGCCGCAGGTGATGAGGTTGACGTTCGGCGCGGTCCGGTGCTCGCCCATGTTCACGGCGGGCACGACGGCGGGTCCGAGCGCGGCGGGGGTGAGGTCGACGGCCTGGATGCCGAGTTCCGCGTAGCGGGAGGCGTTGGCCCGGTGCACGTACGCGGACGTGGCCTCGAACACGATGTCGGGACGCTCGTCCTGGGCGAGCAGCCAGTCGACGCCCTCGGCGCTGGCGATCACGCCCCGGTCCGCGGCGCGCTTCAGTCCCTCGCTCTCGGGGTCGACGCCGATCATCCAGCGCGGTTCGATGATCTCCGAGCGGAGCAGCTTGTACATCAGGTCGGTGCCGATGTTGCCGGATCCGACGATCGCGGCGAGAGCCTTGGTCACAGTTGTCGCCTTTACTTGAATTCTACTGATACGGAACCGATGTCACTGAATTCGGCGCGGAACACGTCGCCGGGCCGGGCGTCGATCGCGCGGGTGCACGAACCGGGCAGGATCACGTGCCCGGCCTCGAGCCGCACCCCGAAGCTCGCGACCTTCCGGGCCAGCCAGGCCACGGCCTTCGTGGGATTGCCGAGCACCGCCGACGCCTCGCCCCGCGCGATCTCGTCGTCGCCCCGGAAGAGCACCGCGGAGATGGCGCCGATGTCGACGTTCGCCGGTTCCACACGTCCGGCGCCGAGGATCACCCCGGCCGAGGACGCGTTGTCGGCGATCGTGTCGGCGAGCCCGATCTTCCAGTCCGTGATGCGGGAGTCGATCAGTTCGATGCTGGGAACGATGTATTCGGTGGCCGCGAGCACGTCCGCCTCGGTGCACCCCTCCCCCGGCAGGGTCTCGCCGAGGACGTACCCGATCTCCACCTCGATGCGCGGGTAGCAGAACTGCGCGGTGTCGATCGGCGTCCCCTCGGCGTACACCATGCTCGACAGCAGATGTCCGTAGTCGGGCTCGTCGACACCCATCATCTTCTGCATGACCTCGGAGGACAGTCCGACCTTGTGGCCGTACACCGTTTCCCCCGCCGCCAGCCGCGCCCGGATGTTGAGCAGCGCGATCTCGTACGCGTCGACGACGTCGATGTCCGGGAAGACGGTGGTCAGCGGGTCGATGGGGGCGCGGTCCCGTTCGGCGTTTCGCAACAGGTGGGCGGCGGACAGGCGTTGCGGGTCGCTCAGCATCACGCCACCTCCCCCGCACGTGAGTGCCGTCGTGTGTCCGGGGACTCTTTGCCACTCACCTGGGCGGCGTGCTGCGCGGCGATGTAGCCGAACACCATCGCGGGACCGATGGTCGCGCCCGCGCCGGCGTATTCATTGCCCATCACCGACGCCGACGTGTTGCCGGTGGCGTAGAGGCCGTCGATGACGGATCCGTCCTCGCGGAGCACCCGCGCGTCGGCGTCGGTGACGAGGCCGCCCTTCGTTCCCAGGTCGCCTGCCTCGCAGCGGATCGCGTAGAACGGTCCCTGCGTGATCTCGTCGAGGCACGGGTTCTTCATCGTCGGGTCGCCGTAGTACCGGTCGTACGCGCTGTCGCCACGGCCGAAATCCTCGTCCTTGCCGGAGCGGGCGAAGCCGTTGAACCGGTCGACGGTCGCGACGAGGGTGTCGGCCCTGACACCGATCTGCTCGGCGAGGTCGCGGAGCGTGTCGGCCTTGTGCACCACGCCGGAGTCGTAGAACCCCTGCGGGAACGGCACTCCCGGCAGCACCTGCGCGAACGGGTACCGCGACTTCGCCTTGTTGTCCATCACGAACCACGCCGGGACGTGCCCGCCGTCGAGTTGGTCGTGCACGAAGTTCACGTACGGCGACGACTCGTTGGTGAAGCGTTCGCCGCGACCGTTCACGATCACCGACGGCGGAATGCACCGCTCCGACACCAGCGGGATCACGGCGCCCATCGGGTGCAGCACCGACGGCATCCACCACGCGTCGTCCATGAGGTCGACGGCCGCACCGAGCCGCTGACCCGCGACGATGCCGTCGCCGGTGTTCTCGCGGGCGCCCGCGCTGATGTCCGGGGCGCCGTGCTTGGGCAGGTACTTCGCGCGCATGTCCTGGTTGTGGTCGAATCCGCCGGTCGCGAGCAGCACACCGCGCCGGGCCCCGATCCGGACCGTCCGTCCGTCGCGCTCGGCGAGCACACCGACGACCGCTCCGGCGTCGTCGACGATCAGTTCCGTCATGGACGTCTTCAGCCACAACGGCACTCCGGCGTCCTTGAGGACCATCCGCATCCGTGCGACGAGTGCGCGTCCGCCGGTGGCCATGTGGCGTCGGCGGATCACGTTGGACGCCACCCGCCACGCCGCCACCAGCGACGCCTTGCGGCCCTTCCAGGTGCGCTTGACCATGGCGAGGTCGTGGTAGTCCTTGGACGTGACCCACAGACCCAGTGGGCCTTTCATGCTGTTGGGACGCTGGAACTGCTCGTCCTCCTTCAGCGCCCGGGTGTCGAACGGCGTGCATTCGATGGTGCGCCCGAGCGGACGGCCGCCCTCGTACTCCGGGTGGTAGTCGGAGTACCCCTTCACCCAGTAGAGCGTCATGTGCGGGCTGCGGTCGAGCAGGTCCATCAACTCGGGGCCCTTGTCGACGAACGCGTCGAGGCGGTCGGCGGGAACCGTGCCCTCGGTGATGATGTCGAGGTAGCGGCGGATCGACTCGCGGGAGTCGACGACGCCCTTCGCGCGCAGCGTCGGAGCGTTGGGAATCCAGATGCCGCCGCCGGAGATGGCGGTGGATCCGCCGAACGTCGAGCCCTTGTCGATGACCAGGGTGTCGAGTCCGCGGTGGGCCGCCGTGATGGCGGCGGCCATCCCGCCGCCGCCGCTGCCGACGACGAGGAAATCGACGGTGCTGTCGAATCTTTCGCTCATCGTCCGCTGCCGTCCTTGCGGAGGAGGAAGGCGAGGACGGCGCTCTCGAATGCCGTCTTCTGCTCGATCATCGCCCAGTGCCCGCAGTTCGGGAACACGTGCAGTTCCGCCTTGGGAATCGACCGCATCGGGATGATCGCCATGTCCAGCGGGCTGACCCGGTCGTCGCGACCCCACGTAAGGAGCGTCGGCGCCGTCACCTTGTGCAGCTGGGCCCAGTACGGGGTCGCGTCGGACTCGAGTGCCGCCTTGGCGCCCGCCGCGAACGCGGCCTTGCTGTACATCTTGCGGGCGCTGGCGAGCGTCTCCGGATCGGTGGCCTGCGTCCAGCGTTCCTCGATCAGTTCCTCGGTCACCATGGCGGGGTCGAACACCATCGAGTGCAGCCACGCGATCAGGCGTTCCCGGGTGGGGTCGTCCGTGAACTCCATCAGCAGGTTGATGCCCTCACCGGGACCGGGGCTGAAGAGGTTCCTGCCGATGCCGCCGATGGTGATCAGCTTGGCGACCCGGTCGGGGTGTGCGATGGCGAACTGGGTGGCGACGATGCCGCCCATCGAGTTTCCGAGGATCGCGACCTCGTCGAGTCCGAGCCCGTCGAGGAAGCGGAGTACCGCGTCGCCCGCAGTGAGCATCGGGTGACCACCGAAGTCGTCGCTGACCCCGAATCCCGGGAACTCCAGGATGAAGGTCCGGAAATGTTCCGCGAAGACGCCGAGGTTGCCGCGGAAGTTGCGCCACCCCGTCACGCCGGGGCCGGAGCCGTGCAGCAGCAGAAGCGGCGGACCGTCGCCGGCCTCGTGGTAGCGAAGCACGCCGAGGTCGGTCTTCAGCTCCTTCAGGGTACCCTCGTAACTCGAGTCAGTCGTCATGGTCGATCACGTTGCCAGCGCGCCCCCCGCTCGGACAGAAGCGATCCCGGTCAGCGAGACACCACCCGGTCGCGGACGGCACCCGTCGGGGATTTCCACTGACCGAGACGGCATCTCGTGACGCTTCCGCGCCGTCCCTAGCCTCGGGGACGATCGTCGAACGGGTCGGCGACGGAACAGCACTCGGAGGCGATCTGATGGCAACCGAACCGGCCGACACGACGTCCGGCACACGCGCGGATGCACCCTCGCCGGACGAGATGCGCCGCGCCCTCGGCCAATTCGCCAGTGGCGTCACGGTGGTGACCGGACTCGACACGGAGGGTCCGGTGGGGTTCACGTGCCAGTCGTTCGCGTCGGTATCGCTGGAGCCGCCGCTGATCCTGTTCTGCGCCGACCACCGGGGGCGGGCGTGGCCGCGCATTCGGCGGTCGGGACGGTTCACGATCAACGTGCTGCACGAGGACCAGACGGACCTCTGCTTCCGGTTCGGCTCGAGCCGGGGTTCCAAGTTCGACGGGCTCGCGTGGGAGCCGTCGCGGTGGTCGACGCCGTCACTGCCCGGGGTGCTGCTGCGCGTGCACGCGGACGTGCAGTCGGTGCACGTCGCCGGCGATCACGATGTCGTGATCGGACGCGTCCGGGAACTCGAATCGGTCTGCGAGGAGCGTCCGATGGTGTTCTTCCGCGGCGGTTTCGGCGTCGACGCCGCTCCGCGGCCCGTGCGTGTGTGACGAGTCCAGGGACTCGTCACACACGCACTAGAGCCATTGCCCGGACTGCACCGCGAGGAGCTGGTCGAGGGTCTCGGTCGACCACGAGTTGTCCGGGATCTCCGGAGCCCGGCGGCCGCGACGGGGGGCGCCCAGTTCGGGGTGCAACGTCCGGGTGACCTCCCGGGCGGCGTCGACAACGAGCGGGGCGACGCGTTCGAGTTGGACGGTGCGCGCGTCCCCGCACAGCGAGATACCGGCCACCGGTCCGTCGGCGCTGCGGACCGCGACACCGACGCAGCCGATTCCGCGGACCGCTTCACCTCGCTCGAAGGCGAGACCTCGGCGCTGCCGGATCCGGTTGAGTTCCTGGTGCAGCGTGGACAGCTCGGTGATCGTGCGGTCCGTGCGGCGGCCCAGTCGCGGCCCGTACAGGCCGTCGACCTGCTCGGGGTCGACCCACGCGAGCATCGCCTTGCCGCCCGCGGTCGTGTAGGCGGGCACACGCCCGCCCACCCGGGACGGCAGGGTGGCAGCCATCCGCCCGCCCACCTTGTCGAGGTACACGCTGTCCGCGCCGTCCAGCACGGCGAGGTGCACCACCATCCCGGTCTGCATGTGGAGTTCGTGCAGCAGTGGCGCCGCGGCCGCCCGGACCTGGCTGTGCCCGTTGTCGCCGCCACCGAGCCCCATCGCGCGCCGCCCGAGGCAGTAGCCGAAGCTCGCGTGATCGACCCAGTCGAGGCGGACGAGCTGGTCGAGGATGCGGTGCACCGTGGACCGCGGCAGCCGGGTGCGGCAGGCCACCTCTTCGAGGGTCAGACGCGACGTGCGGCCGTCGAACGCGTCGAGGATCAGCGTCATCCGCTCGACCATCGACGGGGGCAGATCCTTCTTCGCAGCGGGTACCGACAATGCTTCATCCGAATCGACGACAGTCATCGACGCCTCCAAATATCCTGGTCACACGCATACGTCCGACAAAAATTGAAATGAATTCTTAAAATACTAACAGTCGTGCGCGCCGCTGGGAAGAAATCGGGCAACCACCGCGTCCGGTGACCGGGAATGCCCGCACAGCCCCCGGGCACCTCGAGTACAACGGGGACGACAGACGACCCCGAGAGCGGAGTTACGAACTGATGCACATAGGAATCGCGCCGCCCATCGTCATCGCGCACCCCTCCGTCCGCGCGGACTGGGAAGCCGGCGCCGGGATCGCGGAGTTGACCGCGATCGCCCGGACCGCCGACCGCCTCGGCTACCACCACCTCACCTGCAGTGAGCACGTCGCCGTGCCCACCGACGTCGCCGTGGAACGCGGCGGCACCTACTGGGACCCGCTTGCGACCCTCGGGTTCCTCGCCGCCCACACCGGTGGCATCCGCCTGGCGACGCAGGTTCTGGTACTCGGGTACCACCACCCACTCGAGATCGCCAAGCGGTACGGCACGCTCGACGTCGTCAGCGGCGGCCGGCTCGTACTGGGGTTGGGTGTGGGCAGCCTGCGCGAGGAATTCGACCTGCTCGGCGCCCACTTCGACGACCGGGGCGCCCGCGCCGACGACGCCCTCGCGGCGCTGCGTGCGTCGCTGTCGCACCCCCGCCCCGAGTACCACGGCAGGTTCTTCGACTTCGACGGTGTCGTCGTCGAACCGCACGCCGTCCAGCCGCGGGTCCCGCTGTGGATAGGGGGACGGACCCTGCGGTCCCTGCGCCGCGCGGCGACGCTCGGCGACGGGTGGGTGCCGTTCGGCCTCTCGCTCGACGAGTTGTGCGCCCTGCTCGGCAAGGTCGATCTCCCCGACAGTTTCGAGGTGGTCCTCAGCGCCGGTGCACCGCTCGACCCGATCGGGTCCCGCGACGCCGTGACCCGCGCCCTCGAACGACGACGCGACGCCGGGACCACCGTCGTCAGCGCCACCCTCGCATCCACAAGCGCCGACCACTACTGCGAGCAACTGGACGCCCTCCGGCAACTCGGCGACCAACTCGGCCTTTCCTTCCGCACGCCCACCGAAGACAGGATCCGCCCATGACCGACACCGACGAACTCGTCCGCGCACTCGCCGAACGCGTCACCGCGCTCGAAGACAAGATCGCCATCCTCGAACTGATGACCGCCTACGGTCCCGCCATCGACAGCGGTTCCGCCGACGCGGTCGCGCGGCTGTGGACCGAGGACGGCGTCTACGACGTGGACACCGGGGTGATGCGCGGGCACGCGGCCATCACGGCGATGGTGCAGTCGGAGGCGCATCAGGGCTGGATCGGCGGCGGTTGCGCGCACATGCTCGAGCCCGGGCACGTGCGCATCGACGGCGACACCGCCGTGGCCACCTGCAAGTCGCAGTTGATCATCTCCGACGACAACGGGTTCCGGGTGCACCGGATCACGGCGAACCGGTGGGAACTCGCCAAGATCGACGGCGAGTGGAAGGTGACCCGACGGATCAATCGACTGCTCGACGGCCGCGAGGAGGCGCGCTCGCTGCTCGCCGCGGGTGTACGCGCCTGACTGCATACACCGACACGAGGCCCGCACTGCTGCGGGCCTCGTGTCGTCGTGGCGGAGGGAAGGTCAGGCGGCCATCTCCGAGGTGGGCGCCGCCACATCGGCGGGGCGGTCGATCCTGTTGCGGGTGAGCAGAAGTCCCATCACCGCGGCCAGCAGTCCGGCGACGGCGAGCGTGAAGAACGCGTACACGAATCCCTTCTCCGAGTACTGCGCGGCGCGGCCCACCAGCACGACACCCGGGATCGCGACGATCGCGATCATCACCTGGCTGCCGATCGCGCTGCCCAGCGAGCCCGACAGGTTGAGCATCCCGCCGGCGATGCCCTGCGTCTGCGCGGGCACGGTGCGCATGATGAGGTTCGGCAACGTCGCCGACGCGGAGCCCAGGCCGAGGCCGATCACCAACTGACCGAACATCATCTGCGCCGTCGAGTCGTGCAGCGTGGCGAGCAGGACCGAGCCGAGCGCGAGGGAGGCGCCGCCGAACACCAGCACCGGTGCCGGACCGATGCGGCGGGTGAAGTACCCGCCGACGGGGCCTGCGATCATCGACACGACGCCCGTGGGAACGGTGTAGATCGCGACGGCGAGGGCGGTGACGCCGAACCCGTAGCCGAGACCGAGGCCGGGATCGGTCATCACGAACATCGGGATCAGCATCGAATGGCTCACCAGGACGAACTGGACGAAACCACTGGCCGCCAGTGTTTTCGCGACGGGTCCGTGCTTGAGCATCTGCAGGTCGATGAGCGGTTCCTTCGGCGTGCGCTCGTACAGCAGCCAGCCGGCGAGGATGGCGAGACCGCCGCCCACGCACAGCAGCGTCTGCGGGGCGGTGTATCCCCACGCGGTGGCCTTGCCGATGCCGAACAGCAGCACGAAGGCGCCGAGTCCGAGGATGACCGCGCCGAGCACGTCGAGCTTCGACCGCGTCCGCAACGTGGTCTCGGGAACGAGGATCGCGACCGCGATTCCGGCGACCGCCACGTGGAGAAGTTGCGCCCAGAACACGCCGGTGTAGCCGAAGTGGTCGATGAGGTAGCCGCCGATGATCGGGCCGAGGATCGTGCTGGCGCCCATGCCGGTGGCGACGAAGCCGACCGCCACGGGAATGACGGACGGGGGCAGGATGTCTCGGATCAACCCGTAGGCGAGCACGAGGATGGCCATGCCCGCGCCCTGCAGTCCGCGCCCGACGAGGAACAGTTCGAAGTTGGGGGCCAGCGCACCGAGGAGTGATCCGGCGCCGAATACGGCGGCGGATACCAGCATCATCCGCTTCTTGCCGTAGATGTCGCCGAGTTTGCCGACGAGCGGAGTCGAGGCGGCGAGCATGAGGGTCACGATGGTGATCACCCAGCCGACGTTCGCGGTGCCGAAGTGTTTCGCGATCTCCGGCAGCGCCGGGGTGACGAAGTTGTAGGCGAGCGGGATGACTTCGACGAGAAGGATGATCAAGGCCAGGAGGGCGAACGACTTCCCGCGCGAGAGGGGTGCGCGCTCCGCCTCGCCTGGGGACAGGGGCATGTTATGCATATGGGGCTCCGGGGGATTCGTGAGGATCAGCACGCCCAACCTGGCATGCCGCCCAGTGACGTCGACCACAGTTCCCACTCACCGAGACCTGCCCGCGGCCGGTGTCGTCGACATCGAATCCGCAGGAGAAGTAGAAAACATTCCTGCACTGAATCGCACTCATGTAGTGACTGATCAGTAGTTCATGCGATACAACTAGAATGAAATCTAATTCTCTTCGCGATCAGGAGCAGCCATGACGGAATCACTCAGCCTCACCGGACGCACCGCCGTCGTCACCGGCGCCGGCGCAGGCCTCGGCCGTGCGGAAGCCCTCGCACTCGCCGCCGCCGGCGCCGCGGTCGTCGTCAACGACATGGGCGACGGCGCACACGAGGTGGCCGCGGAGATCACCGCCGCCGGCGGCCGCGCCACCGCCGTCACCGGAGACGTCTCCGACTGGGCGCTGGGCGAACGCCTCGTCCACGAGGCCGTCGGCACCTTCGGGTCGATGGACATCCTCGTCAACAACGCCGGAATCCTGCGCGACAAGATGATTTTCAACCTCTCCGAATCCGACTGGGATGACGTCATCCGTGTTCATCTCAAGGGTCACGCCGCCACGTCCCGCGCGGCGGCCGTGCACTGGCGCGAGGCGAGCAAGGCCGCCGGGGGCCCGGTGTACGGGCGGGTCGTCAACACGTCGTCCGAGGCGTTCCTGTTCGGATCGGCGGGCCAGCCCAACTACTCGGCCGCGAAGGCCGGGATCACCGCGCTCACCCTGTCGACGGCACAGGGACTGTCCCGCTACGGAATACGGGCCAACGCGATCTGCCCGCGGGCCAGGACGGCGATGACCGCCGACGCGTTCGGCGAGAACACGGCCGACGCGGGACTCGACCCGCTGTCGCCGGAACGGGTGGCCACCCTCGTCCACTACCTGTCCTCCCCCGCCGCCGACGAGATCAACGGACAGGTCTTCGTCGTGTACGGCAGGATGGTCGCGCTGATGGCGGCGCCGAAGGTCGAGAATCGCTTCGACGCAGCGGGTTCCGCGTTCTCGCCGGAGGAGCTCGACGGCCTCCTCACCCCCTACTTCGCGGGCCGCGGACCGTACGAGAACTACGCGGCGTTCAGCGTCGCCGAATTGGAGAAGGCCGCCCTCGCGACCGGCGACGCGGCCGGTGTGCGATGAGGCTGCACGGCAAGACGGCGATCGTGACCGGCGGCGCCGGAGGGATCGGTCGGGCCGTCACGACGGTGTTCGTCCGCGAGGGCGCGAACGTCCTGTTCGTCGACATCGACGACCGACGCGGCCGGGAACTCGAGCAGGAACTGGGAGCGAACGCCCGGTTCGTGCACACCGACATCTCCCTCCGCGAGTCCGCCGAGCAGATCCGGGACGCCGCCGTCGCAGCGTTCGGATCCGTGGACGTGCTCGTCAACAACGCCCACGCATCGCGGCAGGCGCTGCTGATCGACCACACCCAGGAGATGTTCGATCTCTCGTTCCAGACCGGGTTCTATCCCGTGGTGCACCTGATGCAGGCCTGCTACGAGCAGCTGAAGGCGGCGCAGGGCTCGGTGATCAACTTCGCGTCCGGGTCCGGGCTCGACGGCATGCCCACCCAGACGTCGTACGCCGCGGCGAAGGAAGCGATTCGCGGCGTCAGCCGGGTGGCCGCCAACGAGTGGGCGGCCGATCAGGTCCGGGTCAACGTGATCTGCCCGTTCGCCGCGACCGAGGGTGTCGTCGCTTGGCAGGAACGATTCCCCGACCGCGCGGCCGCCTCCGTCGCGAAGGTTCCGCTGCAACGCATCGGCGATCCCGAGACCGACATCGCGCCCGTCGCGGTGTTCCTCGCCTCCGACGATTCCCGCTACATGACCGGACAGACACTGATGGCGGACGGCGGCAGCATCAAGCTGCGCTAGTTTGCCGGACAAGGAGAACGAAGATGGACGACTTCCAGGGCCGAGTTGCCCTGATCACCGGCGGCGCCCGCGGCCAGGGCCGCAGCCACGCGGTCGGGCTGGCCGAACGCGGCGCCGACATTGTTCTGTGCGACCGGTGCGAGGACAGTGCGGCGGTGAACTATCCCCTGGCGACCGCGGCCGACCTCGACGAGACCGCCGAACTGGTGCGCGCCACCGGCCGCCGGTGCCTCACCGCCAAGGCGGACACCGCCGACCGGGCGGCGATGGACGCGCTGGTCGCGGAGGCCGAATCCGAGTTCGGGCGGATCGACATCGCGGTCGCGAATGCCGGCATCTCGGTGGCCGCTCCGGTGCAGTCGCTCACGCAGGAGCAGTGGTCGGAGGCGATCGGGTCCAACCTCACCGGCGTCTTCAACACCGTCGGAGCGGTGGCGCCCGGCATGATCCGGCGCGGATACGGGCGGATCGTCACCATCTCGTCGATGCTCGGCCGGGCCGGCAGCACCAACATGGCGGCGTACGCGGCGTCGAAGTGGGGTGTCATCGGGCTCACCAAGAGCGCGGCCCTCGATCTCGCACCGCACGGCGTCACCGTGAATGCGATTGCGCCGGGCAATATCTCGACGCCGATGATCCACAACGATGCCCTCTACCGGATGATGCGCCCCGACCTGGAGACGCCCTCCGCGGAGGATGTGGAACCGGTGTTCCGCACCCTGCACGCCCAGCCCGTCGCATGGTTGGACGCCGCCGAGATCACCCGGGTGGTGCTGTTCCTCGCAGCGGAGGGCAGCGCACACATCAGCGGCACCGTGCTGCCCGTCGACGCGGGCAATGCCGCCCGCGGCCTGTGAGTACTTATTAACCGCCCGACGTTGACAAGTACTCACGGGTGGTTGATCAATGCTTTGATTACATGGCTTCCGGCGCTACTCTGAATCCATGCCCGAGCAGACGACCGACCAGAGCAACTTGGACTTCCTGTCCTTCGTGGACTTCGCGGTCGGCAAGACCGTCGACGAGCTGCCCGACGTCGATCCGGTCTCCATGCGGCTCGTTCTCGCGCTGCACCGGGTGACCAGCGCCCTCGTCTACGACCTCGAGTCGGCGGTCCACCGGCCCAGCGGGTGGAGCTGGCCCGGCTTCCGGGTGCTGTTCGTGTTGTGGCTCGCCGGCCCGTGCGAGTCCAAGCGGGTGGCGTCGCTGTCCGGGATGAGCAGGTCGGCGGTGTCTGCCCTGGTGAACACGCTGGAGCGGGACGGTCTGGTGACACGACAGCCGTCCACCGGAGATCGTCGCGCCGTCGATCTCGACCTGACCGACGCGGGGCACGACGCCATCGTCAGTACCTATTCCACGCACAACAAGCGCGAGCAGGCGTGGACCGAGGCGCTGACACCGTCGGAGCGGCTGGCCCTGATCGGGTTGCTGGAGAAGCTGGCGTCCGGTACCGCGGCGCAGGAAGCCATCACACGCAGTTGAAGCAGGTGCACAGGCCATGAGCAGTCTCCTCCACCCCGGCGACCAGCGCCTCGTCTCGTTCGACGAGTTCCGCGAGTCGGTGAGCGACGCGTTCGTACCGCTCGAGATGACGTCGGACGACCACGACGACTTCCGTGGCGTCGTTCGCGGCGCGGCAGTCGGCGCGGTCCGGGTCACCGAGATCGTCGCGGCCCCCCACGTCATTCGGAGAACGCCGCGGACCATCCGCGCCGCCAACCCCGACTACTTCAAACTCGGACTGCAGGTGCGCGGCCGCTGTGTTCTGACGCAGGACGGCCGGGAAGCCGCGCTCGCCCCCGGCGATTTCTCGATCTACGACACCACCCGGCCGTATCAACTGTCCTTCGACGACCGGTTCCAGATGCTCGTCGTGATGTTTCCCCGGAATCTCCTGCGCGTTCCATCCGACGGCATCGCACAGCTCACCGCGTCCCGGGTCTCGGGCACGCACGGACTCGGCGCCCTCGTCACCCCACTGCTGCGTGGACTCGGCGAGCAGATCGCCGACGCGTCCCCCGCCGTCGCCGTCCACCTCGGTGATGCCGTTCTCGACCTGGTCGGCGCCGCATTCGCGGAGCAACTTCACCTCGTCGACGGGCGGGCCCCGACGTCGCGCCGGAACGACCTGTGGGTCCGGGTCACCGCGTTCATCGACGATCGGCTCGCCGACCGGGAACTTGATCTGCACTCGATCGCGGCCGCGCACCACATCTCGGTTCGGCACCTGCAGAAGCTGTTCGAGGCCGAAGGCGACACGGTGAGTGCGTGGATCCGGCGGCGCAGACTCGAAAGGTGCCGGCGCGACCTGGCCGATCACCGCTACCGCGATCTGCCGGTCTCGGCCATCGGTGCGCGCTGGGGATTCGTCGACGCGGCCCACTTCTCCCGGCTCTTCAAGAACACCCACGGATCGACGCCCGGCACCTACCGCGCCGAGGCCGCACCCCTCACGGGGTAGGCGAGTCGGATTCGATGATCTCGGCGACCTCGTCGAGGTGGACCGGTCTGCGCCAACTGTCCCAGCCGACGTGGATCTGCCGCGGATGGACGGACGGGTCGAGCACGCCGGACTGGTGAGTGTGCCCGTGCAGCAACCAGTCTCCCTCGTCCTGCAGGCGGTACTGCACACCCCGGTCCTCCGCGGTGTGGTCGCCGGTGTACGGGAAATGGGAGAGCAGCACCGCGCGGCCCGCGATCTTCCGTCGGGCGAACAGCTGCACCGACGCGAACGTGTCGAGAAAGACGCGCTGCCTCACATGGCTGTTGCGGTTCGCCATCGGATGGCACGAGTCGTGATTGCCCGGAACCAGGTGCAGTTCGACGTTCCGCGTCCGCGCCAACTCGCCCAGCGCGCGGAGCGCCCAGTCCTCGGCCGCCCGGCCTCCGACCGTGACGTCGCCCAGGACCCAGAGTTCATCCCCACTCACGACGGCGGCCCCGATGCTGGCGAGGATGGACTCGTCGTGCGCGTCGATCTCCGTGTCGAAGCCCCGGATCTCCACCAGCCGCGCATGACGAAGGTGCAGGTCGGAGGTGAACCAGACGCTCATGGGCCTCCTTACCGAAAGGGTCGTGGCCGACCGTCGTCGGAACACGATATCGGCCCCTGCCGACAGGATGACCGACCCGGACCGTTCAACCGCCACCGTGCGGCGCGCCCGAACTCCCGCTCCGCTGCGTCCCAGCGGATACCGGGTCGGGGTGCGATACTCCCGGTGGCTCCTGCCTCGTATTCAACCCTTAACCGAGAAGTCCGGAAGGATGCACCGATGAAGGTCACGATTGCACGAACCGTAGGAATGTCCGCCGCAGTCGCCGGCACGGCACTGCTCGCCGCACCCACCGCATCCGCGGCACCCGAGGACCTCGCCGTGGACATCGCCGTCGACGGCAACGCGATAGTCATGGACGTCGCGTACGACGTTCCCGGAGCCGTGGTGTGTGTGCTGAACGTCCTCCCCGTCGACGGCACCGTGCCCGCCGCCGTCGTGGGACCCACCACGGTCATGGGTGGGGACGACGGCGAACTGCGGGCCACCGTCGATCCCGGCAAGTACACGGTGCAATGGTCCTGCTCGAGCATTCCGTCGTTCGAACAGTGGGGCACCGCTCCGCCGCTGACCAACGGCACCGAGGACCCCGTCGACGTCACCGTCACCGTCACGTCCGGGCCGGGCGGCGGAGGTTCGTCCGGCAGCCCGTTCGGCAGCTGACTACCGCCCGGTAGGCAATCCGGGGCGAATGCGTAACGAAACCGAGGCGAGCGGGGATTGACAGTACGGAATCCCGCAACGGACAGGAACCCTCCGCCATGGCTACCGTCACGCACATCGATATCGCTCGCGCCCGCCGCTCCCGTCGGGTTCTCTTCATCGGCAACCCCACGCGGTACAAAGAGGTGTCGCACTGGGCGATGGTCAAGCAGTGGATGGTGGTCCACGGACTCGAGCCGGTCCGGAAGATGGACGGCCCCGCGCTGTGCGCGATCGTCACCGAGGACGTCCTCGACGGCGTCGGCTCGCCCCAGGACGCGCAGGCGATCCAGAAGGCCCGGGAACAGGGCATTCCGTGTATCAGCGTGCACGACAGCACCCAGATCTGGCAGGCCACGGCCCGGGTGCGTGCCAGCATCGCGCGATCCGCGGGCGGCGCACACCCGAGCCCGCACCACCAGGGAGCCTGAGGGAACCCGGGCCACCGGCATGGTCGACTGGGACGGCGAAGGGTACGCGGACGTCGGCGCACTCCAGCGGGCCGTCGCGGAGAACACGATCGCCGAGCTCACCCTCGCGGGCACTGAAACCGTGCTCGACGTGGGGTGCGGCGACGGATTCGTCACCCTCCGGATCGCCGAGCGACTTCCCCGAGGTTCGGTGACCGGAGTGGACGCGTCGCCGCGGATGATCGAGAAGGCGCGTTCGAGAGCGGTGCCGGACGATGCCCGCGCAGAGTTTCGGGTGGCCGACGCACTCGATCTCCCCTTCCACGACGAGTTCGACGTCGCGGTGTCGTTCAACGCACTGCACTGGGTCCCCGACCTGCAGGTAGCGCTGGCCGGGATCGCCCGCAGCGTCGTGGACGGTGGACGTGTGATCATCCAGATGGTGTGCGCGAGCCCGCGGACCAGCGTCGAAGACGTCGAGATGGCGGTGTCCGCACGCCCGCGCTGGGCGCAATTCTTCACCGGCTTCACGGCGCCGTACATCCACATCGAACCGGAGAAGTTCCGCGACCTCGCCCGAGGCGCCGGACTCGACACCACCGACCTCGTCGTCCGCGACGTCGAATGGGACTTCGGTTCGCGGGAGGAATTCACCCGGTGGTGCACCGTCGGATCCACCGACTGGACGACGCACCTCGACGAAGCAGACGTCTCCGCATTCATGGAGGACGTCGTGCGCGAGTACGAGCAGATCTCCGGACGCCCCGGACTTTTCCTCTTCACCCAGATGCGGGCGGAACTCGTCCGGACGACGCAGCGCTCGTAGGCCGCCCTGACCTGTGCCCCCAGTCGGACTCGAACCGACACTGTGCGGATTTTAAGTCCGCTGCCTCTGCCAATTGGGCTATAGGGGCTGACGGTCGCCGAGAGTGTGGCTCGGCGACCGTGCGCAGATCACCCTAGCTCAGGCGATCGACAATGCGATTCCGTCGAGGATGTCGTGTTCGCTGACGACGAGATGGTCGATTCCCGCCTTCTTCTCGAATGCGTCGGCCAGTGCCAGGGTCACGATGGCGCCGCCGCCGATGACGTCGACCCGCCCCGGGTGCATCGGTCCGAGGGCGGCCCGTTCGGTGTGGGTCATGGCGATCAGCGAGTTGCAGACGTCCCGCAGCCGCGGCAGCGGGATGCGGGAGAGATGGACCTGCTCGGCGTCGTACTCGGGCAGTTCTTTCGCGAGCGCGGCGATCGTGGTCATGGTCCCCGCGACGCCGACCCAGGTGTGGGCCTGTTCGACGGGAACGCGGGCGAAGGCGTCGTCGAGACGCTCCTGCGCGACGGAGCGCGCCTCCTCGACCTGTGCAGGGGTCGGCGGATCGTCGTGGAGGCAGCGTTCGGTGATGCGCACGCACCCGATGTCGGTCGAGAACGCCGCGTGGACGCCGGATTCGTCACCCAGCACGACCTCGGTGGAACCGCCGCCGAGGTCCACGACCACGAACGGTCCCTGCGCCGGATCCAGTTCGCCGACCGCACCGTTGAACGACAGCCGCGCTTCCTCGTCGCCGGTGATGACTTCGGCGCCCGCGCCGGCTATCACGGCTCCGAGGACCTCCCGGGTCATCGAGAAGAAATCGTCCCGGTTGGATGCGTCGCGGGTGGCCGACGTGGCCACCATGCGGACCGCGGTGGCGCCGGCCTCCGCGATCATTCCGGCGTACTCGGCCAACGCGATCCGGGTGCGTTCGATGGCCTCGGGTGCCAGCCGGCCGGTGGCGTCGACGCCCTGCCCCAGCCGGACGACCCGCATCTCCCGGCGCACGTCGTGCAGTGCGCCACGGTCGTCGACGTCGGCAATGAGCAGGCGGATGGAGTTGGTGCCGCAGTCGACGGCAGCGACCCGCGTCACTGCTCGGGGCTTTCGACGTCGTCGATGCCGGGCCAGTCCGCGGGGATCGCGGTGCCCCGCAGCTTGCCGCCGGCCGCGGACGCGGCGAGTGCCACGGACTCGTCGCCCAGCGGGTTGACGCCCGGGCCCTTTGCCAGCGAGTGCGCCATCAGCACGTGCAGGCACTTGACGCGCTCCGGCATTCCGCCGCCGGTGAAGTCGGTGCCGAGGGGCTCGATGGCGTCGCGCTCGGCGAGATACGACTGGTGGGCGCGCAGATATGCGGCCGCGAGTTCCGGATCCTGCGCGAGGCGCTCGGTCATCTCCCGCATCACTCCCGCGGACTCCTGCCTGCTGGCTTCCGCGGTGAGGCGCGGGTCCGTCAGGTAGTACAGCGTCGGGAACGGGGTTCCGTCGGGAAGTTTGGGCGCGGTCTTCACGACGCCGGGCTTGCCGTCGGGACTGCGGTACGCGATCTCGAGCACTCCGCGCGGTTCGCGGCCCAATTGGGCGGCGACGGCGTCGAGGTCTTCCTGCGGCACGGGGCTGGACGGGTCGGACGAAGTGGTCACCCGGTGGGTTCTCCTGGTTCTGGCGGTACGGGCGGCGGGACCACGGGGGGTGCCGGCGCCGGCGCCGGCTGCACCTCGGGTGCGACCGGCGGTTCTGAAATGGTCTTCCACAGGTCGGAGTACCAGGCGCCCGTCATCTCGGCGTCCTTCTCCTCCGGCTTCTCCGGCTCCTTGTAGTCGCCGGGCAGCTGCACCTGGAACGGGGTGTCTCCGGGTTTCACCCAGCGGAGACGGCCACGCGCCTGCGCCTCGATGTAGGCGGGATCCGAGTAGCGCTCCTCGAGCACCCGCAGGTCCTTCAGTTCCTTCTCGAGCTGAACCTGTTCCGCCGCAATACGATCCGCCTCACTGCGCTGGGTGAGGTAGTTGCGCAGCGGAACCGCGAGGGTGAGGGCGAGGAGCAACACGACCATCACGAGGATCAGTGCCCGGCCGGTCGACAACCCGAGGATCGTGTGCTCGGACCGGGTGATGCGGGCGGCCCCGGTCGCGCCCACCCGTCTGGGGCGGGCGCGACCGGGGAGCACCTTGCCGGTGTCGGTGCCGTCGACGGACTCCGGTTTGCCGTCGGTCTGACCGGGAGTCGTCGACTTGGTGGTGCGGGGACGCCGCGCTCCCGGCTGGCCGTCTGCCCGGTTTCCGCGCGCGCGTTCACCACGCCCGGAACCCCGGCCGCCCGGACTGGCTCCGGACGACCGCGGCCTACCGCGCTGTGCCACCTACCCCAACACCCCTTACGTCGAACGGTCGAACGTCAGCCTTCGAACGAGAACCGCGGGAACGCGACCTCGCCTGCGTAGCGGGCGGCGTCGCCCAGGTTCTCCTCGATGCGCAGCAGCTGGTTGTACTTGGCGACGCGCTCGCTGCGAGCGGGTGCACCGGTCTTGATCTGACCGCTGCCCACGGCGACCGCGAGGTCGGCGATGGTGGTGTCCTCGGTCTCGCCGGACCGGTGGCTCATCATCGTCTTGTAGCCGTTGCGGTGCGCGAGATCGACGGCGTCGAGGGTCTCGGTCAGCGTGCCGATCTGGTTGACCTTCACCAGCAAAGCGTTCGCGGCGCCCTTGACGATGCCCTCCTCGAGCCGCTCCGGGTTGGTGACGAACAGGTCGTCACCGACCAGCTGCACCTTGTTGCCGATCTGATCGGTCAGGGCGACCCAGCCGTCCCAGTCGTCCTCGTCCAACGGGTCCTCGATGGACACGATCGGGTATGCGTCGACCAGTTCGGCGTAGAACGCCGCCATCTCTTCCGCGGTCCGGTCGCTGCCCTCGAACTTGTAGCCGGTGCCGTCGGTGTAGAACTCGGTGGCGGCGACGTCGAGCGCCAGCGCCACGTCGGTGCCCAGGACCAGACCGGTCTTGCCGATGGCGACGCTGATCAGGTCGAGGGCTTCCTTGGTGCCCGCGACGTCGGGGGCGAAGCCGCCCTCGTCACCGAGTCCGGTGGCCAGGCCCTTCTCCTTGAGCACCGACTTCAGCGCGTGGTACACCTCGGCGCCCCAGCGCAGCGACTCCTTGAACGTGGCGGCACCGATCGGGGCGACCATGAACTCCTGGACGTCGACACCGGTGTCGGCGTGCGCGCCACCGTTGAGGATGTTCATCATCGGGACGGGCAGGACGTGGGCGTTGGGGCCGCCGACGTAGCGGAAGAGGTCGAGTCCCGAGGACTCGGCGGCCGCGCGGGCCACTGCCAGCGATGCACCGAGGAGCGCGTTGGCGCCGAGGCGGGACTTGTCCGGGGTGCCGTCCGCGTCGAGGAGCGCCTGGTCGACGGTGCGCTGCTCGGTGGCGTCGATGCCGATGATGGCCGGCGCGATCTCGTTCAGCACGGCCTCGACGGCCTTCTCGACGCCCTTGCCGTTGTAGCGGTCGCCGCCGTCACGCAGCTCGACGGCCTCGTGCTCACCGGTCGACGCGCCCGACGGAACCGCGGCGCGAGCGAAACTTCCGTCGTCGAGCAGCACCTCGACCTCCACCGTGGGGTTACCACGGGAATCGAGGATCTCACGGGCTCCGACCTGCTCAATGATGGACACTTGCTGATTCTCCTTTATTGGGCTTCGCACTGTGCACCGACCGGTCCGATCGTGACAGGACACCAGATCGTGCCAGGACACAGCGTAACGGCACACCGAAACCGGCGCGGGATGGCGCGCACATCGTGGACGAATGGCCGGATGGCCGGGATTTACGGGCGGACTCCGACCGAGTAGGCCGACGCCCGGTCGCGCACCGACGCGAGGTAGTCGCCCGACAGGTTGTACGCCATCAGTGCCGACTGCCAGCCCTCGGCGGTCGTCAGATCGCCGCCCCGCTCACACAGGTAGCGGGCCGCCGTCAACGATGCGTCGTCGATGTTGTCCGGGTCGGCCACACCGTCGCCGTTGGCGTCGACCCCCCACCGCTTCCAGGTCTCGGGGATGAATTGCAGCGGTCCCATGGCACGGTCGTGGAGGGGGTCGCCGTCCATTGCCCCGCCGTCGGTGTCAGGGATCTCGGCGACGCCGGGTCCGCCGTCGAGGGGGATTCCGCGGATCGGCGGTGTGACCTGACCCGTAGGCCCGACCGTCGATCCGCGGTAGGTGCCGTGCCTGCTCTCCACGCTCCCGATTCCGGCGAGGGTGGTCCAGCCGATGCCGCAGCCCGGTCTGGTCTGGGCCATTACCGCCGCCGCGTAGCCGTACGCCTCGAGCGCGGTGTGTCCGACGCCGATCGAATCGGCCAGTCCGGTAGACCAGTCGTGTAGTTGGTCCGCGGACCGTCCGGGCGCGTCGACGTCGATCGGTGGGGTGGCCGCCCCGGGTCCCGGCGGGATGCCTTCCGGTATCGCGATCCGCGGTTGCTGCTCCCGCGAGCACGCGCCGTACGCGAGAACCACGACAACCGTCGCCGCCAGAAGGGCGAACACCGGTCCGGGCCATCGGGAACGACGCTTCGGCCGCGCGGGATATCGGTTCACGTCTCCATCATCCACACAAAAGTCGCCGATCCCGGAACCGCGAGACAGCCCCCACACCGCGTCGCCGACGAGGACACACCCCGCGCGAAGGTAAAGAGTTGTAAAAGTGCTGGTGAGGGCTTCTTCCGGGAAGCGGGCTCGGTGTATGTTTTTCAGAGGCCTAAGGTTCGCCTTGCCTACCGCAAGGTTGCCTACCCAACATTGCGGATCGCTCTGCTCGACCTCGTCTCGCTCAGGAGTGTTCATGTCCGTCCTCGCCGCAGGGACCGCGACCGCGCCGTCGATCGCCACGCAACTGTTCGGCAGCGGACTGATCGGACTCCGCGAAGGACTCGAAGCGGGAATCGTCGTCATGATCCTCGCCGCGTTCCTCGTGAAAGCGCAGCGCAGGGACGCCCTCAAGTGGGTATGGCTCGGCGTCGGCATCGCCGTGGCGATGGTGGCGGCCATCTTCCTCGTCATCCACTACGGAACGTCCACCGTCACCGGACTGACCGCCGAGATCATCGCCGGCGTCGCCTCCCTCGTCGCGGTCGCGATCGTCACCGCGATGGTGCTGTGGATGCGCAAGGCTGCGCGCACCATCTCCCACGATCTCAAGGCCGGTATGGAGAAGGCACTGGTCGCCGGACCGGTCGCGGTGCTCACCCTCGCCTTCTTCGCCGTCGGCCGGGAAGGCGTCGAGACCGCACTCCTCATGGTCGGCTACGCCGAGAACACGGCGGGCAGCGTCTGGCCCCTGATCGGCCTCCTGCTCGGCATCGTCGCCGCCGCGGTCCTCACGGTTCTCCTGTACTTCGGGGCCGTCCGGCTCGACTTCGCGAAATTCTTCAAATACACCGGCATCTTCCTGATCATCGTCGCCGCCGGAATCCTCGGGTACGGCGTCCACGCCCTGCAGGTCGGCGGCGTCCTGCCCGGGGGGTCGGCGCTCGCCTTCGACATCTCCGACAGCTACGACGCCTCCAGCTGGTACGGCACCGTTTTCGCCGGCATCTTCAACTTCCGCCCCGATCCGACCATTCTTCAGGCGGTCGCCTGGATCGTGTACGTCGTCGTGGTCCTGTTCCTGTTCCTCCGGCCCGTCTCCCCACCGAAACCGGTGCCCGCCGCCGGTGGCTCCAGCGAGCGCACCGACTCTCCGTCCACCACCCCCGATGAAACCGTCTCGTGAAAGGCACCGTCCGCCCATGAAGACCATGCGCCGAACCACCTTCGCCCTCGCCTCGGTCGCGGTGCTGCCGCTCGCTCTCGCCGGCTGCACCGAGAAGTCGACCGCGAACAGCGACGACATCACGGTCACCGCGAGCGACGATTCGTGCGACGTCAGCACCGACTCCGGGACCACCGGCACGAGCACGTTCCAGGTCACCAACAACGGAAGCAAGGTCACCGAGTTCTACGTGTTCGCCGAGGGCGACCGGGCGATGGGTGAGGTCGAGAACATCGGTCCCGGCCTCACCCGCCAGCTCATCGTGTCGCTGCCCGACGCCGGCACCTACCAGCTCGCGTGCAAGCCCGGCATGGTCGGCAACGGCATCCGCCAGGACTTCACCGTCACCGGCGACTCGACGAGCGCGTCCGACGAGAGCGGGCAGCTCGCCGAGGCCGCCGAGGGCTACCGCCGCTACATCCGCAGCCAGGTCGTGGCCCTGCAGGACACGACGCAGAAGTTCGTCGACGCCGTCAAGGCGGGCAACATCGAGCAGGCCAAGGCCCTCTTCCCCGTCGCCCGCACCTACTACGAGCGCATCGAACCCGAGGCCGAGAGCTTCGGCGAACTCGACCCCAAGCTCGACCTGCGGGAAGCCGACCTCGAACCCGGGCAGGCCTGGACGGGCTTCCACCGGCTCGAGAAGGATCTGTGGGTCACGGGCCCCCAGCCGGACACCAACGCAATCGCCGACCAACTCGTCGTCGACGTCCAGTACCTCGCCGACCAGGTGAACGCCGAGGACTACACGATCGATCCCACCAAGATCGCCGGCGACGCACAGGGGCTGCTCGACGAGATCGCGACGTCGAAGATCACCGGCGAGGAAGACATCTTCTCCCACACCGATCTGTGGGACTTCCAGGCCAACGTCGACGGCTCGCAGGCCGCGGTCGCCGCACTGCAGCCGATCATCGAAGAACGCAATCCCGAACTGGCCGCGAACCTCACCCAGCGGTTCGCGGACCTCGACGCCGAACTCGCTCAGTACCGTCAGGGTGACGGGTTCGTCTTCTACGACACTGTCAACGAACAACAGCGCCAAGAACTGTCGCGCCAGATCGACGCCCTCTCGGCCGAGGTCAGCCAGGTTCAGGGCGTGGTAGCAGGCGCATGATCATGACTGATCCGACCGGTACGACCGACACGACAACCACGGTGGACGAGCGCAGGGGCGTGTCCCGACGACGTCTGTTCGGCGCCGTCGGGGCGGGAGCCGCCCTCGCCGGCGCCGGCGCACTGGTCGGGCGCGCCACCGCCGCCGAACCGCCCCTGTCGCATGCCGACGTGGTCGCCTTCCGGGGCGAACACCAGGCAGGCATCGTGACACCGGCGCAGGATCGGATGCACTTCGTCGCGTTCGACGTCACCACGAAGTCTCGCGAGGAACTCGAAGCGCTGCTGAAGAAGTGGACCGAGATGGCCGATCGGATGACGTCCGGCGAGGAGGCCACCCCGGACGGTGCCATCGGCGACGGCGCCCACGTTCCGCCCAGCGACACCGGTGAGGCGCTGGGGCTCGCGGCGTCCCAGCTCACCCTCACCATCGGATTCGGGCCCTCCCTGTTCGACGACCGATTCGGGTTCGCGTCCAAGAAACCCGCGGCGCTCGTGGAACTTCCGCACTTCCGGGCAGACAACCTGGATCCGGCGCGCAGCGGCGGCGACATCGCGATCCAGGCGTGCGCCAACGACCCGCAGGTGGCCGTCCACGCCATCCGCAACCTGGCTCGTGTCGCGTTCGGGACGGCCTCGGTCCGCTGGTCGCAATTGGGGTTCGGCCGCACGTCGTCGACGTCGACCACCCAGGACACCCCGCGAAACCTGTTCGGTTTCAAGGACGGGACGAACAACATCAAGGCGGAGCAAACCGACGTCGTCGACGAGAACGTCTGGGTGGCGTCCGGCGACGACCAGCCGTGGATGGGCGGCGGCGCGTATCTGGTGGCGCGGCGGATCCGCATGCTCATCGAGCAGTGGGACCGCACCGTGCTCGGCGAGCAGGAGCGAGTGATCGGGCGGTCCAAGGGCACGGGCGCTCCCCTGAGCGGCAAGGCGGAGTTCGACGAACTCGACTTCGATTCCAAGAAGGGCCACGACCCGGTGATCGACGTGGACGCACACGTCCGGTTGGCGTCCGCGCAGGAGTTGGGCGGCATCCAGATCCTCCGTCGCGGCTACAACTTCACCGACGGCTCCGACGGTTTCGGCCACCTGGACGCCGGACTCTTCTTCATCGCCTACTGCCGCAACCCGCAGGAACAATTCGTGCCGATGCAGCTCAACCTGTCCCGGAACGACGCGATGAACGAGTACATCCAGCATGTCGGTTCCGCCCTCTTCGCCTGCCCACCCGGACTCGCCGAGGGGCAGTACTGGGGGCAGGGCCTCTTCACGTAGCCGTCACCCGTGCCGGCCGATCAACCGAAGATCGAGTTGGTCGGCCGGGAGCGGCAGCCCGTGGTAATGCCCCTGGGTGACATCGCAGCCGTACCGACGCAAGGCCCGTAACGTGTCTTCGTCCTCGACACCCTCGGCGACCAGCGACGCACCGAGGCTGTGCGCGAGCTCCACCGTCGAGCGCACGATCGCGACCGAGCGCGGGTCGCTGGACAGACGCGCGACGAAGATCCTGTCGAGTTTCAGCTCGTCGACGGCCAGGTCCTGCAGGTACGCCAGGGACGACCAGCCCGTGCCGTAGTCGTCGATCGATAATCCGATTCCCAGCTCCTGCAACGCCTCGACCACCCTTCTTGCGCTCAGGTAATCGGTCATCAGCACGCTTTCGGTGATCTCGAGGATCAGCGCGTCGGCGGGCAACCGAAAGTCGTTCAGCAGTCGGTCGATGTCGGCCACCAGGTCCGCGTCGAGGAGGTTCGTCACCGACAGGTTCACGGCGACGGTCAGCGTGATTCCGCGGTCGAGCCAGCGGCGCGCTTGGCCGAGAGCAAGCTCGGGGACTCTCGTCGTCAGTGGGCGCATGAGTCCCGACTGCTCGGCCTGCGGAAGGAACTGATCGGGCAGGAGCAAGCCGTGGCGGGGGTGCTCCCATCGCACGAGAGCCTCGACGCTGTGCACCTGCCCGTCGTAGGCACTGACCTTCGGTTGGTAATAGCACGTGAGCTCGCCACCGGCGATCGCCGTGCGCAACTCCTCGACGGACTGCCGCTCGTCGATGCTGTGCCGGTTCTGGGTCGCGTCGTACACCGCGATCGGGCGCCGGGTGCACTTGGCGCGGTACATTGCTACGCCTGCGCGCTGCAGCAGGTCTTCGGGATTTGCGCAGTGTTGTGGGCAGAGGGCTATCCCGATTCTCGCCTCGACGCCCACCGTCGCCTCGTCGAGGTGGAACGGCTCGTGCAGCGCCTCCAGGACGCGGCCGGCCAGTGCACGGGCGGCCGTGATGTCGGCCCCCGCGGGCAGCAGGACCGCGAACGCGTCTCCGCCGAGGCGTGCGGGCAGGTCTCCCGGCCGCACCGACCGGGCGAGCCGGTCCGCCACCTGGCACAGCAATTGATCGCCCGCGAACCGTCCGAAGGAGTCGTTGACCTCCTTGAATCGGTCCAGATCCATCAACAGCAAACCCGGGCCCCGGCCGGAGACGTGCCCGTCCGGTCCGGAAACCTCGTCGAGGTACGGGCCCGACAGCGCGGCCACGACGGCCCGTCGGTTTGCCAGATCGGTGAGATCATCGGTCCTCGCCTGGCGGTGGCTGTCGGCCAGAACGACCACCTCACGGAACGTCACCGCGAATCGGGCCGCGACCGCGACCAGGCTCAGCGCTGCCAGCACCACCGCGAGCCGCGGCAACCGCGCATCGTGGTCGAGGACGAGCAGCCCCACGGCAACGGCGGTACACACCAGTGGCGGGACCCAGATGACCAGTCCCGGCCGCTGACCGGATCGACGACGGCCGGAGGCCCGCCAGCTCGCCGCGGCCACCAGCACCGCGGCGGCATGCGGGAGCGCGTCGATCCACGTCCCCGCCACGGACTCGTCGGCGCTGCGGAACAGGTAGACGGTGTCGGCCACCGCGAACAGCATGAATCCCGCGACGAGGAGCACCCACCGCTGGTCTGCACGCCACCCCAGCACCGCGAGGGCACCGACCGCGAGGGCCAGCAGCAGCACGTCCCCCACCGGGTAGGCCAACTCCACGACGACCGCGGCGGGTGATCCGCCGGCGACTGACTCGATCGGGCTGAACGCGAGCGCGGCCGCCAGCGCCCCCAGGGTCAGTCCGGCGGTGACGGCGTCCAACCAGATCTCGGCGGGTAACCGCCGCACTCGCGCGCGCAGGAGCAGGATCAACCCTGCATAGACGAGAGGGTAGAAGGCCAATTTCAGCAGATCGGCGACCGACGGCGACCGGCCGTCGGGCACCCACACCATCGCCACCACGTCGCCGACGCACCAGCTCGCCATCCCCAGCGCGATCAGCCACCACGCCCGATGCTCTGCCGCGACACACCACGCACGAGCCGCGACCAGAAGGGTGGCCGTCAGCGCCAGTCCGTCGTAGAGCACCTCGAGAAGCACGGTCCACCCCGCCGCCCGATCACCCGTCCCCACCGCGATCCCGCACAGCACCGCCGCGATCAGCAGAACTCCGGCGGCCACCCCGAGAGCGCACCGCGACGGGTCGGGCGGCGACACCCAGTTGGACCGAACCGGTCGCTGCCCTGCCGCAGCCTGATTCGTGACGGTTCGCACGGATGGCGGCCCGGTCGCGGCTTCCCCGGCCCCGCTGACGAGGGCGTGCCGGGTGGCGCGGTCGAACTCTGATCGTCGGTCAGTCTCTGCGGAGACGGCCGGGTCCGGCGTGAAGCTGCGCAGGCAGCCGCCGCCGCAGCGTTTCGCCGCGTACATGGCCTGGTCCGCCTGCTTGAGCAGGCTTTCGGTCGTCGTGTCGGGCATCTCGGCGGTGACGATGGTCAATCCGATACTGGGACGAATGGACAGGACGACACCGTCGATGATGAACGGCGGGGTAAATGCCTCCAGGACCCGATCAGCTGCCGCCAGGGCATCCTCGACGCTCCCCTCGACCAGCGCCGCGAACTCGTCACCGCCGAGCCGGGCCACGGTATCGGTGCTCCGCACGCACCCCGTGAGGCGTTCGGCGACGCGGATCAGCAGCTCGTCCCCGGCGGGATGGCCGAGTCTGTCGTTGACCGTTTTGAAGTCGTCGAGGTCCATGCACAGCACCACGATCGGGATCAGTCCGCGGCGCTGGCGCTGAACGGCTTGGTCGAGCCGATCGAGAAACAGGGCACGGTTCGCCAGTCCGGTCAGTCTGTCGCGAAAAGCCTGCCGAGCCACGGTGAGCAGCAGTCGTCGGTTCTCGGCCAACACGATGAACTGCCGCGCCAGCAAGGCGAACACCAGAACCATGATCGCGGCGGGAATCGGGCCGGAGTCCAGACTGGGCAGCTCCCGCTTCAGGCCGACCGCAACGGCCAACAGCAACGGAATGTACGGCAACCACAGCCGAGCCCGAGACGGGGTTTGCACCGAAACCGGTTCGAGCGACGGCTCGCGGGTGCTCGACAGCGCCGCCAGTCCGAACGCGACGAAGGCAGCCACCCAGCCCACGTCGGTCACACCGCCGTTCCGATACGTGCCCAGCGCGGTCAGGTAGGACACGGCGCTGGCAGACAACGCCATCAGGATGACTCCGATGCACAGCAGTCCCAGAGTCAGGCGTTGCCCCGGCCGCGCCCGGGTCAGCACGACAATCGCCATGGTCGCAATCACCAGGTCCGCGACGGGATATGCGAGGGACGACACAAGGGCGAGCGGGGTGTCACTCCCGGCGCGGTACACGCTTCCCAGCACGCTCACCCAGGACACCACGAACAGCGAACCCGCCACGATGAGACCGTCCAGGATCAGAGTGGTACGGGACTGCTCACTGCTGCCTGCGGGAAACAGCAACAACGCCGCGCATGCGCCGATCGGAAACAACAGGTACGCCGCAGCCGCGACGGCGGGGAACGGGATCTGATCACTTCCTTGTCGCACCACGTAGTAGCACCAAATGGCTTGGCCCACCGACCAAGCCGCCAGTCCCCCAGCCAAGGCCAGCCAGCTTCGGCGCCGACTGCCCCGCCCTTTCCAGGCAGCCCACGCGGCGCATCCGGTCGCGGCCAGAGCGAACACCAGCAAACCCACGTCGACGACGACCGTCGTCGCGGACGCTCCACCCCACCCGTGCCACGCCGCCAGTGCGAACAACAACGCAGGCGCGGCGAAGATCACGGAGATCAGCCACAGGGCGCCGCTCGACACCACGGCCTCTGCCCGCGACGGCGTCGCGATCCGGCCGGGTGTCCGATGTCCCATCGTCACCACCCGAACTGCCGTCGTTACCCATCTGGATTCGAAGTTGCTAGAGATCCATCTTTGCACGATATAGATACTGAAATATAGTCTAAAATGATACTTTCAGTATGTTTACTGGGTCCGGCACACCGGGATCGGCTGAGGTTCTCGTAACGATCAGGTGGAGAGCGCGGCACCAGGTCCGACGCTCAGGCCCCCGGATCCGCCGGCACCACTTCGATGTCGTCGACGCGAAACGTAGCGTTGTCGCCGCGCAGGCCTACCCCGCCGGCGCCCCGCAGCGGTGCACATCCCACCCCCTGATCGACGGCTCTTATCCGGGTGCCGTCGCGGTCTGCGGTGATCTCCACCGAACCGTCGGGAAGGTCGCGGACCGACGCTGCCACGTGCTGCCAGAGTCCGAGCGGGATCGGCACATCAGTCGCGACCGAACCCAGATCGAAATACGTGCCACCGTTGGAACCTCCGCCGGGACATTTCTTCTTGATGATCATCTCTCCGTCGCGACGGTCGACACTCACCGCATACAGCTGCCACTCCGATTCGTATCGCACCCAGAGGTGCGCCCCGTCGAAGTCCTGCGCCGGTGTCCGTTCAGTCTCGACGAGCTCGTCCACCCTCAGCCGCATCGTCACGTCGACGTCGGCAAAGTCGCGATCACGAGAGATCATCCGGAATACCGCCGAACCGGTGGCATCGATTTCACGCCCGTCGTCCGGCGTCCCTGTCCACCCCTCGTTGTCCTGGCGGAACAGAGATCCACTGGTCATCATCCACGGCGAGTTGTCCGAGACCGGACTGCCCTCGGAGACGATCAGTTCGTCCCGACCGGTGAATGAATCCCAGATCCCGATGGGTGTGCGCGTGTCAGCTGACGCCGAACAGGACGCGCACGCGAGGATCAGACCGACCACGCCGATCGATCGGAGACGACGAGACCTGACCGGCGGACCCGGGTATCCAGGATGTGCGGCCACGACCAACCTTCTCATTGCACGCACTGTCAGTGAACCGACAGGTCGCCGACGAGTGGCACCGGACTCGTGGGCCGTTGCCTCACACCGGAGATGGCGATCCCTCCGGCCGCAGGAATGGATCCGCGCCCTTGTACCGGAAGAGAACCGACCTCGAGTCCGTCGATCCGCACACTGACCTGGTCGGGACGGACCGCCATCTCGGCCCGGTACGACCCCGCATTCGGCAGGGCGCCCGTCGCGACCACGACCGCCCCGGCGGCGCCGCGACGGATTTGATAGGAACCGTTGCTGACCGACACTTCGACCTGATTGATGTCGTCACCCGACAGCGCCGTCAACCCAGTCGATGTTCCGTCTCCGGGTTGACCGAATCCGCCGAGATCGGCGCTCACCGTGTAGTTGTTCCACATCGTCGTCCTGTGACGAGCGAAGCGGCTGACGACGTAGCCGGCCTCGGCGGAATTCAGAGCAACCTGTCGGTCGGCGACGACGGTCAGTGGTTCTCCGGTACTGCTCGCCCATTCACCGATCCGGCTGAACGGCTGGGCCGTGGACGGGTCGAGAGGACTCGCATCACGCAGCCTCGCCGCCCATTGGTCGAGCGTGACATCGGTCGTGATGTCCATCCGGTCGAGATGCCGGACAGCGAGCTCAGCACTCGTCGTCGTCGCGACGCCACCGGGCGTGTCGAGCATGGCCGCCTGAAACTGTGCGGTGACCGCAGCATTGAGAAGCCCGCTCCCGGTCGAATCCTTCTCGGGAGGCGTTTCCTCGTGTGAGGAGAAGGGATAGGCGAAGAACGCGGGCTCAGGCAACCCGTGAGCCGCGAATTCGGCCTTCGACGCCGAGAGGTCGCTACTGACGCGGGTGCGGTACTCGTCGACTGTCTCGTACCTTTGCAGGTCCACGCGGTACAGACGGCTCGACAGGAACGGGCCTTCGTTCCCCGCCGCGTCGACGGGAATCTGATCGTGACCGAGATGCGTGTGCGAACCGAGATCCCAGCGACCACTCGACTGCAACTGCTGCACCTCGGGCCAAGTCATGTAATACGGGGCGTGCGTGCCCACATTGCCGGTGATGATGTACGCAATCGCGCGCTGACCGTAACGGGCCAGAATCGGATCGGCGTACTGCCACACCCCCCGGGCACCGTCATCGAAACTGATCATCACGCTCCGCGGCGGCAGGGCGTGTCCCTCCAGCCAGCCCGAAAGCTGGTCTGCCGAGATCGTGCTCCATCCCGCGTCGTGGAGAAGTTGCATCTGGGCGGCGAACGCCTCCGGCGTCACGGTGTAGCGGCTGGAATTGTAGGCGATGTCGTGGTACGTCAGAATCAACGGCGGACTCTGCGGACTACTCTCCGCCGCCGCAAGCTCGGACACGAGAGCGGGGTCACTCGGGCCGGACGCGAACGTCTCGATCTGCACGATCGATTTGTCGGCTTTCTCTGCCGCGCTTCTCCATTGCCAGACGGCCGGCAGCAAAAGGTAACCCGCGACGACAACAGCCAATCCGATGACAACGATTCCGGAACGCAGGCGAGCGGTGAATCCGATCGACGACGGCGGATGGTGTTCGGTTTCGCGGTGGGTCATCGGGTGCCCCACTTGGAATCCCGGATGGTGAGCAGTGCGTAGGGTAGTTGCCACACCAGCACGAGCGTGTAGAACATCGTGAAGAATATTCCCTTGTACCAGTACTTCTCACGTTGATGAAGGCGGTAGTAGAGGCCGTAGATGATCGCCATCGCTGCGACGCCACCGAGATACCAGTAGGGCAACTCGCCGAGAAAATGCGGTTGTACGACGAAGGCCCTGAGCACGATTTGCGGCGCCATGAAGGGCAGAAGGAACCCGAGATAGAACATGAGGGCCATCACCGGATGCTTGCGCCACATTATCTTGGCAGCGCGCGCGGACTCTCTCAGCCAGCTCTTCTTCCACCGAAGCTGCTGACGAAGAAATTGCTGCATGCGATCGGGAACTGCCGTATAGGCCTGGGCGTCGGGCGCATACAACACACGCCAGTCGGGCAGGAGAAAGTTCGTCAGGCTGCGATCATCTCCGAAGGTACTCGGCTGACCGAAGAACCTCTGGTTGGCCCAGCTGTGCAGAACGGGCTCCACCGCTGACCGACGGTATCCGGAAAAGCAACCGGAGCAACAGGTTACCGAACTGAAGAGCGCCTCTGCCGACTTGTACACTCGGAACGCGATGTAATACTGCATGGCCTGCATCCGGGTGAGCAGGTTGGTGTCCTGATTCGACACATCGGTGTGGCCCGCCACGGCCCCGACCGACGGGTCCGCGAAGTACGCGATCAATTTGCGCACAGCATCCGGCCGCACCTGAGAGTCCGAGTCGATGAAGACGAACACTTCCGAATCTCCGTCTGCAGCAATTCCGGTGGCCATTGCATGGCGCTTGCCGCCGTTGGACTCCGATGCAACGACCGTCAGTTCGGGATGGGCGGCGGCGACCTCACGGATGCGTGCGAGTGTGTCGTCCGTCGACTTGTCATCCACGACCACGACACGGAGTCGATCCGTCGGGTATTCCACCGAAAGACACGCTTCCAGGGTTTCTGCAATCGCCGGTTCATTGAACGCGGGGACGATGATCGCTACCGACGGGCAATAGGTAGCCGCCTCTGCGGTGAGCCGTGGGCGGTAGAAGAAGGCCAGTCCGAAGCGCGAGAGAATGAAGGTGGTCACGAGGAGGCTGTACACCGCCCACACCGGTTCTGAGCGCAAATTGTCGAGCGATATGACTTTGACCAGACAGATCGCCACGATCACGACCAACAACGCGGCAATGAACACTCCGCGGAGGACATGCTCCCGCCGGGGTGCCGCGTCAGCCTCTCCTGCCTCCGCTTCCCACCGCGACGTCACGTCGAGGATAGGTGTCCCGTCGGCGTCGTACCGGCGGACCTCACTCCCTTCGCCGACGGCGACTACTACACCGGACGGAACTCTGCACGCCACGCGGTTGTCGGCGCCGAACACGGACTCGTCGGACGAGGCCAACACATCATCGGCGGTCTCGGAGACCCATAGTGGCTGGGTATCAGACGCCAGCACGACGCCGGACACCCCCTCAGCCGTCACCGCCAAGGTCCAAGAGCCCGCCAACCGACGCACCACCGCGGAAACCGCGAGAGCCAGTCGAGAGAGACTACGGTCGAGATCGTCGGCGAGTTCCTCCTCTACCAGGTGAGCGACAAGGCTTGCGCCATCCTCGGTGTGAACAGCATGTCCCCTAGCGATCAGTTCCTGAAGCAGGGGCTCGGCGTTCTCGACGCCCCCACTGAGAACCACGGCGACTCTCTCCGTGCAGTCCACCCGCGGAAGCACCTCCGGTGCGCCCGGTCGGACGCCGCCGAGATAGCTGATGCCGAACACGTCCGCCCTGCTGTCGATCAATGTCGCGAGCCGGGTGTCGGTTCGGCGTGCGCCCCAGCGCTCTTCGATCACAGCGGCCGGAGAATGTTCGACCGAATACCGATCATCGACCTGCCCGGCGAGACCGAACCTCGACGCCGAAGAATTCAGGGAAGGACCGTGATAGGCCACGATTCCGGACAAGTAAAGTCTCCTCGAGCTGGATGGCCGCGGAACCTGTGGCAGACCGCGGCGGCAGTGTGTAGATCAGAGAACATGCGGGTGGATGACCCGGTCGAGTTTGTACGTCGCGTCGAGCACCAAAGGCGCATCTGCAATCCAGGAATGGTCCACGGCAGGATGCAGGGTGTGGGCGATCACGAGATCCCAGTCGCCCTTTGCGGGTTCGACTTCGGCGGTGAGTACTCCCGTTCTGGTCGTCACACTCTCGACCAGAGCGTCGGTGTAGGAAACTTCGGCACCGCGGCGGACGAGCTCGTCGACTATCTCCAGAGCCGGCGACTCCCGCACGTCGGCAACACCGGGCTTGTAGGCCACGCCGACGAGCAGGACACGAGTGCCGGAGAGTGGGCGACCCGCCTCGGCGAGAATTTCCTGGGCTCGGGTCACGACCGATCGCGGACGGGCCGCGATCGACGCCATCGCAGCCTCGGTGACGGGAGACTGCTTGCGGTTGGCCTTGAGCTGCCACAGCAGGTAGTGCGGATCGCACGGGATGCAGTGGCCGCCCACACCCGGCCCCGGATAGAAGGGCATGAAGCCGTACGGCTTGGTTGCGGCAGCACCGATGACCTCGATGACATCGACACCGAGCTGCAACGCGATGCCGGAGAACTCGTTGGCCAACGCAATGTTGACCGCTCGAAACGTATTCTCCAGCAGCTTGGTGAGTTCGGCGGCTTCCGGCGTGGAAACCCGGTGGGTGACGGCAGCCACCCTGGCCAGCGTCCGTATGGCCCGATCGGCACACGCCGCGGAAGCGCCACCGACCACGCGGGGCGTGCTCTCCTGAGTGTGGTCTGCAACGCCCGGGTCGATTCGCTCCGGACTGAAGGCGACGAAGACGTCCTGCCCGACGATCAGCCCTCGACGCCGCAGAGGTTCGATCAGGAACTCGCGAGTGCAGCCCACATACGTCGTCGAGGTCAAGACGATTGTCTGGCCGACGCGCGTCGAGTTCACCACGGCTTCGCAGCATTCGGACAGCATGGTCAGATCGGGCACGAGATGACTGTCGACCGGCGTCGGCACGCAGATGATCACCGTGTCCACCGCACTCAGCGCTGCGTGTTCCGTTGTGAGGCTGAGCAGCTCCGAGCCGAGTAGCCGAGAAAGCCGCTCCTCGTCCGCCGGGAGAAGGTCGACAGTCTGCGCTTTGATCGAGGCAAGTCGTGCCTCGCTGATGTCGTAACCCACCACGTCGACGTCCACATCGGCGAGGGCAAGAGCGGTCGGAAGCCCGACATAGCCCAAGCCGACGACACCGACCGCGTGGCGGACGGTGTCGGCGCGCACGGGGTACGCCCGCAATTCGCCGGGGTGCACAGTCTCAGTTACCACGCTGTTGCTCGACACGTTGTTCATCGACGGCATGTGACCCCCATATGCTAACCATCAGCCTTCCACGGCCCTGTATTGCGGATACTTGTCAGCCCAACACGGCACTACAGCAACTTGCCGTTCGTATTATGCACCATAAACCGTTCTCAGGTTTGTTTTTCTTTCAATCATCTCGCGACGTCTGCATAGTGTGCGCGTACTGTTGGCAACCACTCCGCAACCGCACATGCTCTGACCGTCCGATTCGCCCGGTTACGGCCCCCGTGTCACAGCGCTCGTCGGCGGAGCAGCTGACGATGTCTCTATCGTGCCCCGAAGTAGCCGAGCCACTCATCCCGGCCGAGTGAGGACCTCCCCGCCGCGCGCGCAGCGTTCTCGGCAGCGCGAATCCGGGCGATCAGGTCGTGCGTCGCCGCCTGCAGCCGCGACTCGGCGGCAACCACCGCTGAGCTGTCTGCAATGATCTCCGCCGGCACCAGCTCTGGCGGCAGACCCGCCTTACCGGCGCGGGCGATCACCTTCGCCGCCAACGACGCCGCCGGCTGACTCATCGCGATGCCGTCGAGGCAGGAGTTCCGGGCCTTCTCCGCGGCCTTCCGGATCTCCCACGCCCGTTCCTGCTCGGCGATGTCGATCGGTCCCACGACATCCTCCCCGAGGTGAGGGCTGCGGTGCACGAGTTTCGCGACCAGGGTGGCGGCCACCTCGTCGACGTCGAAATTGCCCGCGGCCGATGCGATGCGCGAGTGGAACAGCACCTGCAGCAGCAGGTCGCCGAGCTCCTCTCGCAGATCACCGGGATCGGCGGACTGGATCGCGTCGAGCACCTCGTACGTCTCCTCGACGAGGTAGTGCGACAGGCTTCGGTGCGTCTGGGTCACTTCCCAGCCGCCGTAGCTCCACAACCGGTCCATCACCTCGGCGGCCTCGACGAGATTGTCGCCCAGCACTTTCGGTGCCGCGACGACGCGGGAGCCTGCCGCGACCCATTCGCGCACGGTCGGGTGGTCGGGATCGGTGCCGACCAGGACGGCGGCACCCGGTGCGGCACGCAGCAGCGTCCGCACGACCTCGGGGACGTCGTCGGTGAATTCCACACCGTCACCGACCAACCCGACGGCCTCCATCGGCAACGTCGTGGGCCGCAACGGGTCGAGCAGAACCACCGTCATCCGGTCAGGCCTCCATCACCACGGACCCGGCCGCCTTGCCGTCCAGCGCGAGCACGAAATCAGCGATGTACTGCAACAGCTCCACGTCGCGCACCCGCTCCGCACCGATTCCGCCGGAACCCGAACGGGGCAGCGGCAACTGCACCATTCCGGTCGTGGCACGGTACTGGGCGCTCGGGTAGATGCGCTTCAGACGCAGCTGCCTCGAGTCCGGCAGCGCCATCGGCGAGATCTTCAGCTGCGTCCCGACGACTGCGATCTCCTCGAGCGCGTACTCGCGGGCCAGCAGCCGCAGCTTGGCCACCGAGACCAGTCGCCGGACCTCCTCGGGGAGCGGACCGTACCGGTCGACGAGTTCGTCCACCACGGCGGTGATGCCGTCGAGTTCCGTCGCGGCCGCGAGTTTGCGGTATCCCTCGAGACGGAGCCGGTCGCTGGTGACGTAGTCGGGCGGGATGTGCGCGTCGACGGGAAGGTCGATGCGCACTTCCTTCGGGGCGTCGTCCGTCGTGATCGGCTTGCCGTCCGCGGCCGCACGGAACGCCTCGACGGCCTCCCCCACCAGCCGCACGTACAGGTCGAACCCGACGCCTGCCACGTGACCGGATTGCTCGGCTCCCAGCACGTTTCCAGCGCCACGGATCTCGAGGTCCTTCATCGCGACCGCCATACCGGCGCCGAGGTCGGAGTTCTGCGAAATGGTGGCGAGACGGTCGTACGCCGTCTCGGTGAGCGGCTTCTCGGGCGGGTACAGAAAGTAGGCATACCCGCGTTCGCGGCTACGCCCGACGCGGCCGCGCAGCTGATGCAGCTGCGACAGACCGAGAGAGTCGGCGCGCTCGACGATCAGTGTGTTGGCGTTGGAGATGTCGAGGCCGGTCTCGATGATGGTGGTACACACCAGGACGTCGAAGTCGCGTTCCCAGAAACCCTGCACGGTCCGTTCGAGGGTGTCCTCGTTCATCTGCCCGTGCGCCACCACCACGCGTGCCTCGGGCACGAGTTCGCGGATCCGCTGGGCCGCCTTGTCGATGGAGCTGACCCGGTTGTGGACGTAGAACACCTGCCCGTCGCGGAGCAGTTCCCGTCGGATGGCCGCGGCCACCTGCTTGTCGGCGTACGCACCGACGTAGGTGAGGATGGGGTGCCGCTCCTCCGGCGGCGTGAGGATCGTGGACATCTCCCGGATCCCCGCCATGCTCATCTCGAGCGTTCGCGGGATCGGCGTCGCCGACATGGTGAGCACGTCCACGTGGGTGCGCAGCGCCTTGATGTGCTCCTTGTGCTCCACACCGAAACGCTGCTCCTCGTCGACGATCACGAGACCGAGATCCTTCCACCGGACCGCGGTCTGCAGCAGCCGGTGCGTGCCGACCACCACATCGATCTCACCGTCGGCCATGCCCGCGATGATCTCCTTGGATTCGCCCGCATCTGTGAAGCGGGAGAGTCCGCGCACCTTCACCGGGAACGCCGCCATGCGCTCGGTGAACGTCTGCAGGTGCTGCTGGGCGAGAAGCGTCGTCGGCACCAGGACCGCCACCTGTTTGCCGTCCTGCACGGCCTTGAACGCCGCCCGCACCGCGATCTCCGTCTTGCCGTAACCGACGTCGCCGATGACGACGCGGTCCATCGGGACCGCCTTCTCCATGTCCGCTTTGACCTCGCTGATGACCGTCAGCTGGTCGTGGGTCTCGGTGAACGCGAACGCGTCCTCCATCTCCTTCTGCCACGGGGTGTCCGGGCCGAACGCGTGACCGGGCGCCGCCTGCCGGGCGGCGTACAACTGGACGAGCTCCCCGGCGATCTCACGAACCGCCTTGCGCGCCTTGCGTTTCGTGTTTGCCCAGTCGGAACCGCCGAGTTTGCTGAGCGCGGGCAGTTCGCCGCCGACGTACCGCGACAGCTGGTCCAGCGACTCCATCGGGACGAACAACCTGTCGCCGGGATGGCCGCGCTTGCTGGCGGCGTACTCGATCACGAGGTACTCGCGCCGTGCGCCACCGATGGTCCGTTCGACCATCTCGACGAATCGTCCGATGCCGTGCTGGTCGTGCACGACCATGTCGCCGGCCGTGAGGGCCAGCGGGTCCACCTGGTTGCGGCGCTTCGCCGGCAACCGCTTGCCGTCGCCGACGGCGGCCACCCGGTTGCCGGTGAGGTCGGCCTCGGTGACGACGACGAGTCCGGGCGTGGAGTCGTCGCCGGGGAACACCAGGCCGTCGTGGAGCGAACCGCGCAGCACTCCCACCTGACCGCGCGCCGGCTCGGAACCGGGGGCGAGTTCGGCGGCAGGCACTTCCGCCTCGCGCAGGCGTTCCAGCACTCGGAGCGCGGTGCCGGCGCCCGCGACCACGACAACCGCCCGGCCGCCGGTCGTCACGTGCGCCCGCAGGCTCACGAACAGTTCCGACAACAGGTCGTCGGAACCGCGCACCTGCGGCGCCGGCGTGATCGCCAACTCGAGTTCCTCACCGCTCCCGGACGCGAGCGGGCTCAGCGTCCACCACGGCAGTCCCGCCGTCTCCGCGGACTCCCGGACCTGGCTGAGCGAGCGGTAGGCGGACGCGCCGAGGTCGATGCCGTCGCCCTTCAGGACCGACGTGTCGAGCGGGGCCGCGCCGCCGATCGACGCCGCCGTCCACGACGCCTCGAGGAATTCCTGACCGGTGCGCACCAGGTCGGTGGCGCGCGTCCTGATCTTCTCCGGATCGCACAGGAGCACGTGTGCGCCGTCGGGCAGCACGTCGGTGAGCAGTTGAAGCTGCCCCGGCCGCAGCACGGGCAGCAGTGCCTCCATGCCCTCGACCGGAATGCCGGCCGACATCTTGTCGAGCATTTCGACGAGCGCGGCGTCGGCCTGGTTGTCGACCGCGAGCTGCGCGGCCCGGTTCCGGACGTCCTCGGTGAGGAGCAGTTCCCGGCAGGGCGGGGCGATCACGGCGTCGATCGCGAGTTCGGACAGCGACCGCTGGTCCGCCACGGAGAAGGCCCGCAATTCGGTGACCTCGTCGCCCCAGAATTCGACGCGCACCGGATGATCCGCGGTGGGCGAGAACAGGTCCAGAATGCCGCCGCGGACGGCGAACTCGCCGCGCTTGCCCACCATGTCGACGCGGGTGTACGCCATCTCGACGAGCCGCTGGATCAGCCCGTCGAAGTCGTGCTCCACACCCACGTGCAGCGTGACGGGCTCGATCTCCCCGAGGCCCGGGGCCATGGGCTGCACCAGGGAACGGACGGTGGTGACGATGACCTGGAGCGGGGCGCCGTAGGAGCGGTCGTCCGGCCGCGCGAGTCGGCGGAGCACCTCCACCCGGCGACCGACCGTGTCGGCGCTCGGCGACAGCCGCTCGTGCGGCAGCGTCTCCCACGACGGGAACTGCGCCACGGCGTCGCCGATCATCTCCTGGAGTTCGGCGGTGAGGTCGTCGGCCTCACGACCGGTGGCGGTGACCAGCAGCAGGTGGGTGCGTTCGGCGAGGGCCGCGGCGACGAACGGCCGGGCCGGTCCAGGAGCGACGACATCGAGATGACGGCGCCCGAGCGCCTCGGTCACCTGCGCGACGACGCCGTCGCCCAGTGCGATCTTCGCCAGACCGGCGAGCGGGGTGTCGGCGGACGAGGGCTCGGCAGCGATGAGCGGGGAAGACAACGACGCACTCCTGAGCAGTGGTGACGAACTGCCGGCGAACAGCTCGGGCCGGGGCGGGCGGCCAGTTGCGGACTGAGCCAGCCTAGTCGATATCGCACACGGACGGACCGGGGTCCGGATCAGCCGGCCGCGGGCGTCACCCGTGCGACGGCGACCGAGGTCACCGACCGCACGTACCCCGTCATCACGGCCGCGGCATCGAGCCTGCGCATCGGCACGAGCCGGGATGCCGCCTCAGTATGCGCCGTCGGGCCTCAGCACGGCCCGAATCGTCTTCCACAAGATGAGCACATCCAGCGCGAACGTCCAGTTCTCGACGTAGTGCAGGTCTGCGCGAACCGACTCCTCCCAGCTGAGGTTGCTCCGGCCACTCACCTGCCACAGCCCCGTCAGACCCGGCTTGACGAACAGCCGCCGCCGCGCGCCGTCGTCGCCGTACTGCGCCACCTCACATTCCAACGGCGGACGTGGACCGACGAGGGACATACTTCCCGTGACGACGTTGAACAACTGCGGCAGCTCGTCGAGCGAGTAGCGGCGAATGAACTTCCCCACCCGGGTGACTCGCGGATCGTCGCGGATCTTGAACAGGACGCCGGCTCCCTGGTCGAGCGCGGCGAGTTCGCGAGCACGCCCCTCCGCACCCACCACCATGCTGCGGAACTTGTACATCGTGAACAGCTGGCCGTCGCGGCCGACGCGGGTCTGGGTGAACAGCGCGGGACCACGACTGCTCGCGCAGATTGCACCGGCGATCACGAGCAGGACCGGCGCGATGGCGACGACGAGAACGAGAGCGAAGATCCGATCGAGGACATTCTTGATCACCCAAGCGGGGCCCGAATACGTCGGCGCACTCAACTGCATCAAGGGGACCCCCGCGACGGGGGCGATGTGCAGGCGCGGACCGACGACATCCATGAGCACGGGCGCGATCAACAGGTCCGTTCCAGTGCCCTCCAGCTCCCAGCTCAACCGCTCGGTGCGAGCGGGGGTCCAGCCGCTGGACGGGAGAACGGCAATCGCCTGGAAGGAATGCAGCCTGGTGATCCCGACAATGTCCTTCTCCGTGCCGATCACCGGAGTGTCGTCGACGGCGAGCGGAAGCTGTTCACCCGGCCGCACGTCGGCCAGGCACACCGCGTCGACACGCCACCCGGCTTGCGAGATGTCCGGCGTGCGTTTGATCAGCTCGAGCACTTCGTCGATCTCACCGGCGACGAGGACGGAGCGCAGACTTTCTCCCGATCTCCGGCGCCTGCGCAGTTCCCGCCTCAGCACGTACCGCCCGAGCAGAGTCAGCGCTGCTGCGAGCGGAAGAGCGCCGAACACCCACGAATGCCCGTTGGCGGTCCCCAGGGCGTACCCGGCGAGAGCCATCCCCGCGATGACCCACACGTACGCGCGCCCCACTCTGCGCAGCTCCTCGGAACCGCTGCCGAGAATGCGCGGATCCCACGCGTGCGCCAGCGCCAGGGACAGCATCACCAGCACGGGAACCGCAAAAGCGACCGCAAGGCTCCCGGCCCACGTCCAGAGAGAGAGTTGACGATAGACGACGGTGACGAAAAGGTCGGCGGCGACAACACAGAGGAGATCACTGCACACCGCTGCATGAGAATACGAACGCTCCCAGGGGGGTCGTGGAGACGGACTCTCGGGCACGGCACCGCCGGGGACAGTGGGTAGCCCCGCACCTCTACGGCCGTGTGCACATTCGGATCCGATGAGCAGTTGGGTTCGCTCGGACACGCTCAGTGCCTCGAATTCGCTTCCACATTCGCACATTGATCAAACCCATGCTCGGAGCCCGCCCGCCGCCGCGTCGATTTGGTCGCGCCGCGGAGTTGATTACTAAAAACATACTCCGCGCCTGTTATTGCCGCAATCAAATGGTCTCCAATTATTATTTGCGTTAGAAACCAAACTTTCGGTACATTTACAGCCTCACGGCCGCCTACAAACCGACCTCGATGGTGCCGGCCACCAGCAGGGCGCCGATCTTCTCCGCCGAGACGGGCCGGCTGAACAGAAATCCTTGAGCCCGATGGCATCCCATGTCGATCAGCTGTCGTGCCGACTCGACGTTCTCCACGCCCTCCGCCACCAATTCCAGGCCGAACGATTCGGCGAGACCGATGATGGATTTCACGATTGCCCGATCCTCCGGGTTGGTATCCAGGTTCATCACGAAACCCTTGTCGATTTTCAGCGTCCCCACCGGCAGCGCCTTGAGGTGACTGAGCGAGCTGAACCCGGTGCCGAAATCGTCGATCGCGACCTCCACGTCCATCGCATGCAGCCCTTCGAGCGCCTCACGCGTCCAGGTCAGGTCGCTGAGCACCGCGTTCTCGGTGATCTCCAGGCACAGGGCACCCTTCCGAACGTCGAATTCCGCCAACGCATTCGCGACGACATCCAGAAAGTCCAGACCTGCCAACTGCCCCGGCGACACGTTGACACGGAGATCCAAATCGAGTGCGGGCACCTGCGAGCGCCAGTCGGCCCACTGCCGGCAGGCCTTCCGGATCACCCAGCGTCCGAGTTCCCCAGCCACGTTGGTGGCCTCGGCGACGTCGATGAACGATGCCGGTTGCAGCAGCCCGAGCAGCGGATGATTCCAGCGCACCAGGGCCTCCACCCCGATGATCCGGCCGGTCCGCAGGTCGACCTCTGGCTGGTATTCGAGGAACAGCGACTCGTCCGCGATGGCCGCCCGCAGACTGAGCTCGATCATGTTGCGTTTCTCGCTCTCCTCCTGCATCTCGTCCGTGAAGACGCTGATCGCATTCCCGCCCTTGGTCTTCGCGACCATGACGGCCTGGTCGGCCTGACTGAGGAGTGAACTCGTGGTGGCCTTGCCCGGATGTCCCACCGCGACGCCGATACTGACGCTGCGGCTCACGACCTCGCGGCCGAGCCGTACCCGCTCGGTGACGACGTCGCGGATGTGCTGCGCGCGGACCTCCGCCTCCGCGAGGCCGACGGACCCACCGAGCACGAGGACGAATTCGTCGCCGCCCAGCCGCGCCACGAGGTCGGAAGGGCCGCTGCTCGCGCGAAGCCTCTCCGCGATCGTCGAGATGAACCCGTCACCGGCGCCGTGCCCGAAGAAGTCGTTGAGCGGCTTCAGCCGGTCCAGGTCGAGGAAGAGTATGGCCACCGGCCCGGGTTCGGACGACCCCAGCCGGGTGTCCAGGTGGTGGTACAACGCGCGCCGGTTGCTGAGCCCTGTGAGCGAGTCGTGGTCGGCCGAGTACCGCAACTGCTCCTCGACGACGATCCGCGCCTGAACCTGGGCGAGGAGGGCGGCGATCGCCTTGAGGACGTCGACCTCGGGCGGCGTCCAGTCACGGTCGCCGAACTTGATGAAGCCGAGCGTCCCGGTCGTCGTCTCACCGGACAGCAACGGAACGGCCGCGAGTGACACCTGGGGAACTCCGGAGGCCTCGCGGACCCGCTCGTTGTAGTCCGGACCGGACACCTCCGGCCGGATGATGGCCACTTCCTTCTGGTGCTCGATCCGGGCGAAGGTCGAATCGGCGCCCTTGAAGTAGACGACGCCGATCGGGTCGGGGTCGGGGATGAACGGCCGCAACGGGTATTCCGCGATGAGCACCGTCGCCCCGATCTCGTGATCGGTGAACCGGAGAAAACTGGTGTCGACCTCGAAATGCTCCACGAGATCCTGCAGCACACGGGTGGCCACCGACTTGAACGAGACGGCATCGACAGGGGTGAGCCGGGACGCCACGGTCGTCACCAAAGTCTCGAGCTTCTCTGACTGCTTCTCGACTTGCTTCTCGGTATCCACTGGCCCTCCTGTCCTTACGATATCCGCCCTTGGACTCTGTCCGCGCGACGCTCGCTGCGGACCGACGGACCGGGGGCATGACTGAGCCGCAGCACCAGGGCGAGGGCCTCCCCCGCCTTCGCACCGACGACGTCGAACAGTTCCTGCCGTAGCCTCTCCAATGGTGCCGCATACCGTGGTGAGAGTTGTTCGAGTTCCGCCCGTTCCACACCGTAGAGAAACACCGGGGAAATCGGCTGGACGGCGAGCCCGAGCGCCTGGGCCTCGATCCACACACTTTCGGTGGCCTCCCCGCCCCGCACGTAGTCCCGAGGGGTGTTACCCGGGATCGCGACGACGGCGATCGCCGAACTCGACGCGACCCGGTCCGCGGTGGACTTACCCAGCGCCCGCCCGCCGTCCTGCGCCCCGAGATGTTCCATGACCTCGGGCCGGCGCAGCAGCGCGAGGGTCGACAATTCGGCGGAATCGAGTTCCAATGCACGGACGTCGATGCCGGTCTCGACCGAATCGCCCGGTGGCCACCGCAACTCCCCGATCATTTCGCGATGCAGGGTCGGCGTGAGGAATCGGATGCGGTCCGACTCCGCCAGAATGGCGCCGATCGCCGCGATGTCGTTCCGGTCCGTCACCAGGCAGAGGCGTGCGCCCTCGCGCGACGCCGCCTCCGCGAGACGTCCCGCTTGCGCGTCGTCCAGCGGCCGGGACACACCCGGCCTGCGGTTGGTGGTCCGGTCGAGCATGGCCTCGTAGCGGCTCGTGAGATCCTGCTCGCTCCCACTGCCGAACGTCATCGTCGCGGCCAGCCCCGGTTCGGTGTCCTGAACGGTGACGGCGCCGAGAAGGCCGGCCGCCGACGCGGCGATCCGGACGTTGTGCAGCGCCGCACCGAGCGCGACGTAGCTACCCCGATATTCGACGTCCATCGCCGTCGTGTGCTCCGGCGCCAGTGAGATGGTCACCCCCTCGTCGTCCGCGGTGATCGTCCAGGGCTGGACGTTTCCACCGGAAGGCGCACGCGTCGCGGCGTTCACGACGGCGTCGGCGTCGTTCGACACGGCGTTGTCCGCGCTGGGTGTCGCCGGCGGCTCCGCCAGATCGAGCGGTATCGGTGGATCGGTGAGCGCATCGAGGTGTCCGTCTACGTCCATGCGGCACCGGCCCGACGCGAGCGGCTGTCCGAGCGCGATGCGCCGCACCGCCGCCGCCACCTCCGCCCCGCCGAGCAGCACCTCGCCTCCGAGCTGCGGCCAGGTGGAGATGGTTTCGTCCACCTCGACCAATGACGCGGCCATCGTCGCCGACAACTGCGCGGCATCGAGAATCTGCAGGACCAGGGGAATCTTGTCCCGCGAACCCAGGCCTGCGAGTGACTCCACGTCGACGTCACCGATCACCCCGTGGAAGATCGGACGATCCGGTTCGAGGTCGAACCGCTCGACGTCCAGCAGGCCCCTGTCGCTGGTGGCCATCAGCACCGGCAGACCCCGTCGGCGGGCCTCCCTCCGCAGGGACACCTTCACGTCCAGCGAGTCACACTCGTCGACCACGACGTCCGTGCCGTCCAGAAAGTCCGCGACCGACTCGACGTTCAGCCCGTCCTCCCACAACGTCACGGTGACGTAGGGGTCGATCTCCGCGATGCGGCGGGCCGCCACCACCGCCTTGTTCACGCCGAGGTCCAGAACGGTTCCGGGAACCCGGTTCAGGTTGGACAGTTCGAGGGTGTCGAAGTCCGCGAGCCGCAGACCACCGCACGCCCCCTCCAGGGTGAGGGCCAGCGCGACCGCGTGCCCGACGCTCAGACCGACGATCCCGACCGTGACGTCGCGGAGTCGCTCCTGCTCGTGTGCGGTGACTTTGTTGCGATTGCGGTCGAGCCGGAGCAGCCGGAACGCTGCGGGGCCGAGCAGACGCACCGCGGTGCGCCGCCACGAGTAGTAGGCCCACACGGGCGGCTCGTCCAGCACGCCGGGAGCGGGCGTGGGAACGAGGGTGCGAAGCGAGTCCCGCTGGTGTTCGAGTCGATCGACGAAGACCACCGCGGGGTCGCGGCGGAGACGGTCCAGTACCGCCGCGTCCCCGGAGTGGTCCTCGTCGAGCAGCAGTGCGGTGTAGTCACCGCGGGATTCGTTCACGAGACGCTCCGCATCGGCCGGACGACGTTTCCTCCCATCACCGTCGCGGTGTCCGCCGACGGCGTCGGTCGGGACGTCGTGAGTAACAGTTGGGCCAATTGCAGGGATTCGGCGCGGCCCCGACGCCTACTCCGATCCCACCACATCAGCCGTGTCTCGTAGCGGTCATCCGGGTACGGCACGGGCGCAATGTGGTCGGCTACCACCCCGCCGGAGGACCTCCACGTGTCCAGGACATGGGCTGCCGCGGTCGCGAGCATGAACTGGACGTCCAGCAGATCCATCGAATAGGTGGCGAATCGGCCCAGTGCGCTGACGAGTTCACCCCGGCGGCTCGCGCTGTCCGACACCCAGGCACCCTTCGCTTCCACGACGCCGAACGGCAACCGGTCCTCGATCATCCGGCGCACGGCGGGAGCGCCGGGGTGGGTGCCCCATTCTGTGATCGCGTGCGCCTGATCTGCGGAAAGGTAGGGTCCCTGGATTCGGACGCCTGCCGCGACGGAGCCGTTCGGTTCGATCGCGACGAAGAACGCCGCAGTGGTGTCACCGTCCTGTATCCGCCGGTATTCGAGGGCCTTCTCGGCGCCGTACTTGCGGTAGCCGGTGACGGCGCCCTCGAGATATTCTTCCCACAGCGCGGGTTCGTCCGACGGCCGGGCGACGACGAAGCGACACTCCGATCTGGGATCCCACACACTCAGGGTTCGGTCGAGTATGGTGTCGGTCGACCGTTCGTCGATCTGCAGACGCGTCAGCTGTTCAACTGGCATTGGCTTTCCCATCGGAGTCGGTGCGGTAATTCCGGGGACTCACGGGTTACGTAAAGACCCCAAGAACTGGACACACGAACACCCGGCCACAGCCCCGCGGCTACTCATTTTCCGCGTTTAGTCCCGATTTGTCACCTGCGGTGCCTCAAATGGGCACGAAAACAAACTTCTGGTCGGTAATTATCGACTGGGAATTAGGTGAGGGAAATGAACAGTTCGACGTTGCTCGGAGCGCGGAAGACCTCGATCTCCTCCGCGTAGGCGCGCTCGATGCGCCCTTCCTTCTCCGCCAGCTCGGCCTGGATCCACACGTCCTCGATCGGGTCGGACGACCGCCCGTCGGGTGTGAACCTGGCGAAATAGCCCGACGGGACCCGCACCAGCACGTCGCCGATCTCGAGGTGATCGAGGTCGATACAGCGGTACCCGATCACCGCGGTCCACCCCAGATCCGGGACCGCGACGTAGACGGTGGCCAGTTCGCCGACGCCACGTTGCTGGATCCGCTCGCGCGTGAACTTCATCAGGTCGGTGGCGTGCGCCGTGGGTCCCAGTTCTATGCGCGGCAGGATGAGACCGCCGAAGTCGGTGGCCTCACGCTTGACGATCTCGAAACTCATTGCGGCCCCTGCCTCGTGGCGGGTGGCACTACCGCCACGTACAAATCGATCCCGAAGGCGTGCGGGTAGAACTCGAAGTCGCCGGTGAAGGATCTCTCGATCTGCCGCGATTCCTCCGCATTGCGAATCTGCCCCCAGAGCGCGTCGAAAAGGTCGGGAAACGTTCCGACCGAGGAAAACTTCGCATAGGTTCCCGCGGGGATCCGCGATACGAGGTGCCCCCGTCCGACCTGGTCGAGCGAGGAGCACTCATAACCCACGATTTGCGTGTAGTACGAATTGATCTCGGGGGCATGGTCGACATAGGCAGAGGCCAGCGGCCTGTCCACATTCTGCGCGAGAAGGGTGGACCACGTCTTCTCGAGGGCTCTGTCGCGCGCCTTCCCGAGCGCCCTCTTGGGGCTGCGGACGGCCAGTCCGGCCACCAACGTCTCTTTGCGTTCGACTATGACGAACGGCATCGGGCACCCCCTCCGACGTCATCGTCACGTTAGGCCTGCAACTGCAATATCGTTCGCCCACCAGCAATTCGGCGATCAGGTTTAACCATACCCCGTTACGAATCCACCGTCCTGAGCATTCACCCCGGAAAGCGTCGGAAACTGCCGTCGCCGAACCCTTTTATGCACCCATCTCGAGGAGATAAATAAAGGATCAGAAACAGCTTTAAAGGCAGTTAACATACCAAAAGTTGGTTTTGGTCTTGTTTACCTGTCCTCGATGTGGTTAGTTGGATGAATCGAGTACCACTGGTGTGACGCATCCGACAGTCGGCGTCGCGACCGGGGGATCGGGGCGAAGGGAGGCTGCCCATGCTCTGCCGACTGTGCAACTCCGACAGGATGCGCAGCATCCTCGACCTGGGCGCGACCCCGCCGTGCGAACTCTTTCTGACCGAACCCGCCCTGGACGTTCCCGAGGTCACCTACCCGCTGCACCTGCGGCTGTGCGAAGACTGCCTGCTCCTGCAGATCCCCGCGCTGATCACTCCGGAGGACACCTTCACCGACTATGCCTACTACTCGTCGTTCTCGGACTCCTGGGTCGAGCACGCGCGGCTGTTCGTGGACTCGGCAGTGGACAGGCTCGGACTCGACGACTCGTCGTCGGTCGTGGAGGTGGCGAGCAACGACGGCTATCTTCTGCAACATTGTGTCGCCGCCGGGATTCGGTGCCTCGGAATCGAACCGTCGCACAACGTCGGCGCGGCGGCCCGTGAACGTGGAGTCCCCACCCTCACGGCATTTCTCGACGAGGACCTCGCCGCGCAGGTCCGGACGGAACACGGGCCTGCGGACCTCGTGGTCGCGAACAACGTCTTCGCCCATGTTCCCGACCTTCTCGGATTCACTCGAGCCCTTCGCGCGCTCGTCGCCGACGACGGATGGCTGAGCATCGAGGTTCACCACGCGCTCAATCTCGTCGGCCTCGCGCAGTTCGACACGATCTATCACGAGCACTTCCAGTACTACACGGTGCTGTCCGCGACCCGCGTGCTGGCGACCGCAGGCCTGACCGTCGTGGACGTGGAACTGCTCGACACCCACGGCGGATCGATACGGATCTGGGCGCGTCCCGACGCCCCCGGCCGCGGGCCGGCTCACCGCGTCGCCGAGGTGTTGCACCGAGAGGAAGTAGCCGGGCTCCACGACGTCGGCGGGTACCTCGGACTCGAACCGCGGGCGCGGGCCGTGCGTCAGCAGTTGCTCAGGTTTCTCCTGGACTGCCGGGCCCAGAACAGAACCGTCGTCGGCTACGGGGCTCCCGGCAAGGGAAACACCTTGCTGAACTACTGCGGAATTCGTCCCGACCTACTCGAATACACGGTCGACCGGAATCCGTACAAGCACGGCCGATTCACGCCGGGCACCCGGATCCCGATCCTCGACCCGCAGCAGATCGAGAAGGATCGCCCCGACGTCGTTCTCGCGCTGCCCTGGAATCTCGAGGCAGAACTGACCGAACAGCTGCGTTACATCGCCGAGTGGGGTGGTGAGCTGGTCTTCCCACTCCCCTCCCTGCACAGCGCCGGTTTCCAGCAGGACCGAGTGGCAAGGAGTCTTACGACATGAAAGTTGTCCTCTTCTGTGGCGGTTACGGCATGCGCATGCGGAACGACCGCAACGACGCCATCCCCAAGCCGATGCAGATGGTCGGCCCTCGCCCCCTCCTGTGGCACGTGATGCACTACTACGCCCACTTCGGGCACAAGGAGTTCATCCTCTGCCTCGGGTACGGCGCCGAGGCCATCAAAGAATATTTTCTCGACTACCGCGAAGCGGAATCCAACGACTTCGTGCTCCACGCCAACAAGATCGAGCTTCTGAATTCCGACATCAGCGATTGGTCGATCACGTTCGTCGACACGGGTCTGGAATCGGCAATCGGTGAACGACTGCGCCGCGTACGACGGCATCTCGACGGCGACGAGTACTTTCTCGCGAACTACGCCGACGTCCTGACCGACGCTCCCCTCGACGACGTCGTCGCGAAGTTCCACGAATCCGGGGCCGCGGCCTCGATGCTCGTCGTTCCGCCGCAGTCCTCGTTCCACTGCGTGAACGTGGCCGAAAACGGGGAGGTCAAGGAGATCATTCCAGTCGGTCGCCTGCCGATCTGGGAGAACGGTGGCTACTTCGTCCTCAGCGACGAGATCTTCGAACTGCTCCCGCCGGGCGGCGATCTGGTGGCGGACGTGTGCGAGACCCTGGCGGGCGAGGGGCGTCTGTTCGGATATCGGCACATGGGCTTCTGGAAGCCGGCGGACACCTTCAAGGAGCGTGCCGAACTCGATGCCAACTATTCGAAGGGCATCCATCCGTGGATGGTGTGGGAGCAGTCGGAGGCGGTGTCATAGCTCATGCTCGACCTCCACGCCCAGCACGTCGCCGAGATCGCTGTTCTCGGCGCACACTGCGACGACATCGCGATCGGCATCGGGGGGACGCTGCTGACTCTGTCGTCCACGTCTCCCGGCCTCCGGGTGCGCGCACTCGTGCTGTCGGGCAACGACTCCCGACGAGAGATCGAGGAACGGCACGCGCTCGCCGCACTGTGCCCCGGTGCCGACATCGAACTCGACGTCCTCGACGTCCCGGACGGGCATGCGCCCGCGTACTGGGAACCGATCAAGACTGCACTCGAGGGATTCCGGCGGCGATGTGAGCCCGACATCGTGTTCGCTCCTCACCGCGCAGACGCCCACCAGGATCACCGGCTACTGGCCGAACTCGTGCCCACCGTGTTCCGGGACCACCTCGTGCTGGGATACGAGATCCTCAAATGGGAGACCGACACCCCCCACCCCACCGTCTTCCATCCCCTGTCACGGGCGGTCGCGGAGGAAAAGGCCCGGGTTCTGCTGAAGCACTACCCGTCCCAGATCGACCGCGGCTGGTTCGACGAGGAAGCGTTCCTCGGCATTGCCCGGCTACGCGGTGTGCAGTGCCGGCGCATGTACGCCGAAGCGTTCGTCCTCGAGAAAACGACCATCCGATTCGGAAGGACCTGACATGAGAGTGCTCCTCACCGGACACCAGGGTTACCTGGGTTCGGTCATGGTCCCGGCGCTGCGAGCCGAGGGTCACGACGTCACCGGTCTCGATTCCGGACTGTTCGCCGGCTGCCTCCTCGGCCCCGCACCTGCCGACCCCCCGTCCGTCGACGTGGATCTGCGGGACGTGACGGAGGCCCACCTGGCCGGGTTCGACGCCGTGATTCACCTTGCCGCGCTGTCGAACGATCCTCTGGGGTCCCTCGCGCCCGACGTCACCTACGACATCAATCATCACGGGTCGGTGCGCTTGGCCCGTCTTGCGAAAAATGCCGGGGTACAACGCTTCCTCTACGCATCCACCTGTTCGGTGTACGGCTCGGCGGGTGACGACCTGGTGACCGAATCGGCGCCTCTCCGCCCGCTCACCCCGTACGCGGAAAGCAAGGTCCGCGTCGAGGACGATGTGGCCGCCATCGCCGACTCGGGGTTCTCGCCGGTCTTTCTGCGGAACGCGACCGCGTTCGGGTTCTCACCGCGCCTGCGTGCCGACATCGTTCTCAACAACCTCGTCGGCACCGCCACGCTCACCGGCACCGTGCGAGTGCTGTCGGACGGCACCCCGTGGCGCCCCCTCGTGCACGCGCGCGACATCGCCGCCGCGTTCTGCGCCGCGCTGACCGCTCCGACGGGCGCAATCCACTGCCGCGCCTACAACGTGGGCACCGAGGCCAACAACGTCACGGTGGCGCAGATCGCGGAGGCCGCCGCCGCAGCGGTGCCGGGCTCGACTGTCGCCCTCACCGGCGAGACGGGACCGGATCCGCGGTCGTACCGCGTCGACTTCAGCGCGATCAGAACCGCATTCGAGGGCTATGTCCCACAATGGACCGTCGCCGACGGCGCAGTCGAGCTGTACGAGAACTACGTCCGATGGGGGCTCACCGACGAGCTGTTCACCACCCGATTCACCCGGCTGGCCCACCTACAGGCACTGCGGACGTCGGGGGTGCTCGACGAGTCACTGCGGTTTCTCCGAATCGGGGCCGGCCATGCCTGACATAGCCACTGCGCGGCGGTCAGAGAGATCGCAGCAGATCCTCCCAGCTTCCCGCCGAGGCATCGCGTGGGCTCGTGCCGGACACGGGGAGCGGCCACTCGATCCCGAGGCCGGGATCGTCGTAGGCCACGGCGAGATCCTCGGTGGGATCGTGACCGCGGTCGATCCGGTAACACACGTCGCAGTCGGTGAGGGCCTGGAAACCGTGGAGAAATCCCGCCGGCACGAACAGATGCGAGAAGGTGTCGTCGTCGAGCCTGAACGCCTGCTTCCGGCCGAACGTCGGCGACGTGCGCCGCACGTCCACGAGCACGTCGTAGATCGCTCCGCGCGCACAACGCACGAGTTTTGCCTCGCCGTCCCCCGATCTGCAATGCATGCCACGGATCACGCCGCGCACCGACCGCGACTGCGAGTCCTGGACGAAGTCGGCGGCACGGACCACTCGGCCCGTCGACGCTCGGCTCGCGACGGCGTCGTCGAAGATCTGCGCATCGAAGGTTCGGGTGAAGAGTCCCCGCCCGTCCCGGAACGGCTCGGGAGTGAACAGCAGGACGTCGTCGAGTTCCGTGAGTTCCACGCGCACCTCCCCATCGTGCCGCATCGCGGTGGGCGGGTCCGGCATTTCCGGAAGTCGGGACGGCCACGATGATCTGCCGCGGATGCGCCGGATCCGACACGGTCCGGGTACTCGATCTCGGGGCTGTGCCTGCTGCGGACCATTTCCCGCCGGAGCGATCGGCGATCGACTCGTGCGAGTCGGCTCACCCGCTGGCCATGGAACTGTGCCTGCGGTGCGGCCTCGCGCAACTCGCGGAGGACGACACGACGCCGGAGGAGCCGCGGGGCGTCGAACCCCTGGCGTTGCGGAATCAGGCCGCCGACGCCGTACGGACGGTCGCGGTGTCGGGTTTCCTCGACGGCGACACCGTACTCGAGTTCGGCAGCCCGCACGGCGGCAGCTGGCTCGGACTGCTCGCCGCGCGGGGATTCTGCCCGCCGCCCCCGGGGAAGCCGGCCTCGGTGGTGCTCGACTGCTTCGGCCTCATGCACGAAGCCCACCAGCGGACGGCACTGCGGCATCGCGCCGACGCAACGGCGAGCGACGGTGTCCTCCTCCTCCAATTCCACTCTCTCGCTGCAATAGTCACACACGGTCAGTGGAACGCACTGCGGCACGGCCATTACGCGTACTACTCGCTGACGGCCCTGCAGCGCCTGCTCGGCGAGGTCGGAATGAGCTTGTCGTCCGCGTGGGAATTCGACCTGTACGGCGGGACCGTCCTTGTCGCTGCACGGCACGGTATCCGGTCCGACACCTCCCCCGCCGTGCGGAGAATCCTCGCGGCCGAGCACGAACTCGGCGTGTGCACGCCCCACACTCTCGGTCGGCTGCAGCGTGCCGCGGACGACCACGCCCGGGTGCTGCACGACTGGCTCGACGCGATGGCCGATCACGGTCGGCGCGTCTACGCGTACGGCGCTGCATCGCGTGCCGTCGCGTTGTTCGGCCGTGCGAGTATCGATCGGCGACTGGTGGGGGCCGTGGCCGACGCGTCCCCCGCCAAACAGGGTCGCCGTATGCCGGGCACGAACGTTCCGATCATCTCCCCTGCCGCGTTGGTCGCGGCCGACCCCGACCTCGTACTCCTGACGGTCGCCGACCTGGCCGAGGAGGTGCAGGCACAGTTCCCCCAGTTGTCCGGCAAGTGGGTGGTGGACATTACCGACGGGGACGGGCCGAATGAAGATCCTGCGCTCATCCCGGGACCTCAGCAGTCCTGCTGGAACAGGCTCCGCACGTACCCCGCCGTCTGATAGCCGCTCTGCCACACCCAGTCGGCGGCAGAGATGTTCGCCGGGCTCGCCGCCATCATGACTTCCCCGCCGAAGCAGCGCTGGATGGTATACCGAGCCCGTGAAACATGCGGAGTGAACGTGACGACGATGACACTGTTCCATCGCCCGGCGGTCGCGTAATCGCGGAATGCCTTCGCTTCCCCGGCTGTGGTCGCGGGGTCGGGATCGAAGCAGACGACGGCAAATGTGAACCGCTCTCCGCAGAGTCGATCGAGCCACTCGTCGGCTCCCCCGCTGGGATCGGACAGCAGCACCTGCTCGGCGAGCCCCTTGCGGGCAAGGTCGAGTCCGTAGGTGTAGCGCTCGTGGCTGGGACCGCCGAGGACGAGGATCGCATCCGCTCGGTGGAGCTCGTCGAGTTGCGGCTCGACGTATGTCGGCACACTCGCTGCCGTCGCGCCGAGGACAGCCGTAGTCACGAGGACGAACGTCCAGCGCGGCCATCGAGCTCGTCTGCGCACCTAGCGTTCTCCTCCCGCGACTCGGTCGGCGATCGTGTGGACGGCCTCCCGTATCTCGGCGAAGGCGGATGGTGCGACCAGCCGCAGGGACAGGAGGTAGACGATCAGGAACGCCACACACTCCAGGGCTATCGACGCGAGTCCCACCGCGATCGACCGCTGATCCGAGTGCACCACGTACCGTTCGAGCGGCGCGATCACCGCGAACGCCGCCAGCGACGCGACGATCGGTGGGACCATCACCCGGGCTATCTCACCACCCGATGTCCCGACCACCGATCGGGCGAGTCCGAGCCCCGTGATTCCCACGACGATCGCCGCGCCCGACACCGCGAGACCGACCCCGGCGAGACCGAGAGGGAGCAACAGCACCAGCAAGGGCACTCCGGTCAGCAGGCCCGCCGCGGTCATCCAATTCATTCGGCTCGATCGGCCTGCACCCTTCATCGCCTCCGCACTCACCGAGTTCATCGCCACACCGAGTCCGATACCCGCCATCGAAGCGACCGCCACGCCCGCGCCACGCCATGGCTCGCCGAGCAGCACCACGACGGCGGGCTCACCGACAGCGACCATCACCGCCCCGGCCGGCATCGCCACCCGCCAGATCCAGCTCAGAGCACGGAGGAAGGCGGCCTTGAACCGCTGCGAGTCGGAGGAGATGCGGGCGAACGCGGGAAAAAGCACATACGAGCAGACCTGGACGATCGCCATGCCGGGGAGTAACGCGATCCTGCGGCCGTACCGGTAGTTGCCGAGCGCAGCCTCGCTCAGCCCGCGGCCGATGATCGTCAATTCGACGACCTCCTGTGCACGGGCGGCCGCGCCGTCGAGCAGCAGCGGAAAGGAGAAGACTGCCATCTCGCGCCAGATCCGAAACGAGAACCGCCCACCGAACGGATGCCATCTCGACAGCCACCAGCTCGCGACGATCCAGACGAGCATCGACGCATACGATCCGATCGCAAGGGACCAGACGCCGTACCCCAGGGCGGCGAAGACTATGGAACCCACCGCGAAGGTGATGCCCACGGCGGGATCGACGATGATCCGGCGCTTGAACTGGAAACGGCGCTGCATCAGGGCATCCGGGACGCAGGTGATCGCGATCAAGAACATCGAACCCGACATGACAGCGGCCACCGTCCCCACCGCGTGGCTGTTGAATACGCGTCCGATGATCGGAGATGCCGCCAACATGACCAGGCTCATCAGGAGCCCCGTCCCGAGAGTAACCCAGAACACGGTGGTGGCCGCATCCTCGATGTCGTGCTCACGCTGAACGAGCGCCTGGGCCAACGTGCCGTGGGTGACGACCACCAGGAAGGTGGTCATCACCGTGCCCGCCGCGAACACGCCGACGATCTCGGGGCTCAGCAACCGCGCCAGCACCAACGTCTGCACGAACGTCACACTCTGGACGATCAGAAGACCCGCCGCGGCCATCGCGGCGCCGCGGCGCAGGATGCCACTCAGTGTGCCGACCGGGGTGGTCTCGGTCGCCGGTGCAGATCCCGGGTCACCGCGCTCCGAGGCGTGCCCGGGTGTCGACGAATCCACTGCGCCGCCTTCGTTCACGGCCGACTCACGGGCTCGCGGCGCCGACCGAACGTGTGTCCGAGTGCGACGGTGATCCGGTGCTTGACCGGATGCAGCCTGCGCATCGTGTCGGGAAAGAACGCCAGTGAGCAGGCGACCAAGGCGGCGCGGAGTGTATGCCGCTGCGCGAACGCCGCTTTCGCCTCGACACGCGCCGCAGCCGAATCCCCTTCGAGTAGCGACCATCGGGCCCGCCGCATCGCCTGGTGATACCGCAACCGTCGTAGGTTGCTCTGGAGCGCGTCCCAGTCCTCGGCCCGGCTCGTGGAGCGGGCCACCGTCTGGAACGACCGCTGAATGCGCCACTCGAACGCCTCGACCCCGGCGGGGTCGCGCGACACCGAGTCCTTCCGGACGCGGCAACGCGCGAGGCGTTCGGGGAGCATGCGCACATCGAATCCGGATTCGACGAGCCTCAGCCACATGACGACGTCCACTTCGACTTCCTGTGCCGCACGCTCGTACCCACCCACTGCGCTCCACGCCTCGCGCCGAACCGCGCCCGTGTAGTAGGGGATGTATCCCGCGAGCATCTCGGTCAGCGCCAGACGGTGCCCTGGGTGCGGTCGCGTCCTGATGCCGATCGAGCGGAGGTATCCCTTCGAAGCGCCACCGTCATCGTCGAACAGGAATGCGTCACAGCCGACCGCGTCGACGGTCCTGTCTGTAGTGAGTACCGCCCCCATTCGCGCACAGAAGTCCGGCATCAGCAGATCGTCGCTGTCGAGCACGCAGAAGTATTGTCCGCGCGCCAGAGCGGCCGCAGCCGACACACCTCCCTCATATCCGCGATTCTCCTGGCGTATCAGTCTGATTCGGCTGTCGGATGCGAAGGAGCGGACTATCCTCGCGATCTCGTCGGAGTGCCCGTTGTCGACGACGATCAACTCCCAGTCGGTGCGCGTCTGGCCGCGCACCGACTCGATCGACTGTGCCAGATACCGTTCGGTCCGGTAGGCGGTGGTCAGAAAACTGAAGGCAGGGCGAGGTTGCGATTCGCTCACCGTCACCACCCCAAACCCACGTAACCTTCGCGCCGGCGTCGCTCCTCGGCGCCCGGGAGCCGGACGAGGTCGACGACCGTGTGCTGTGCGCCCGCCCGGTCGACCGCCGCCACCACCGAGGGCTCCCGGGACCCTGCGATGAGTACCTCCGCGTGGTCGAGAACGGCATCGACATCATCGGTGAGAACCTGACCGATGTGCGGTAACAGTTCCTCGATGAAGTCGCGGTTCGCACCCAACAGCCTGGACAGTGCGACATTGGCATCGCAGATCTTGACGTCGTAACCCTTGCCGATGAGCCTCTCCGCCAAGTCGACCATCGGACTCTCGCGCAGATCGTCCGTGCCGGGCTTGAAGGACAGACCGAAAATGCCGATCCTGCGCTTGCCCAGCGCGATCACCTGGTCCACTGCCCGCCGCAGGTGCATCTCGTTCGACACCAGCACGTTCGCCAGCACCGGCACTTCGACGTCGTGAATTCGTGCAGTGTGCATCAGCGCGCGCACGTCCTTCGGCAGGCAGGAGCCGCCGAACGCAAATCCCGGACGCAGATAGGCGGCACTGAGATTGAGTTTCGTGTCGGCGAGGAAGATGTCCATCACGGCGTGCGAGTCGAGCCCCAGAGATGCACAGATGGCTCCGATTTCGTTGCCGAACCCCACTTTCAGAGCGTGGAAACTGTTGTCGACGTACTTGATCATCTCGGCGACGGGAATCGGGACACGGAACCGCGGTCCACCGAGCCCGTCGTACAGGCTTGTCACCAGCCGGCCGCTGCGCTCGTCACTTTCCCCGACCACCGTCTTGGGCGGATTGAGGAAGTCGCGCACACTGCTGCCTTCGCGCAGGAATTCCGGGTTGACGCAGACGCCGAAGTCGACACCCACCCGCTTGCCCGATGCTCTTTCCAGGCGCGGAATCAGTATGTCCTCGCAGGTACCCGGGACCATGGTGCTGCGGTAGACGACGACGTGGAAGGTGTCCTTCGCCGCCAGCGCGGCGCCGATCTCGTCGGTCGCGCGCTCCAGATAGCGGGTGGTCAGGCCTCCCCCCGGTGCGGACGGGGTGCCGACGCAGACGATCGTGACGTCGCTCGAGAGGACGGCGCGGGCGGGATCCTCGCTGACGGTGAGCAGGCCGGATTCCACCACCTCGGCAATCAGCTGGCCGATCCGCTCCTCGAAGACCGGGGTCTGCCCCCGGCGCAGGAACTCGATCTTCGCGGGATTGACGTCGACCCCGACCACGGGGAAACCCCGGGACGCCAGGCATGCCGCCGAAACACATCCGACATAGCCCAGCCCGAAGACGCTCAGGGTCATCCGCCGCGCGGATGGACGCAGATGCAATTCGGTCGCGCTCATGACAACCGCCCACCAGTAGGGTTCTTGAGGTTTGCTAGTGAAGCGTCTTCCATACTACGTCCCCGTTTTTCGCCATGGTTCCCATCGAGCAGTTGATTGTTACTCGATTTTCAGCGTCCCTGTCCCGCCACCTTGCGACGAGGCACCCGTCGCGAACCGCAACGGTGAGGTCTTCAGCCCATGCGAGGCGCTCGTCGAGCGGATTGAGCACGGTAGCGACCACAGCCGGTACGCCGCCCGTGCAGTACCCACCGACCAACCATGACGGCTCTCTCGATTCGAGCCGGGACGACCACCATCCGAGGCCGAGTTCGGCGTCACCGCGCACCTCGTACGGGATCAGGTCACCGCTGGCGGCGTGGACCAGCTGGAGAACCGGCTCCCCGTCGCGGCTGGCCACGTGGCCCGCCGCGACCGGTGTGACGTCCAGCGACGGCGACAGCGGCCACGACGTGCGCACCTCGTGGCATCCCCGGCCGACGACGAGATCGACGACCAGGACGCTGCAGCGATCCGGCGGCGCGACGACCCACCTTCGATGCACCACCGGCTTCGAGAGCCGACGGTAGCCGCTGTGTTCGGCATCGACGACACCGCGCTCGAGGTCGACCGACCGAACCCGCACCCGGGCGTGCTCGGTCCACAGAAACGGCCCGCCGACCACCGACTGGTCCAGTCCGTCGACACACACGGTGGCATGAGCACGAGTGCCCCGATGAGCAACGCGCCAGTCGGGGTGCCGGTAGTAGCTGCCGGTGCCGGGATCGCCGATCACGTCCTCGCCGTCGATGCTCAGCGTCACCGAGAGGGCGTCGGCGTGCCCGTGTGCCGCCAGCGAGAGGTATCCCAGCGGGCCGACGTCGGCAGTCAGCCGACGAGCTCCCGCGCGAAGCACGACGAGCCCGCCGTGCGGAGCGAAGAAGCCATGCGAACCGGGGTCCGGGACCGCGCCCGACCCGGAAAGAGATTCTGTGCGAGCGTAGTTCATCCAGGCCGCCGACAGCGTCGTGCGGCCCACCCGACGTGCAGCCATATTGCCGGTCACCGCGCCGACAGTGCCGAGATGATCTCTGACCGTGCGCAACGGCTCGGCGCCGAGCCGGAGCGCGAAGCCCTCGTCGTCGTCGCCATAGCGTGGCGCCGGGTCACGATCACCGACGAGTGCTGCGATGAAATCGCCGCTCCGATCGACGGCCGCGATCAATTCCGCGGGCGGCCGACCGTCGCGAAGGGTCAGCAACGCGGCCACGGTGAGAAGAAGTTCCGACGTGAAGATCTGGTATCCCATTGCCTGCTCGGCGCCTGCGCCGTCGGGCAGGATCTGCCGCGCGGCCTCGGCCGACAACACGCGAATCGCGTCCCTCTCCCAGCACGCGGACCCGGCCAGGTCCGGCAGAAGAATCGCGATTGTGGCCAGACCTGCCATTTCCCCGACGAGGTGGTTGTTCGCCGAGCTGAACCGCGAACGCTCGTCCCAGCAGCGACGGGCAGACTCGGCGAGCACATGGACGACGGCCCGAAATCGCGCGGTTGTCAACGCCGGCGAATCCCGTAGACCCTGGAGTGCCACCGCGATGGAGATCGAGCGGATCCCCGCCTCGAAGGCACCCCGCCATCCGATGCCGATGCCCGGCGGATTCTGCTCGATCCACGAGTCGAGTTGACGAAACGCCTCGTCAGCGAATCGCTCGTCATCGGTGAACAACCACGCCTGGGCGAGCCAGGGAAGATGCTGGAGTCTATTGAGTTCCCAGATCCACTTCGGATCGCCGGCCGCGGTGCGGTGGTCGATCTTGGATGCGGGCACGACAGGCCAGCCGACATTCGAATGTGGGTCGTAATGCCAGTCGATCGGCTCCGGCAGAGTCACTTCCGGGTACCCGAAGTAGGCAAATCGGTGACCGGCCACGCGCTCGGCAGCCGCGATCACCTGCCCGACCCCGGCCGGATGTTCCCGCGCGATGACGGCCGCCCGGTCACGGTCCAGAAGCGCGGGCCTGCCGACGCATTCCCGGAATCGCGCCAATGCGGCGTCCCAGTCGGCCTCGGGTGTGCCGAACACGTCAGCGTCACTTTTCGCACCGTGCCCGCCGCGCGGAAGCATGCTCCGGGCGGCTCGACTCGTACGCCAAGCCACCTCGCGTGCGCTCATCGACTGCAATCGGCGCACGCGCCAAGGAAGTTGACTCACGGTGTACTCCATGCGGGTACGGGAGCGTCGTGCGGCAGATGACGGTGCGGTAGGTGACAAGGTGCCGTCGAGCGTGTCAAGCTGAGTCGGTGTCCGGCACTCTCGCCTCGCGGCGTTTCGGCCGCCTCCGGTTCGCCCTGACGACGGTCGTTACGGCCGTTGGACTGATCGCCGCGTGCGCTGTGCCCGTCGAAGAGCGTCCCGCGCCCGCCACTGCCGATCCGAACTCCCTGACCTTCCCGAGGACTGCAACCTATTTCCTGAATCAGCAGGATCTTCCGCCCGTCGAGGAGCTTTCTCGATATGACGTGGTGGTCATCGACAACGAATGGGCGAACCGGAAGCCGCGCGAATACTTCGACGAGCTCCGTCACGCCAATCCCCGTCTCCGGTTGCTCGCCTACGTGAACGTCGTCGACCATCCCGATCAACTCGGGACGCCGGCGTACTGGGCCAACCGATACGCGCTGTGGCAGTTCGACCGGAACGGTGACAGCGCGTTCCCGAAACCATGGCTGGCGCACACGAAGGATGGCGCGCCGGTCAGCGAGTGGCCGGAGTCGACGATGACCAACCTCACGGACGAGGCGCCACAGGTAGACGGCCAGATCTTTGCGGAGTACGCCGCGAACTGGGTGGTGGACGACGTCTGGTCTTCGGGTGTGTGGGACGGCATCTTCCTGGATGTCTGGGGCGACCGGATCTACAGTGCGGACCGCGATCACTGGGACATCGATTCCGATGGAACCGACGAACCGGATGATTCGATCTACGGGCTCGGCAACCCCTGGGAGCGCGGCGTGAATCGGGCAGAAGCGATCATCCGGCAACGAATTCCGAATGCCATCCTGGTCGCGAACGGGGACCGGACACTGCTGAAGCAACAATTGGACGGCCGGGCGTGGGAGAAATTCGCCGACTCCACCGCCGACCGGAATCCCATGTTCGACATCGAGCAGTACGTCAGCCTGACCGCCGAAGGGGACCACCGTCGACCCGGCCTCGCGATGACGATCGACAGGCTGGGTGCCGCACCGCATTCGGCACAGGATTTCCAGCGCGCCCGGTACTTTCTGGCGGCGACGTTGCTCCAGGACGGATTCTGGGCCCCGATGGGCGCCGACTACGACGAGATGGCGTACTTCGACGAGATGGACGGCGGCGGACTCGGCCCGGGTTACCTCGGGCATCCACTGGTGGCCGGCCCGTCGCCCGCCGCCCTCAACGATCCGTACACGGACGGGGTCGGTTCGCTGGGTCACGGCCTCTTCCGTCGCGACTTCGAGCACGGAATCGTGCTGCTGAATACCGATGACAAACCACGAGAAGTGCACCTCGAGAAACCGTTTCGCCGAATTCAGGGCGTGCAGGATCCGAGCACCAACAACGGGGCCACCGTCACGTCGGTGACCCTCCAACCGAACGACGGTCTCGTGCTCTCGAGCGAGAACCCATGACCGCATTCGGTCCCTCATCGCATCACACGCTCGGCCGCGAACAGCCGCGCGTAGAAGTCCGTGAGTGCCCGGCGCGACGTCTCCCACGACAGCTGCTGCTCCACCCGCGCCCTGCCCAGTTCGCCCATCCTGCGACGCTTCAGCGGGTCCCGTAACAGCTCGTCGATCCCTGCTGCGAAGACCGCCTCGTCGTTGGCCGGGGCGTAGACGGCGGACTCCCCCGCCGACACTCTGGATTCGACGAGGTCGAACGAAACGAGTGGCCGACCCATCGCCATGTATTCGACAACCTTGTTCATCGTCGATACGTCGTTCAACGGATTGCGTGGATCCGGCGCGAGACAGACATCTGCGGTCGACAGACACCGCTGCACGAACTCGTCGGGGACCCGGCCGGTGAATTCGACCATGTCCGTGAGTCCCAGTTTCTCACTGAGGGCCACCATGTCGTCGAAGGAGTCTCCCGCTCCCATGAATATGCAGTGGAGATCGTCCCGCCCGAGGCGGTCCCGCAGGTGCGCGAGGGCGCGTAACGCATAGTCGACGCCGTCCTGCGGACCCATCACACCCAGATACGCCGCGAGATACTGCTTGCCGCGCTTCAGATTCGGATCGGGGTCCCGGCGGACGAACCGACTCAGATCGGGTGCGCTCCGGACGACGGTAACCCGCTCCGGTGCCAGGCGACCGCGCTCGAGTGCGACCCGACGGTAGCTGTCGTTCGTCGAGATGACTGCGTCGGCGGTGGCGAATGTGAGCCGCTCCAGTAACCGGGTCGCCCAATAGAGTACCGGGCCGCCTCCGGGAAACCGGGACAGAAAGAGTTCGGGCACCAGATCGTGGTGGTCGAACACGAACCGGGTACCGGCCGGACGGAGCAGCGCAGCGACGAGGAACAGCAGATCGGGCGGATTGCAGGCGTGGACGGCGTCGACCGGATCGTCACGCCCCACCCGAAGAGCGAGCCTCGTGGTGTGCCACAACGCCAGTCCATACTCCCGCAGATAGCCCAGCGGGCCACCTTCCGCAGCACGGAGCGGGTAGCGGAGAATGCGGACCCCATCGATCGTGACGTCCGGCTCGACGTCCTGGGTCACCCCCATCGGGCATATCACCGTGACGCGGTGGCCGGCCTCGACCAATGCGCTGCTCTCCTGCCACACCCGACGGTCGAACGGGACCGAAAGGTTTTCCACCAGAATCAGAATGTGCCGACTCATCACACCTCCACAACTTCGGTGAGCAAGCGCTCGAAGCCTCGCGCCGTGTCTTCTATCCGGTAACGCTGTTCCGCCCGTGCACGCCCGGATCTCCCCTGTCGTGCGCGTAGTCCCGGGTCCGCCGCCAAGGAGAGGAGCCGCTGCGCCATCGCATGTGCATCTCCGACCGGAACCACGTATCCCTGTTCACCATCGGTGACCATGTCGCGCAGGCAACCGCAATCGGTGACCACGAGTGGCACAGCCGCGGCCATGGATTCGATCGCGATGATCGGCACTCCCTCGTGCACCGACGACAGGCAGGACACGTCGAGCCCCGGCAGGAGTTGTCGCACATCCCGGCGCACCCCCATGAATCGCGTGCGGTCGGAGATTCCGAGTTCGGCGGCAAGAGTGTGTAGCTCATCCTCGCGTTCGCCACCGCCGATCACGACCAACCGGACCCGGACATCGGACTCCGCCACAGCAGAAATGGCTTCGAAGAGCACCTGGTGCGCCTTCTGAGCACTGAGCCGACCGACGATACCGACGATGAAGTCCTGATGGTCGAGACCGAACGCGGCCCTGGCACGCTCACGGTCCGTGTTGCTCGGCAACGGCGGCAGCACGATCCCGTTGGGAATGACCACCTCGCGCGTGCGGCGCCAGGCGAAGCGTCCTACCCCTTCTTCCCGGCGCAGGTACTCGCCCTGTCGAGGGGCGAGTAGGACGAGCGCGCTCGACAGCCACAACGTTTCCACGGTGGACCGCGGCAGGCAGCGCTTGCCGACGGACGTCAGGTCCATGTCGTGGACCGCAACGATGTTGGCACTCACCCCGGCGAGTCGCGCCGCGATCCGCCCCAACGCCAGTGCTGCCCGATGGTGATGAGTAACCACTACCGCGTCCGTGTGATCGCGTCGCAGGCTACGGATCAATCGTGACAGGGTGCGAACGTCGTAGCGCCCCGTGCGGTCGAGGACTTCGACATCGAATCCCGCGCTCCGGAACTCCTCGCCGAGCGGCCCCGCCTCGCGCAGGCAGATCAGGCGCGGTCGTACCACCCGCGGATCGAGATTCCGGAACAGTTCCAGCATCAGGAGCTCGACGCCCCCGACGAACGTCAGGTCCAACACCAGACTGAGCCGGATCGGCCTCGTCGAACGACGTGGGCGCCGCCCCGCCACCTCCTCGAGCGCGCGTTCGCTCTCGGCGACGCTGGCGCGCAGACTGAACTCGGATTCGACTCGGATTCGCGCTGCCAGGCCCATGTCCCTGGACTTCTCGGTCTCCGTCAACACTCGCATCAGCCTCTCCGCGAGCGCCGTCGGCGCACGTGGGGGCACGAGAAATCCGGTCACACCCTCCGAGATCATCTCCGGCACGCCGCCGACCGCGGTGCACACCGCGGGCCGACCGGTGGCCATCGCCTCGAGCAATGCCATCGGAAAGCATTCCACGCTGTACGAGCTCAGGACGAAGACGTCCATCACTCCGAGCAGCTCCCGCACATCCGGACGCGAGCCGGTGAACACGACACGGTCGGCAATGCCCAGCTCACCGGCCAGCCGTTCCAGATCGCCGCGCATCGGCCCGTCCCCGACGACCAGGAATTTCGCGGCAGGCAGCTCGTCGATGACCTGCCGTGCCGCGCACAACAACGTGGCATGGTCCTTCTCGGGACGAAGCGCGGCCAGAATTCCCACCACCCGGTCACGGCCGCCGATCCCGAGCTCCGCGGCCGCTGTCCGGTCTCCGATCGGATCGAACTCTGCGGGATCCACCCCGTTGTGAACGATCCGGATCTTGCCCGGCGGGATGTGCAGATCGTCTACCAGATACGGAACCTGCAATTTCGCCACGCCGAAATAGGCGCTCGTGACCGGGCCGAGCGCGCGGTCGACGATCCGCCGAAGCACGCTCCTCGTGGTGGTCTCACCACAGTTGTGAACCCAGACGACCGTCCGGGGAACTCGCGCCAGGACAGCAGCGACACGACCGAGGGTCTCGGCGTTGAAGCCGCGCACGATCATGATGTCCGGGGCAATCCTGCGCGTCTCCCGCACGAGGTCGCGAAGCGCACCGACCACCTGAAACTTCGTTCGCCGCAACGCCACGGCGGGAACATCACCCGCCGCCAGGGCCGGAAACAGCTCCCCTTCGCTCCCGATGCAGATGACGCTGGGCTCGAACCTCTTTCGGTCCAGCCGCGGGAACAACGTCGCGACATGCCGCTCGGCTCCACCCACGCGGAGGTCCGGCACCACATACAACACGCGCAGTGGGCGATCGGGGGTCATCGCAGCACCTCGCGGTAGAGGGCATCGAACCGGCGCCAGACGACGTCGACGTCGAACTCGGATCGGATGCGCTGCAACGCCTGGGTTCCGAGTTCGGTGCGGGCATCGTCGTCGTAGACGACATGACGCAACGCCTCCGCCAGTGCATCGACGTCGTCAACCGGAACCAGCACCCCGCAACGGTCGTCGATCAGTTCGGGAATGCCCCCCACGGCGCTGGCGACGACGCACACCCCGTGGGCCATCGCCTCGAGTATCGCCATCGGCTGGCCCTCGTTGCGCGACGGCAGGGCCAGGACTTGGGCGCTCGCCAACAATTCGGGCACCCGGTCCGGAGCGAGCCATCCGAGCACCGTGACGGTGCTACCCACCGACAGCTCTTCGACCCTTTCCCGCGCGCGCTGTACTTCACCGTCGCCGGCGATCGTCAGTCGCGCACGCCCCTTGCCGTCGCCGATCATCTTCGCCCACGCTTCGAGCAGGGTGAAGGTCCCCTTGCGATCGCCGACGCAGCCGAGGAACAGAACGTGCACCGGTTCTCCTCCGGACGGCTGTCGTACCGGACGGCAAGGCCGTATCGCATTGGGAACGGAGACGATCTTCGCCTGCGGCGCGATCCGTCCGAGTCGCTCAACCCACCGGTCGCCGAGTGCCACGACCACGTCTGCGCTGGTGAGGGTCGCGCGGATGATCGCCTTCAGTGGGCGCGGCGATCGGTCGTAGAACAGGTGGAAATCGGAACCGTGTACGTGCATCACAACCGGCACCCGAAAGATTCGGCAAATCCACGTGAGGATGGCCTTTCGGATGAAGCTGCCGGCGACGGAGGTATGAAGGTGAACCACATCGGGCCGGTCGAAGACCAGAGCGGTCACGAACGCGCCCAGCCCCCTCACGAACGCCCCGATCCTCGTGGCGACCGACCCGTTCCGGTGGGTACTGACATGACGAATGTTCCACAGCTCCCACAGCGGAGTGGCTTGCATCGTTCGGACGAAGCTCGCTACCCCGCCCCGGGTGGATGTGCTGGTCGATGCCCACAGGGCCCGCTGCCGGTTCATGTGCGTACCTGTGCTGGTATCGATACGGACCCGAGTCCATGCGCATCCGATGTCACGAGGTTCTCAGGGGATCGATCGGCCCATCCGATCGTGATTCCGACGAGCAGCATCACGACCGCGTTCGGAAAGTCGAAGAACCGCAGATCCACCGTGAGACCGGAGATTATGAGCACGATGAAGGCCATGATCGCCACAAGCGCCAGACGCCTTCCGCACAGGCCGTCGGCCGGCAGCACCCGGTATGCGTGGAAGAGACCACAGGCCAGGAGAAGAAGCACGGCGAGCCACAACGTCAACCCGATCAGACCCAGTTCGGCCGCGATGCCGAGCTCGTTGAAGTGGGACGCGATTCCGAACCCGCGAATCCACGGCACATCGGGCGCCCACTGCTGGTGATGGTACGTATTCATCGCGGTGAATCGCCCGATCCCCCATCCTGCCAACGGTTTCTCCTGGATCGCCCAGATCGCCGTCTTCGCGGTATTGAGCCGATCCTGCAGTTCGTCGGGCGAGCCGACGCCACCCGCGGAACGATCGCTACTCGTGAAGGCCGACCATTTGACGGTCACGGCGGCCGCGGCGACCCCGCCTGTCGTGACGAATCCCGTTCGAAATCCCTTGGCAGACACCGCTCCGATCAACACCACGACAGCGAATGCCAGCCAGACGACTCGCGTGTGCGTCAGATAGACGCCGTACGCGGACGCTACCGCGATAGCGGTGGCCAGAATTCTGCTCCACCGGGGTTCGCTGCGTGTTGCGGCCAGGAGGAGTGCGACGATGAAAGCGAGGATCAACACCACGCCGTTGACCACGGGCTGGTCGAAGATGCCGACTGCTCGCCCCACCCAGCTGGGCGACGCGACGATGTAGCGGGGCCACACGAGTGCAGTCGGACCGTGAAATTGCAGGATGCTCACCGCCGCCGAGTAGGCCCCGAGCGTCAGAATCGTCCACAGAAGTAGCCGGACTGCGGACACCCGGTCGAACGTGGCCCGCCCCACGACGAATACCGTGAACGGAATGATAGCGCCGGTCAGCACGAATCGCGGCACGGAGAGTTCTGCGCCGGAGAGCGGGATCACGGAGCCGTAGGGGTGCGAGGAGAACATCGACATCACGTTCCACGTGACGTAGAGAACCATTGCACACTCGATGGCGCCCAGACGCGGAGTGCGGTCGGCCCCCCGGGCAATCCAGATCGCCCAGGCGCCCACCACCCCGAGATACGCCAGGACGAAGGGATCCACCGGCAGGATGCTGGGTGTAGCCACCCGGAGAAATGTGGTGACCAGCAGCAGAAGCACCGCGACCACCGGATCACGCAGCCCGGCGAAGACGAGAGCACTGCCGACGGCGCCGAGTAAGAGAAGCACACCGAAGTGAGTCGGTACCTTTACCACGGCCGCAAACACGACGAGCACGGCGACGGGAAACGCAACGCCCGGCATCCATCGTGAGACCGATCCACCCGTGGACGAAACGCTGGTGGGGTCGGCGAGGTGCGGAGTCCTGCTCATCGTCGTCAGGTCACGGATGCGCGGTCTGATCCGAAGCGGACTCGCGGACCTCGACCAGGTCGACCGTATCCAAGTCGTCGGAGTCGGCCGACTCCGCCGGTGGCGGGGCCGGCACACTGCGTGGCGCGCATCGAGGATCGATGATGACGGCGCCGAGCAATCTCGATTCCACCTGTCCGAGCAGCCGGCACGCCTCCACCGTTTCGGGGACGCGCGTGGTGCCCCGCTCGACGACGAGCACTACCGCATCTGCCGCCGCGCACATCACCTGCGCCTCAGCAGCTTCCGTGATCGGCGGAGCCTCGACGACAACCACGTCTGCGACATTGTGCGCGTGGTGGAGAAGATCGCCGAACCGCTCACGAGTGAACAATGTGTAGGGATCACCGTGCTCTGTCCCGGTCGGCATTTCCGGTACAGCGCCTGGTGCCGACACCAGGATGTACCCAGCGATCCCGGGTCGCCTGACGGCGGCGAGAAAATCGGCGACGCCAGGAGATCCATCGACATTCGTCATGCGCTCGGAGCTGCGCAGATCCGCCCGCAAGATCAGGCAGCGTTCACCCTGAATCGCCCTGTGCTCAGCGATTGCCCGCATCACCTGTGCAACACCTTCCGTCCGTCGCGGCGCGGTCACCACAAGCGTTGCCGGACGGGGAAGATCGGCCAAACCGACAATGTTTGCCAACCGTCGGAATTGTTCCTCGCGACGATGCTCCGCGCGCGGTTTCCCGCCGCGCGGTACCTCGACCAAGGTCTCCACACCAACCTTGCCACGCACGTCGTCGGCGGTCGTGAGGCGCTTCGACACCGCATCCAGCGCAAGAGCCGCAACGCACCCGAGTATGAGTCCACCGAACAGCCCGAGCACTGCGTTCCGCATCAGAGATGGACTCTCCTCGGCGACGCCTGCGGAGAGCTGCTGGTCTTGCAGCTCGTTTGTCGTGTCCAGTTCGATCGCAGTGATCCGGTCCTGGAGTTGTGCCATTGCGACGGGGTCCGCCTGAGGGGACGAACGCAGCTGGTCCAGCTGTTGCCTGAGCTCGTCGAGGGTGCTCGCCCTGCCGGCAAACCTGACGGCGTTGACGTCGTCGCGGAAAGCCCCGGCCATCAAGGTTGCCGCGGATGCCGCGGTCTCCGGGTCGTTCGCCGTGGCGTCGATGTAGAGGATCGGACTCGCGGCGGCCATGCTGGCCGCGAAGGCTACGTCGTCGGGAACACCTGCTCGCGCCCGGATACTCTCCTGATAGGGCTCGTTGTTGAAATAGTCGACGTACCCCACCACGAGGATTGCGTCCTGCTCGGGAGCCCGGCCCGGCGAGGAGACGATCAGCGCCGCCCTGCCCGTATAGCTGGTCCCGGCTTCCTTCACCGCTGCGACCGCGCCGAGGACTGCTAACGCCGTGATGAGGAGAACCAACACACGACGGCGCCAAATACGCTCGATCTGAACGTTCAATGTGCTGGTCACGTGTCCCTCCCACCAACGGGTTGCGGAGAATCGCGCATCCCCGCTGCGATGTCGGCCGACTCGGCACACAATCGTCCAACCCAGGGTGCCGATCCAAAGTGTCGACTTTGCGATTCCCGACCTGGAGATTAATTTACAACATCAATGAGGACTTGCGGTATGGTTTTGACGGACTTTCCATATTTGGCGTTCAGGCGCATAGAGCCGAGTAGCATCGACGGCCAGAGGTGAGATCGTTGGATCTTCCGAGAACAAGAGTTGCAGTCGTCGCGGCCGTCAGGTTCCACCTGCGGCCGCTTCGCCGGATTCGTGTTCCACGCCGCACTCCGGCCTTGCGCCTCGGCCCCATAGGCGTCGCCGGGCACCAAGTAGCGCTCCGGTCCCCGCTGCTGTCCGACGCAACCGCCTGGCGGGAAATTCGGCTGCGGGATCAGCGCCTGATCGAACCGTACTGGGTCAGTTCCACACTGAGCTGGCCCGAGCGCCACACCGAGACGATGTGGGTGGATGAATGCCTGCAGTCACGTAAAGACGCCCGCGCCGGACTCACGCTGCCACTGGTAGTCGAGGTCGATGGGCGATTCGCGGGGCAATGCAATCTCGAGCGCATCGACGTGCGCACCAAGACCGCGGAGTTGGGCATCTGGCTCGACGCACAGGTGACCGGCAGAGGCGTTTGCTCAGTCGTGGGCGTGCTACTCGCGGACTACGCGATCGATACCTTGGGACTGCGCCGAGTGACCGCGCCCATCTGTGTGGACAACGCTCCGGCCGCGAAGCGGGCTCAGGGCATGGGCATGAAGCGCGAGGGCACGATCGCCGCCTTCCTCGACGTCGGCGGCCACCGAAGAGATCACGACATGTGGGCAATCACGTCGGATATGTGGGCGCTCACCTCGACCATGAGGGAACCACAATCCGACGACATCCAACGTTGACGCACCCCGACCACCGCATTCGGTAGCGCGCGATTCGACCGGAACACGAACGGCGCGTTACCGTTCCGTTGTCCGGTGCGGTTGTTCCGACTCCAGGAGGGTGAACACGCGCTCGAACGCCCCCCTACTCGCGCACACCTGCGCGCGTGCCTCCGCACGCAGCTCGGGACGCAGATCCGGAGCGGCCCGCCACATACGGGTGATCGCACGCGTGAGTCGTTCGTCGAGCCCGTCCTCGGCGAGCTGTACCAACTCGACGCCGCCGGGGAACATCCCGCTCAGACCACCGAGCTTGTCGTCGTAATAGCGCGAAGTAGACAGTCCCACAACCGGAATTCCTTGGGCGAGAGCGAAAACCGCAACGTGGTAAGCGCCGGTGACGAGGACACGACACCGAGCCACTTCCGACACGAGGTCTCGGGCAGTGGCGAAGCGACCCAACGTGGGTCTCACGACCGGGAACCCGTCGACCAGCGGCATCGTCGAGCGACGATCCTCGGCCTCGTATTCCGAGACGATCAGCGGGACGAGACCAGCGTCGACCGTACCGGCGAACCCCCTGACCACGCGGCCGACTACATCTTGCGCCCTGCCCGTGACCGGGGAATATCCGGCAACGCGAAGGCATACCCCGATGTCTGACCCGATCGAATCGGATTGCATGTCGTAAGCCAGTTCCACCGCGTCGTCGCCGGTGACCACGATCCTTTCGGCGGACACACCGAGCGACCGTAAGAGCGCCGGACCGCGCACTCCCTCCCGGACCGCGATGAGGTCGACCTTCGGCAAGACCCGTGCGGCATGCGCAAGTATGTGATCACCCGTGATCGGCCCGATGCCCTGACCACACATCGCGGTCGGTATCTGCAGGTCAGCCGCGCGCTCGAGCAGGTCGAGGGTCCGGTGGGCTTGGTAGGGATCCACGTCGGTCATGTAGCCCCCACCCATGGCGAGCACGAGTGAGGCATCGCGGACGGCCATCGGAATGCGCGGAATGCGCCCGGTTTCGTCAGGCACCGGGACCGAGCTACGAAGGGAGTCACGAACCCTGCGCGCGTATCGCCGCGGACGATCAGAGGCAGCCCACCAGCCCTCCGATACCGGGCCGACCAGCTGGGGTCCCGCATACGCAGGTACCTGCCACCAGGGTCCGGATCGCGACCATCTGCTCCCACGGCGATAGGTGACGGGCTCGGCAGCCGGAGCGTACGCACGCAACAGGGACGGCGCGTAGGTCAGGACGCCGAGCCGGGCACCGGGCCATCGTTCGCTCAGTCTCCTGACGGTGACGTCGAGGATGGCGAGATCGCCTCGATTGGTGAGCCAGTACTCCCCGTTCTCGATCAGCACACGCACAGTCGAACTGTCGATGCCAGTCATATCGGCCTCATAGTTCGCCATTGCTGTCCTCGAGAGTCCGGAGAGATCGTGTACGGCTACAGTCTCGCGCGAGAACGCGGGGCCGACAACAGTCGCGTCAGCTGCAGCCGGGGAATGGATTCCGATCGACGCCGCTTGCGAGTACATCCCGACGGGGAGAGACTCGTGTCGACAGTACCGCAGACTTGAAGACGCTGCACCCCTCCACACCCCGGAGTTCGGCTATGTCGAATGCACCCGATGACGGCTCGGCCCGCCGATCGTTCACGCGCTCCAACGAGCTGCAGTCCCGGCTCAACAGATTGGTCCCGGGCGGCGCGCACACCTACGCGCGCGGTCCCGACCAGTATCCGGACTTCATGGCCCCCGTCCTCGTCCGCGGTTCAGGCGCGCGTGTATGGGACGCCGACGGAAACAGCTTCATCGAGTACGGCATGGGTCTGCGATCGGTGACGTTGGGGCACGGCTACCGTCCTGTCACCGAAGCCGTATCCGCAGCGATCGCCGACGGGACCAACTTCAGCAGGCCGACGGAACTCGAACTGCACGCCGCGGAAGACTTCCTCGAACTGGTTCCCGCCGCAGACATGGTGAAGTTCGCCAAGAACGGTTCGGACGTCACCACCGCCGCCGTCCGCCTCGCACGAGCGGTAACGGGTCGGGAGATGGTGGCCATCTGCAATCAACCCTTCTTCTCGATCGACGACTGGTTCATCGGTACCACAGCGATGAACAACGGTGTCCCCACCGACGTCGCCGCCAAGTCCGCCGGTTTCGCGTTCAACGATCTCGCTTCGCTCACGGCGCTCTTCGACGGGAACCCCGGTCAGATCGCTTGTGTCATCCTCGAAGCCGCCACTGCGACGGCGGAGCCGGACCCGGGCTTCCTCCAGGGTGTCCGCGCCCTCTGTGACCGGCACGGCGCACTGTTGATCTTCGACGAGATGATCACCGGATTCCGATGGGCAGCCGGCGGCGCACAGTCGCTCTACTCGATCGAACCCGATCTGTCGTGTTGGGGAAAGGCCATGGGCAACGGCTTTCCGATATCAGCCCTTGCCGGCAAACGTGAGTTCATGGACTTGGGGGGCCTGAACACGGACAGCGAGCGGGTGTTCCTCCTGTCGACCACGCACGGGCCGGAGCGCGGTGGACTGGCAGCTTTCCGAGCGGTCGTTCGCGCCTACGCCACCGAGGACCCAATCTCGCACATGATGCGGTCGGGACAGCGTTTGGCCGACGGTGTCAACACGGCCGCGGCAGAGCTGGGCATCGCAGACTACGTCCAAGTGATCGGCCGACCGTCCTGCCTCGTCTTCGTCACCCGAGACCCCGAACGTCAACCATCGCAGGAGTTCCGCACGCTCTTCCTCCAGGAACTGCTGTCGGGCGGAGTGCTCGGCCAATCGTTCGTCACATCCGCAGCGCACACCCGAACGGACATCATCCACACCATCGAGGCAACGCGAGGCGCATTGCAGATCTACAGCAAGGCGATCGAATCCGGGAGTGTGGCGGGATTCCTGCGCGGCCGGCCGGTCGCACCCGCCCTCCGCCGGTACGCCGCACCCCGCAGGATCGGCACATCCCACTAGTTCGTCAGCAGCAGAATCGCTTTCGCCGACGAAGAAATCTGATGGCAACCACAAAATTCGTCCGAGCGTCCGGTGATACCGGAGTGGCCGAGCCGTATCGGCGTCCCCACCCGAGGGAGACACGTCGAGACCCTGAAAAGGGTTCTGCAAAGCCAGAATTGCGAGTCCTCTCCTCGTCCACGACCAGCGAGCCCCGAAAAGGACGGCCGAGGTTCATTGTCGGTGTGTCGACCCGTTCACCTCGGTGCGGGCTGTACGGATGTCTACACTGAAGATCGTGGGCCGATCTCCGTCCTCGACTGATTCTTCGTGGTCAGAGGTCTCGGCCGGGGAACCCGCACATCAGTTTGCAGAAGGTCTCGATCGACATGTCTCAACCACCGGGCGAGTCCTCGAACCACTGGCCACCGCCGGAAGACCGAGCCAGAGTGCACTGGAACATCGAGCGGGAACTGCGTGAGGAACTGTTGGCCAGCACCCCCCGACACGCGCGAGGCCGTACTCGCGACGTGCACAACCGCCTGTTCGACGAGGTTCCGTGGCATCGAGCGCACGTCACGGTCGCCGCCTCCGAAGAAGCGTTCGAAGAAGGATGATTCCAACAGTACGGGGCACTGACCAGGCCGACCGACACGCTGGTCGACGTCGGCTGCGGACGAGGGGGCTGATTCGGCGATTCGCGCCGGCCGTATGCGAATGCATCGGCATCGACGCCTCGGACGCGATGGTGCAACTGGCGAACCAAGAGCGCCCGGCCAACGCACGGTTCATGGTCGGTAGCGTACTGAGCCCCCCGCTACCGCCGTCCTCGGCCGATTTCGTGGTGAGCCGTCAGGTCATGGAGCATCTGCACCCCGACGATGTCCCCGGGCACCTGGCCGCGGTTCGGAAGATTCTGCGACCCGGAGCGCGCTTTCTCATCGAAACACCCAGCCGGCTGACCGGTCCATGGGACATTTCGCGCGGCTTCACTCCTGTGGCCACGGGCTTCCACCTTCGGGAGTACACCAACGGGGAGATGGGTGCCATGCTTCGCGATGCCGGCTTCCGGCGCGTGCGCAGCCGTGCCGTGCCGAGTCGGATATTGATACACCTCGGCAGGGCAAAGCGTCATGCTTACGTGCCGGTCGCGATCAAGGCAGCCATCGAGCGTCTGCTGCAGGCGGCTCCGCTATCAGTTCGCACGAAGATCGCCGGCCCCCTGTCGGTGCGTGAAGTCATCTTGATTGCCGAGCGTAAGTAACGCGCACCCCGCTGACCTCGAATTCTGGGGCACCTCCTACAGCGCCGCCTCGTCCGTGGCGCACCGGAAGCCGGTGTGGAACACGACTCCAGTGGGTTGCATAGGTTCCCGGTAGTAGCCCTCTTTGTAGTAGACGGTGCTCGTGCCGGGAATCAGGGTGCGCACGAAGTAGGTGTCGGAGCCGGTGGTGAACGTCTGCGGTACGCCGTTGAGCCACAGCTTGATCCAGCCGGTGGCGTCCGATGCCGACCAGTTGATCTGCATCGTCACGTCATGCCACCGCCCCACGTCCAGGGGCGTCTCGAAGAGGGTGAGTGTTTCCAGATAGGCGCCGGGCACGGACTGCTTCTGGACGACCAACGACCAGTATCCGTCCCGCTGGCCCACCGACCATGCGACCGGAGGACTTCCGACGCCGACGTCCTGGTGCCACTGGTTCGTCAGCCCCCAGCCCAGGGTGGCGTGGTTCTGAGGAAACGCCGGGTCGAATTTGGTGGAGAACCGATACCAGCGTGTCTGGCCCTCGAAGCCGCCGGTGTCGTTCCCGGCCGCCACTTCGGAACGCTCACCGCCCCCGAACGACGGGACGTCACCACTCCGAACCTCGAAACGGGCCGACCTGCCGTAGGTCGGGTCCGGGACGATGCTCGCCGAATAACTGGGAACGTAACCCGTTCCCGGGCCGTTGTAATCCTTGGTCTGCACCGACGGCCATTGGGAGAAATCCCCGCTGCTGTAGTCGCCCGTGAAGAGCCGCGCCGCCGCGGGGATGATCGGCACCGCGCCTGCCTCTGGCGTCACCGCGAGCGGTGTGACCGTGGCGGAGATGACGACGGCCGCAGCGGCCGCGAGTGAACGAAGCGCGGGATGTAAGTGGAACATGGTGGCTCCATCGATATGGGTGAGCGCTGCCTCCACAGCCTTCTCTTGGCCCCCGACACAGACAAGAGAGCAATGTCACTTCGATCGAGACTACCCAGCCTGACCCCCAGAAGCTAGGGGCTCACGAGCCGGTTCCAGCGCTGGTTAGGCACTCAGCGCAGCAGACGCCGCGACGCGAACTGCCGGAAGTAGACCAGCTTCGACGGCTCGACCAGACCGGGAAGGATGAAGTACCAGACCCGTTCCATGCGTCGTGGAAGGTCGTCGAAGGCACCCGTCGCGGTCGCGACGACATGCGCCCCCAGCAACGACCCCAGCAGGAAGGCGGACAGCGTTTCGGTGGAGACGTCGTCCTCCGCGAGAATGTCGCCCTCTTCGACGGCTCTCGCCACCAGCCGCTCGAAACCCTGCTGCCACGAGGACACCACGTTGCCGTGCGTTCCCTGGTAGTCACCGATCTCGTGCTGGAGCCGCAGCATCGCGGCGACGATCGGATCCGCACTTGCCGCTTCGATCGCGACATAGGACAGCGCGACGAGCGCTTCCAGGGCCGGCGTCGGCCCGTCGCTGACGGACGTCATTCCCGCAGTGAGCCGGATCTGGCCCTCGTCGATCACGCCGCGAGCCAGGTCTTCCTTGGAACTGAAATGGAAGTACAACGCGCCTTTGGTCACTCCGGACTGCTCGATGATCTCGTTGAGACCCGCGTTCGCATAGCCCAGTCGTAAGAACACGTCGGCCGCCGCCATGAGGACCGAAGCCCGAGTTACCTCTGCTCGAACCTGTCTCGCCATCGACTGCCTCCCGAACAACCCCCCCGACGGGGCGCAAACTCCAGCGAACCCTAGCACTTGACAGGGTCCGCCCTCCGGATGTTGAACCGCGAGTCGGAAAACGAGAACATGTTCACCGAGGGGCGGAATGCGACCGATCGGTACCCAGCTGGGGATCCGCCTCGAGATTGGTCAACCCGTTCCAGCACAGGTTGACGAGGTGCGCGGCAACGACCTCCTTCGGCGGCGTCCGCTCGTCGAGCCACCACGTCGCGGTGGTGGACACCATCCCGACCAGCGCCTGCGCGTAGAGCAACGCCAGATCCGGATTGAACCCGCGCCGCGCGAAGTCGCCGGCGAGGATGTGCCCCACCTGACCGATGGCCTCGTTGAGCAGGCTCGAATACGTGCCGTCCGGCGCCGCCACCGGAGAGTCGCGGACGAGGATGCGGAATCCGTCGGTGTGCTCCTCGACGTACGTCAGCAACGCCAGCGCCACCCGCTCGACCCGGATCCGGGACCGATTCTGCTTCAGCGAGGACGTCACCATCTCCAGCAGCCGCGACATCTCCCGATCCACGACCACGGCATAGAGGCCTTCCTTGCCGCCGAAGTGCTCGTAGACGACGGGCTTGGACACGTGCGCCCGCTGGGCGATCTCCTCGATCGACGTCGCCTCGTAGCCCCGCTCGGCGAACAGGGCTCGACCGATCTCGATCAACTGCTCCCGGCGCTGGGTGCCGGTCATCCGGGTGCGCACGGCCCTCTCGGGGGTCGCGTCCACGTCCGTGGGTCGGGGCACCGGGGGCACCATCCTTTCCTGACACGCGCGACGACGAAGCGCCGCGGGCGGCGTAGAAACACTGCAGGTAGCACCCACTCTATCGGGGCGGCCGACACGAATTTCGGAAGCGGTTCGACGGGCGGCGGGTCGGCATGCGAGGATTCTCTCGCGCAAACGGGCGTGACACCCCGTGTGTGTGGCAATCCGCCGTAGTGTAATGGCAGCACCTCTGATTTTGGTTCAGATAGTTCAGGTTCGAGTCCTGGCGGCGGAGCGAAGCCTGCAGAGCGAATTCCTGCAGGTGGAGCTGTCGAGAACAGCAACAGCAGAATGACCCAGAGGGAGCTTCATGCCAGTGCAGACCGCCGTGGTCGTCCTCGCCGCCGGTGCAGGAACTCGGATGCGGTCGAAGACCCCCAAGGTGTTGCACACCCTGGGTGGACGCACGATGCTCGCGCATTCGCTGCACGCCGCCGCGGAAGTCGACCCGGCGCACCTCGTCGCCGTCGTCGGTCACGACAAGGAACGCGTCGGGGTCGCCGTCAGCGCCCTCGAGTCCGAACTGGGTCGCCCGATCGCCGTCGCCGTCCAGGAAGAGCAGAACGGCACCGGACACGCGGTCGAATGCGGCCTGTCGGCGCTGCCCGCCGATTTCCGCGGCACCGTGCTCGTCACCGCCGCCGACGTCCCGCTCCTCGACGGCCACACCCTGCACGCTCTCGTCGACGAGCATCGCAGCGAACCGACCCCGGCGGCGGTCACGGTGCTGACGTTCACCGCTCCCGAGCCCCGGGGTTACGGACGTATCGTTCGGCTGCCCCACGACGGCGAGATCGCCGAAATCGTGGAGGAAGCAGACGCCACCGAGGAGCAGGCGGCCATCACCGAGGTCAACGCGGGGGTGTACGCGTTCGACGCCGAGTTCCTGCGCTCCGCGCTCGGGCAGCTCAACGCGGACAACGCGCAGGGCGAGCTGTATCTGACCGACGTCATCAAGATCGCGCGGGAGGCCGGCGCTCCCGTCTTCGCCGCCCACCTGTCCGACTCGGCGAAGGTCGCGGGAGCCAACGATCGCGTCCAGCTGTCGCGGCTGGCCGCCGAACTCAACCGCCGCACCGTCGAGAACTGGATGCGCGCAGGCGTCACCGTCGTCGATCCGTCGACCACGTGGATCGACGTCGGTGTGACGCTCGGCTGCGACGTCACGATCCATCCGGGCGTGCAACTGCTCGGCACCACCACCGTGGGCGAGGACGCCGTGATCGGCCCCGACACCACCCTCACCGACGTGTCGGTGGGCGAGGGTGCCAGCGTCGTGCGGACCCACGGCTCGGAATCGACCATCGGCGCCGGCGCCACCGTCGGCCCGTTCTCCTACCTGCGGCCCGGCACCGTCCTCGGTGCGTCCGGCAAGCTCGGCGCTTTCGTCGAGACGAAGAACGCCGACATCGGGGCGCACTCCAAAGTTCCTCACCTGACGTATGTGGGTGACGCCACGATCGGCGAGTACAGCAACATCGGTGCGTCGAGCGTGTTCGTCAATTACGACGGCGTCGCCAAGAGCCGTACGGTGGTGGGGTCGCACGTCCGGACCGGGTCGGACACCATGTTCGTCGCTCCGGTACAGGTCGGTGACGGTGCTTACACCGGCGCCGGCACGGTGCTGCGTTTCGATGTACCACCGGGGGCACTCGCGGTCTCCGGTGGGAAGCAGCGCAATATTGACGGCTGGGTGCAGCGAAATCGGCCCGGTACGCCCGCTGCCGAGGCGGCGTCCGCCGCGTCACCGCACCACAGTTCAAATCTGCACGAAACCGAGAAGCAAGATTTAAAGGATGGCATAGAGCAGTGACCGCGAATTGGATCGACAACCAGAAGAACCTCATGCTGTTTTCTGGTCGCGCGCATCCGGAGCTGGCCGAGCAGGTGGCGAAGGAACTCGACGTGCGGGTCACCCCGCAGACTGCCCGTGACTTCGCGAACGGCGAGATCTTCGTCCGTTTCGAGGAATCGGTCCGCGGCTCCGATGCCTTCGTGCTGCAGAGCCACCCGGCCCCGCTGAACACGTGGGTGATGGAACAGCTGATCATGATCGACGCGCTCAAGCGCGGATCGGCCAAGCGCATCACCGCGATCCTGCCGTTCTACCCGTACGCCCGCCAGGACAAGAAGCACCGCGGTCGTGAGCCCATCTCGGCTCGCCTGATCGCCGACCTCCTGAAGACGGCGGGCGCCGACCGCATCATCACGGTCGACCTGCACACCGATCAGATCCAGGGCTTCTTCGACGGCCCCGTCGATCACATGCACGCCCAGGGACAGCTCGCGGAGTACATCCGCGGCAACTACGGCACCGAGAACATCGCCGTCGTCTCCCCCGACTCCGGTCGTGTCCGGGTCGCCGAGAAGTGGGCCGACACCCTCGGTGGCGCGCCGCTGGCGTTCATCCACAAGACGCGCGATCCGCTGGTGCCCAACCAGGTGAAGTCCAACCGCGTCGTGGGTGACGTCGAAGGCCACACCTGCATCCTGATCGACGACATGATCGACACCGGTGGAACCATCGCCGGCGCCGTGAAGATCCTCAAGGAGGCCGGCGCGGGCGACGTGATCATCGCCGCCACGCACGGTGTCCTGTCCGATCCCGCGGCCGAGCGCCTCGCCGCGTGTGGTGCCAAGGAAGTCATCGTCACCAACACGCTGCCGATCGACGAGTCGAAGAAGTTCCCGACGCTCACGGTGCTGTCCATCGCGCCGCTGCTCGCTCGCACCATCAAGGAAGTTTTCGAGAACGGCTCGGTCACGTCGCTGTTCAACGGCAACGCCTAGGCTTCGCCCGTGCGCCTTTCTGGTTGCTCCAGCTACCAGAAAGGCGCACAGGCGTAGCCTTGCCCGTGTGTTCACCGGGATCCCCACCGCTGCCCTCGACTTCTACGAGGACCTCGAGGCAGACAACAGCAAGAGTTTCTGGACCGCGCACAAGAGCGTGTACGACGACTCGGTGCGCGCACCCATGACCGCACTGCTCGCGGAACTCGAACCGGAGTTCGGCGCGGGCAAGGTGTTTCGCCCCTACCGCGACGTGCGCTTCTCGAAGGACAAGACGCCCTACAAGATCCACCAGGGCGGATTCGTCGAGACGCGCCCCGGTGTCGGCTACTACGTGCAGATCGACGCCGCCGGGCTGTTCGTCGCGGGCGGCTTCTACTCGCACACCCCGCTCCAGGTCGGCCGCTTCCGGGACGCCGTCGACGACGACCGCAGGGGCCGCGAACTCGTCAAGCTCGTGAAGAAGGTGCGGTCGGCGGGTTTCGAGATCGGCGGCGACGTTCTCAAGACCCGGCCGCGCGGCGTCGCCGAGGATCACCCGCGACTCGACCTGATGCGTCACAAATCGCTCACCGCCAGCCGGGCGTACCTGTCCCCCGACTGGATCGAAACTCCCCGCGCCGCTGACGAAGTGCGCGCCGCGTGGCGTTCGATGCGACCGCTCGTCGAGTGGCTGACCACCGTCATCGGCGCCGGGGAATGAAACTTACCGGTCAGGAAAGTATGTGTGGCACACAGCGTTTGCGGAGCGCTTCGGGGGGCCTCGGCATGATCTTCGTCACGCTGGACCACAGAACCGCAGGTCGTACTTCCGGCGATGTGACCCGCACGCCCGAATTCCCCTACTGTGGCTCGTCGTGATCGACGCGCAGACTCTCTCCGGCCCTATCGATATCGCTGCAATTCGAAACGTCCGGCGTTGGTCGCCGGGAGCGTGCGTGTGGTGCGGAGACGACAACGCCGTCGAGATGTTCCGGAACGAACCTCGCTGTGGCACTTGCCGCGAGAAGGAATCGGTCATCGACGAGGCCCGCCGCTTCCTCGGCATGTACGGCCTGCGTCCGCTCGGTGGCACGTTGCAGTCGGACGACGACGAAGAGCGTGAGCACCGGGTCAACGCCCGCGATGCCCGCCGCGACCTCAACGAGATGAAGCTCGCGGAACTCCCCGACCCGGCGGCGGTCCGCAAGGCCCTGCGCCCCCGCGCGGCGAGCGTGGTGTCGGAGCCGCGTAGCACCGCGCATTCGGGAACGTCGAGCGCCACCACCTCGAGCCGTCCGAGCACGTCCCGTACGTCCGCCACGCCGCCGGTCGCGCCGGTGCGCACCGACGCCGTCGACGTCGCCGCCCTGGAAACCCGGGTCACGGGCCTGCTCGATCAGCTCTCGGCCATCGACGCTCAGATGAACCTCATCGGCGAACCGGCCGGCCTCGCCGCGCGTGCCCGGATCAGCGACCTCGAGAAGCAGCGCGCCACGGTGCTCCGCACTCTCGCGGCCCTGGAGAAGGCCCGGATCGCGGCCGGCCAGTAGGCCGCACTATTCGGACTGCGGCCGGGTGATACCCTCGCCCTTCATGCAGCCCGCCTCCTCACCCACCGCGCTCGTCATCGACGCGAAGAAGCCGCCGATGGGCCCGATGCTGGTGACACCCAACGCCCGCATCAACGGATTTCCCGTACCGCTTCGGTGGGGGCGCAACGTCATTCCGGCACCGCCCGGTGTGCATCACATCCAGATCTTCGTGCCGTGGATCGTGGAGCAGGGCAAGGCGCAGATCACCGTCGACAACCGGTACCAGCCGGCACCGCCCGTGTACTACGCGTCGCCGTTCAGCAGTTTCAGCAGGGGCGCCATCGATCACCGGCCGGTGAAGAACCCGGGGCTGCTGGGACTGCTGCTCATCCTCACACCGGTCCTCGTGCTGATCCTCGCCGTCGTGGCGTTCGCCCTCTTCGGGTAAGCATCCCTCGCCCACCATTGACACTTTGGCTGATGTGTCTCAGCATCGATACATGACCGTACATGTGTCGAGCGTCTCATTCGTGCCGAGTTCCGGACAGTCGTGGCGTGCCCCGTGGCAGATGTACGCCGGCCTGCGCGATCACGACCCCGTCCATCACGTCGTCCCGGACGGCGCACCCGAGCACGACTACTGGGTGCTGTCCCGGCACGCCGACGTCTACGCCGCCGCCCGCGACGCCGAGACGTTCTCCTCCGCCGCCGGTCTCACCACGACGTACGGCGAGCTGGAGAAGATCGGGCTCCAGGACAATCCGCCGCTGGTGATGCTCGACCCGCCCGACCACACCGCGTTCCGGCGGCTCGTGTCGAAGGGGTTCACCCCGCGGCAGGTCACCGCCGTCGAGCCGGCGGTCCGGGCGTTCGTCGTGGAGCGCATCGAGCGGCTGCGGGATGCGGGCGAGGGCGACGTGGTGAAGGAACTGCTCAAGCCGCTGCCGAGCATGGTCGTCGCCCACTACCTCGGTGTCCCGGAAGAGGACCGGGCGCAGTTCGACGGCTGGACCGAGGCGATCGTCGCGGCGAACGCACAGGGCGGCACACTGCAGGCGACGGGCGCCGTCACCGATCTGATGAGCTACTTCGGCAGCCTGATCGAGCGGCGCCGCACCGATCCGGAGGACGACACCATCTCGCATCTCGTCGCGAGCGGAATGGGAGCCGACGGCGATGTGCCCGGACTCCTCTCGATCCTCGGCTTCGCGTTCACCATGGTCACCGGCGGCAACGACACCACCACCGGGATGCTCGGTGGCGCGGTCCAGCTGCTCACCACCCACCGGGAGCAGAGGCGGGACCTGATCGAGCACCCGGAGCTGATCGGTGACGCCGTCGAGGAACTGCTGCGACTCACCTCACCCGTGCAGGGCCTCGCACGCACCGCGACCCGGGATGTCGAGATCGCGGGCACCGTCGTGCCCGCGGGCCGGAAGGTGTTCCTGCTGTACGGTTCCGCGAACCGCGACCCCCGCCAGTTCGGACCGGACGCCGAGGAGCTGGATGTGCGTCGCAGGCCGAAGCAGATCCTCACGTTCAGTCACGGAGCCCATCACTGTCTCGGTGCGGCGGCCGCACGGATGCAGGCACGGGTCGCCTTGGAAGAACTCCTGATCCGGTGCCCCGACTTCACCGTCGACATCGACGCCGTCCGGTACGCCGAGGGGAACTACGTGCGCCGCCCGACGAGCGTCCCGTTCCGGGCGTGCGGCGCATGAACGCCGACTGGATGCGTGACGAACGCCCCCGCCTCGCCGCGGAGCGGATCCTCGACGTCGCCGCGCGGCTGTACGTCGAGAACGGCATCGCCGCAGTCGGGATGGCCGAGGTCGCCCGCGCGGCCGGATGTTCCCGCGCCACGCTGTACCGCTACTTCGACAGCAGGCAGTCGTTGCAGCTGGCCTTCGTCCACCGCGAGGCCCGGCGCATCGGCGCGCTGGTCGCGGAACAGGTGCCGGCGACGGGCGATCCGAAAGAGGTGATCGTCGATGCCGTGCTGACGGCGATCCGACTGGTGCGCGCGGATCCGACACTGGCCGCCTGGTTTCAGCTCGGCGACTCCGGCCTGGCCGCGCAGATCGCTCATTCGTCGGACGTCATCGAATCGCTCGGCACCGCGTTCCTGGGGCAGGCGGGGTTCAGCGGCGAGGAGTCGTCCCGCGGGGCGCGGTGGCTCGTCCGCATCATCGTCTCCCTGCTCACCGTCCCCGGTCTCGACGACGCCGACGAACGCACGATGCTCGAGCAGTTCGTCGCACCCGTCCTCGCCGCCCGCGATACCGCCGAACGGGACGCTCGTTCGATCTGACGCAACGAGCGTCCCGTTCGTCCGGGGGTGGGGTGACAGAACCCTCGGGGTACGGACGAGATAGCCAAGACCTGGCCCGATAGTGTGGTCGAGGACGCGCCGAGGCGCCTGGGGCTCGTTGCCATGCTTGCCCTTCTGTCCGGCGCTGTAGGCGAGTCGGTCAGCTCCGCGCGGCGCACACGAGCGCGAAGCGATCGTCGGGATCGCTCCAGGTGCGGTCGACGCCGAATCCCGCTTCCGCCAATTCCCCTCGAATGCCGTCGAGGGTGAACTTCGCCGAGATCTCGGTCCGCAACTGCTCGCCTTCGGCGAACTCGACGTCCAGATCCAATTCGCCCAGGCGCACCGACATCGCGCGCCCGGCCTCGAGCCGCATCTCGATCCACTCGTTGCCGGCGTCCCACAGCGCGATGTGCCGGAACTCGTCCAGCGGGAAGTCCGCGTCCAGTTGTGAATTGAGTACCCGCAGCACGTTCAGGTTGAACTGCGCGGTCACCCCGGCCGCGTCGTCGTACGCGGGGACGAGGACAGCGGGATCGGTGACCAGCCCGACGCCGAGGAGGAGGTGCTCCCCCGGCTCGAGGACGTCGGCGATCCCGGAGAGGAACTCGGCACGCTCGGCGGGCACCATGTTGCCGAGGGTGCCGCCGAGGAAAGCGATCGTGCGGCGGCCGCCGCGGGGCAGGTGGTGCAGCGACTCGGTGAAGTCGCTCACGACACCGCGCACGGTGAGATTCGGGAACTCCACACCGATCTGCTCCGCCGCGCCCTCGAGCGCGGACACCGACACGTCCTGCGGCACATATGTGTGGAGGCTTCCGTGCCGGGTGCCCGCCTCGAGCAGGAGCCGCGTCTTCTCCGACGACCCGGACCCGAGTTCCACGAGGATCTCCGGCGCCGCGACCTCGGCGATCTCCCCCGAATATCGCCGGAGCAGTTCCCGTTCCGTGCGCGTGGGAAAGTATTCGGGCAGGGCCGTGATCTGCTCGAACAACTCGCTCCCGCGGGCGTCGTAGAAGTATTTGGGCGGCAGCCACTTCGGGTTCGACGTGAGCCCGACGGTGGCGTCCTTGCGCAGAGCGGCCTTCAACTGCTCGGGCTGCAGGTACACGTCGAGTGTCGGTGTGGTGGTCATTGTGCTCCCATCTCGAGCGGGGTGACGATCAGGTGTCCGGGGCGAGCGCTGACGAAGTGTCGGTCCGGTATCGACTGCCACGCAGGGTCGTCGTCGTAGGGTTCGGACATCACGATGGCCCGCTCGTCGTCGACGAGCGCCGACAGTGAGTGGTGCCAGGTGGTGGCCCAGAGTTCGCTGCCGTTGCCCAACAGCAGATTCAAGCGGGATCCCGGGGCTGCGGCATCGACGGCACGGACGAGTGCAATCATCGCCTTCTCCGGGTCCAGCTCGCCGAGGGCGCGGCGCAGCAGCAGCCACAGCGCGGCGGAGTCGGTCGGCGCCTCCAGTTGCAGGAGATCGGCGACCGCGAGATCGCCCGCCAGCGCGCCGAGGGACTGGGGCCATCCGCGTACCACCCCGTTGTGGCTGAACGCCCAGTTCTCATCGGAGAACGGCGCACATGCCGTGTGCTGTACGGGCATCCCGACGGTGGCCGATCGCGCGGCCGCCACCACGGCCCCGGAGCGGATGTTCGGCAACATCTCTCGCACGACGGGGTCGGACCAGAGCGGCTGAGCGCTGCGGTACCGGGAGAATCCGTCCTGCCCCCACCACCCCACCCCGAATCCGTCGGCATTGATCGTTCCGCCGCCCCGCATGTCGCGCGGCGCGTACGACTGGCGCAGCAGCGAGTTCTCGCCGCGGCTGACGAGGTCGCCCACTGAGTGTTCCGGTCCCAGATAGCCCAGGTGTCGGCACATCTCAGCAGTCGTCTCCCGGAAGGTCCCGGGCGCAGCGGAATCCGGAGAAGATCTGCCGGCGGATCGGATGGTCCCAGTTGCGGAACGTCGCCCGGCACGCCACCGGGTCGGTGCCGAACGAACCGCCGCGCAGCACACGGTAGTCGCCGCCGTAGAAGACCTCCGAGTATTCGCGGTACGGGAACGCCGCGAAACCGGGATAGGGCTCGAAGGGCGACGACGTCCACTCCCACACGTCACCGATCAACTGGTGGACGCAGAGCGGGGATGCGCCCGACGGATACGCCCCGACCACGGCAGGACCGAGATGACGCTGTCCGAGGTTAGCCCGTGAACTGTCGGGTTCTCCGTCACCCCAGGGGAATCGGCGCGACCGCCCCGTGAACGGATCCCATCGTGCCGACTTCTCCCATTCGGCTTCTGTCGGTAGCCGCTTGCCGTCCCAGCGGGCGAACGCTTCTGCTTCGAAGAAGCAGACGTGCACCACAGGTTCCTGGAGATGGATCGGTTCGGTGACTCCGAACCGTCGGCGCCACCACGTTCCGCAGCCGTCGTTCTCCCAGAACTGAGGTGCCTCCAGCCCCGCCTCGACGCGGTGGGCCCATCCTCGGTCACTCCACAGTTCCCGCCGGGCGTAGCCGCCGTCGTCGATGAATTCGAGGTAGCGGCCGTTGGTGACGGGGACTGCATCGATGACGAACGCGGGAAGGTGCACGGAATGCGCGTCCCGCTCGTTGTCGAGAGCCCACGGTTCATCCGACGTTCCCATCGTGAACTCGCCAGCGGGGATGATCACCTCGTCCTCGGCGATCACGCCACCGATGCGCGGCGCGCTCTCCGCGGCCAGCACCGCTGAGCCGGAACGCAGTTGGTGGGTGGCCAGCATGGTTTCGGCGTGCTGCTGCTCGTGCTGGGCGATCATGCCGAACGCGAATCCGTTCTCCTCGAGCGGCCGGCCCCGGAAGGTGCTGCCGTCGAGGACGTCCCACGTCTTGTCTCGAACCGTACGCACGTATTCCCTGGCCTCGTCCGGATTGAGCAGCGGCAACGACGGCCGGGAATTTCTCGAATGCTTGAATGCGTCGTACAACTCGTCGATGTCGCGGCGAACCGGTTCGCGGCCGCCGACGTCGCGGACGAGCCACAACTCTTCCTGATTGCCGATGTGCGCGAGATCCCAGACGAGTGGGCTCATCAGCGGAGAGTGCTGCGCGACGAGGTCCTCCCCGTCCACACAGTCCGTCAGTGCGACGGTGCGCTCGCGCGCCCGCGTCAGCGCGGCCGCGATCTTCTCGCGGGTACCCATCAGCGGCCCTCGCTCGGAGCCTGGCCCCGGCAACATCGTTCGGCAGCGGTGTCGAGCAGTCTCACGAACTCGGGGTCGGGCGAGTACGACGCCGCCAGCGACAGCAGAGCTGTTGCCGCAGCACGTAGTTCGAGGTCGGCCAGCCCGAACTCGGCCGCGTCCCGCCAGCGTTCAGACGTGGGCTGCGCCGCGGCGAGGGCCTCGGCCATGGCACCCGGCCCCGACAGCAGCGCGTCGATCGCTGCGATCGGCACGCGCCACTGATCGCCCGGTTGCGCGTCCAGGTATCGCACCTCCAGATGACCGGCTGCGCGGACGGGCGGGAACAGGGTGGTGAGGTGATAGTCGAGGTCCGTGGCGGTCGGTCGTTCGATCACGCCGTCCAGCGCCCCGTCGGCCCAGTCCGCGAACGTGACTCCGTCGGGCGCCGTCCAATCCGTTCCGTCGTTGCGGATACACAGCAGCGGCACGTCCAGCACCCAGCCCGCATAGTCGGCGGCGTGCGGGGTTCCGGTGGTGCGCGGCGAATCGAGTTCGAGCCACGTGCGCATCCGCTGCGACGCCCACTGCCCGTCGGGCACCCCGTACAGCCGCGGCGAACACGCGAAGGCCGCGATCAACGCGGGTCCGATGGCGTGCAGCAGATTCCAGCGCCTCTCCACCGCAGCCGGATCGGTCCCGGCGTCCACGCTGATCTGCGTTGCGGCGGTGTTGCACATCATGAGCTTCCCGAAAGGGCCGATCCCGGCGAAGCGGGATTCCATGGCGCAATATCGGGGCGACTGGAGGAGACGTTGGGCGGGTCTGCGTGTGTCCGCGGCCTCGGACGACATGAGGATCGAGTGGGACGACAACAGGTCCGCGAGAAGCTTCCGGTCCGCGACAAGATAGTCGCACAACTCACGCGCGGAGTGGTATGGAGCGCTGGACAGTTCGATCTGTCCGCCGGGTTCGACCGTGACGGCGCTGCCACCGGGGAGGGGCTGGGCAGGGGAAGAAGGATCGATGGTTCGGGGGGTGTGCGGGCCGAGAGCTTCGGCGAGAGCGGCGAGATCGGGGCGCACGTGTTCCGGCAGTTGCGCGGTCAGCCACTCCAATTCCGCGCCGATCAACTGCGGTGGGCCCAGTTTGAAGCACACGCCACCGAGGTACGCCTCCGCCGCCGGCCTCGACGTGAGACACGTTGCTTCGACGGACTGAACTGCAGTAGCCATTCGACCCTCCCCTTCGGGCGCCGCCTGAACGTCGTTATCGACATTAGAGCGCCTCGGCCGTCGATGCACGCCCCATCGGCATACTTTTCGAGGAACCTACACAGGTACGTTCGAATCCAGTGACCGCGAAAGGGAGGTATCGGACATGCTCGACCTCGAGCAGGCGCGACGGGACACCCCGGGCTGCCTCGACAAGGTGTTCCTGGACAGCGCGGGCTCCTCGCTTCCCCCGGCCCCGGTCCTGGACGCCGTCTTCGCGCATCTGCGCAGGGAGGCCGACGTCGGCGGTTACATCGCGGCCGCGGAACGGGCCGACGACCTCGCCGCGGTCAAGTCGTCTCTCGGCCGGTTGATCGGGGCGCGCGCCGACAGCATCGCGCTCGTCGACAGCGCCACCACCGCCTGGAACGACTTCTTCCACGCCGTCCCCCTCCGGGCCGGCGACCGGGTGCTGATCTCGGAGGTCGAATACGCCAGCAACGCCATCGCCGTCCTGCAGCGCGCTCGGGCGGTGGGGGCGACGGTCGACGTGATCCCCAGCGACGCCGCGGGCCAGATCGACGTCGCCGCGCTCGCGACGCTCCTCGACGAGCGGGTCCGACTCGTGTCCCTCGTGCACGTGCCCACCAACGGCGGCCTGGTCAACCCGGTCCGCGAGGTGACGGAACTGGCGCACGCGCACGGGGCCCTGGTGTTGCTCGACGCGTGCCAGTCCGTCGGTCAGATCGCGCTCGACGTGGGCGAGCTGGGCGTCGACGCCCTCTCCGCCACGGGCCGCAAATGGCTGCGCGCACCGCGGGGCACCGGCTTCCTGTACGTCCGGCCGGAGCTGGCCGCGACCCTCGAACCGGCGGCCCTCGACCTGCACAGCGCACAGTGGACCGCGGCCGACGCGTACCGGCTCGCGACCGACGCGAGCCGGTTCGAGTTCTGGGAATGCGACGTCGCCGCCCGCCTCGGGCTCGGTGTCGCGGCCGACTATCTCCTCGACCTCGGCGTGGACGACGTCGAGGCGGCCGTCCTGGCCGGGGCCGAACACCTCCGGTCGGGGCTCGCCGCGATCCCCGGCGTCACCGTGCGCGACCTCGGTGCCCGCCGCTGCGGCATCGTGTCGTTCACCGTCGACGGACTCGATCCCGGCGACGTGCGGAAACGGCTGGCCGCCCGGAACGTCACGGTCACCGCCAGCCTGCGCGGATCGACTCTGCTGGACATGAGCGCCCGCGGACTGGACGCCGTGGTGCGCGCGTCTCCGCACTATTTCTGCTCCCCGGACGACCTCGACCGGTTCCTCGTCGAGGTGCGGACGCTCGCACGCTAGCGCAGTACGCTGGAGTTCACCCGAGAACCAGGACTGCGCCATGACGGACCAGGGATCACCGGCGTTGCCGCGCTTCGCCGCGGAGAAGGTCGTGCAACTGCAGACGCGCAAACGCGACGGGTCGTGGGTGGACACCCCGGTCAATCTCGTCGTAGACGGCGACCGGGCGTACTTCCGCACCCCGGGCCGGGCGTCCAAGAACAAACGACTCCGTAATTTCCCCGAAGTCCGGATCCGTCCGTGCACGTGGTCGGGCAAACCGACGGGTCCGCAGGTGCAGGCCACGGCGCGACTGCTGTCGGGCCGGGAAGCAGAGGCCGCCGGCGCCCTGATCGACAAGAAATTCCCCGTGGTGCAGCGAATCGGAGTGCATCTCGCGCACCGGCTGGCACGCACGGAGACACTGCACTACGCCCTCTCCGACGTCACGGATCTGCCGACGTAGCGAGGTCCGGAAACGCCGTCCCACTGACCGGGAGATCCCCCGAGCCCCGTTTTGTAACAGGTTACAGTCTGGGAGTTACCCCCGTCACACTGCGCCTGTGACCGCCCGAGAGGACTTTTCCCATGGCTGATGCCACCCCGATCCGCCCCCGGTCCGCAGCAGACGTCGCCGAGTGGGATTACGAGGCCGACGTCGTGGTCGCGGGATACGGCATCGCCGGTGTCTCCGCCTCCATCGAGGCGGCGCGCGCCGGCGCCGACGTCCTGGTCCTCGAACGCACCAGCGGGTGGGGCGGGGCCGCCGCGCTCGCGGGCGGGTTCATCTACCTCGGCGGTGGCACGCCGCTGCAGAAGGCGTGCGGCTTCGAGGATTCCGCCGAGAACATGAAAACGTTCATGATGGCGGCGCTCGGCCCGGGCGCCGACGAGGAGAAGATCACCGACTACTGCGAGGGCAGCGTCGAGCACTACAACTGGCTGGTCGACTGCGGCGTTCCGTTCAAAGAGAGCTTCTGGGCCGAACCCGGCTGGGAACCGCCGTTCGACGACGGCCTCATGTATTCCGGCGGCGAGAACGCGGCCCCGTTCAACGAGATCGCCACTCCCGCACCCCGCGGGCACGTCCCGCAGATGGACGGCAAGAGGACCGGCGAGAAGGGCGGCGGCTACATGCTGATGAAGCCGCTCGTCGAGACTGCCGAAAAGCTCGGGGTCCGAGCCGAATACGACATGCGGGTTCAGACTCTGATCACCGACGACACCGGCCGCGTGGTCGGAATCGTCGCCAAGCAGTACGGCAAGGAGGTCGCCGTCCGGGCGCGCCGGGGCGTCGTCCTCGCCACCGGCAGCTTCGCCTACAACGACAAGATGATCGAGGCCCACGCGCCGCGCCTCATCGGACGGCCCGGCGCCGCCATCGAGGAACACGACGGCCGGTCGATCCTCATGGCGCAGGCGCTCGGCGCCGACCTCGCGCACATGGACGCCACCGAGGTGGCCTTCGTCTGCGACCCCCAGCTGATCGTGCGCGGCATCCTCGTCAACGGGCGAGGCCAGCGCTACGTCCCGGAGGACACCTATTCCGGCCGGATCGGCCAGATGACTCTGTTCCACCAGGATAACCAGGCGTTCCTCGTCATCGACGAGGCCGCGTACGAGGAGGGGTCGGCCGCGACGACCGCCACCCCGTTCCTGCGGGTGCAGCCGAAGTGGGTGGCCGAGACCGTCGAGGAACTCGAGTCCGACATGGGACTGCCCGCCGGGGCACTCCAGTCGACCGTCGAGGTATACAACAAGCACGCGACCGAGGGCACGGACCCGTTGCTGCACAAGAAGTCCGAGTGGGTGAAGCCGATCGGCTCACCGGTCGCCGCCCTCGACCTGCGCGGCTTCACGCTCGGCTTCACGCTGGGCGGCCTGCGTACCAGCATCGATTCCGAGGTGCTGCACGTCTCCGGCGAACCGATCCCCGGCCTGTTCGCGGCGGGCCGATGCACGTCCGGCGTCTGCGCGGGCGGCTACGCCAGCGGTACCTCCCTGGGCGACGGCAGCTTCTACGGCCGCCGCGCGGGCATCAGTGCGGCGCAACAGGGTTGACGGGAACTACCCGACGAGCCGCACCGTCACATCGGGGGCGAACCGGTAGGGCTGGGTGCTGAGGACCGCGCCGAGACTCTTGCGCAGACGCGAGATCTCGGCGCGGACCGCCACCACATGATACCGGTCCCCGAACAATGATTCACTGAGTGCGCCGGCATCGACACCCGCCGGCCCCGCCACCGACAGCACCCGCAGGATCTGAGCGTGCCGGGGCGAGAGCGCCCGCGTCCAGTTGACGTCGCCCCGAACCGTTACGTGTGGGGTGTCGCCGAGGTCGAGTTCCAGTTCGATGGCCGCGCCCTCGACTTTGCGGCGCACCAGCCAACCGTCGCCGAGCGGTTCGGGGACACACAACCCGAGCCCCGGGACGAGCAGCGGCTTGTCGAGACTGGGCGGCGCGACCCGTTCGGGCGCCGCGATTCCACTCGCCTCCGCGACCCAGCCGTGCTTGTCGACGACCAGCGCGGGACCGCCCGCCGACGCGAGGAGCGGCGCCGCCCGGCCGCGCAATTTGTCCAGTTGCGCCGTGTGCTCACGCCACAGCGTCGCCTCGGCCAGGCGCACCGCGGTCCGGACGAGCGCGACCGTGGTCGGATGGACCGACATCGCCGACCCGCTGATGTCGACGACGCCGAGGATCTCGCCCGTCCGCGGATCGTGCACCGGCGAACCTGTGCACGACCAGCCGTGATGCGATGGCGCATAATGTTCGGCCGAGAATAGTTGCACCGCAGCATCTTCGATGAGCGCGGTGCCGATCGCGTTGGTACCGACGGCCTGTTCCGCCCAGCGCGCACCCTCCGTGAACCCCAGGGCGTCGGCCGCTTTCCGGACCCCGCGGGACCCTTCCCGCCACAACAGGACACCGTCGGCGTCGGCGATGACGACGATGAAATTCGCATCCTCCGCGACCTGCGTCAGCGTGCTGCGCAACTCCGGGAGCACCGTGCGCAGCGCCGTCCGGGTACGCCGGGCCTCGATCTCCGAGTAATCGGCGGGCTCGACGTCCGCGCAGTGGTCCGGGCTCACACCACCCGCCTGCAGGCGGGACCACGACCGCGCGACCACGTCCCGCGGCAACGCCGGCGGCCGCTGCCCGGACAGCACGGCATCGTGCACCCGACTGAGGAGCCGCGCATGACGCGGCAGATCTACTCCGGTGGCCACTGCGGTCAGCCGGTCGGCGGTAGGACGTTCAGCGCTCACAAGGGCGAGGCTACCCGCGGCGTTGTGAGCCACACCACTGTCCGTCGCCGCGGCCGCGCATTCACGTCGGACCGGCCGTCCGAGGACACCCGACTAGCAGGTCAGCGGGCCATCCGGTAGAGTTCCATAAGTTGTCTCGGCGAGGGTGAACCAGAAGTTCCAATTGGCTGGCTCACCGTGATCGACGCGGCTACGGCTCTGCTCGAGCGTTTCGCTCCTGGCCGTCGCGCGTTCGTCCCTCGCCGACTCGAACCGCCCGCCAGTTACCACCGTGAGTTGTAGGAGCCGTTTCACCATGTCTGACGAAAATCGCCTCGTAGCCGCCGTGCGCACCGAGTTCGGCAAGGGCGCCGCCCGCCGCGCGCGCCGCGACGGCCAGGTCCCCGCGGTCCTGTACGGCCACGGTGAGGACCCCCGCCACCTGAACGTGCCCTCCCGCGACTTCGCCGCCATCCTGCGCGCGCACGGCACCAACGCCGTCCTGACCCTCGACATCGACGGCAAGGAGCAGGTCGCGCTCACCAAGTCGGTCGTGGTTCACCCGATCCGCAACTACATCGAGCACGCCGACCTCCTCGTCATCAAGAAGGGCGAGAAGGTCACCGTCGACGTTCCCGTCGTCGTCACCGGTGAGGCCGCGTCCGGCACGCTGGTCGCACAGGACGCCGCCACCGTCTCCCTCGAGGCGGACGCGCTGCACATCCCCGAGCAGATCGAGGTCTCGGTCGAGGGCCTCGAGGTCGGCACCCAGATCCTCGCCAACCAGCTGGAGCTGCCCAAGGGTTCGACCCTGCAGGCCGACGAAGAACTGCTCATCGTCAACGTCGTCGCAGCCCCGACCGCTGCGGACCTCGAAGAGGAGACCGGCGAAGCTGCGGGCGAGACCGCCGAGGCTCCGGCCGAAGAGGGCGCCGAGGGCTGATCCTCTCGCAACCGCACTGATGTCGGCGGCGCGTCGTCCCGGATTGCCCGGGGTGACGCGCCGCTGTCGTCTGACACGACCCCGTCGCACGGAAGGACCTGTCGGTGAGTGAAGACACCGCGCTGGTGGTGGGTCTGGGCAATCCCGGACCGCAGTACGAGAAGACCAGGCACAACGTCGGCTTCATGGTGGCCGGCGTGCTGTCCGCTCGCATGGGTGGCAAGTTCAGCGCACACAAGAAGAGCGGCGCCGAGATCGTCCAGGGACGCCTCGAAGGCCGGCCGGCGATCCTCGCCAAGCCGCGATCGTTCATGAATCTGTCCGGTGGCGCCGTGGCCGGGCTCGCCCGGTTCTTCTCCGTCGACCCCGGCAACATCGTGGTGATCCACGACGAACTCGACCTCGACTTCGGGACCGTTCGCCTGAAGCAGGGCGGCGGTGAGGGCGGGCACAACGGACTGCGATCGATCTCGCAGTCGCTCGGCACCAAGGACTATCTGCGCACCCGCGTCGGGATCGGCCGTCCCCCGGGACGGATGGATCCGGCGTCGTACGTGCTCAAGCCGTTCTCCTCCGTGGAACGCAAGGAACTCGACCTCGTCTGCGAGGAGGCGGCCGACGCCGTCGAACTGGTCCTGCGCGTCGGGCTCGAGGCCGCGCAGAACCGCCTGCACTAGGCGCTCCGCGCCTGTGCGCCTTTCTGGTTGCTCCAGCTACCACAAAGGCGCACGGGCGCTACGCGCCTACGAGGTTCGCCGACGTGGTGCGGCGGAGTTTGCCCGACGACGTCTTGGGGATGCTGCCCGGCCCGAGGACGGCGACGGTGCGGGGGCGCACACCGACCTCGGAGAACACGGCGTGCACGACCTCGTGCTCGATGCGCTTGACCGTTTCGGGATCCTGGTAGTCGTTGGTCTCGACGGCGACGGCGAAGCTTTCCCGCTTCTGCCCCGCGTCGAGGCGCACCGCCACCGCGTTGCCGGGACGCACGCCTGCGACGGTGCCCGCGGCCCGCTCGATGTCCGTCGGGTAGATGTTGCGGCCGCCCATGATGATGACGTCCTTGACGCGACCGCAGACGACGACGAGACCTTCTTCGGTGAAATAGCCGACGTCGCCGGTGTTGAGCCAGCCGTCTGCGTCCTGCGCCGGCTTGTGCCCGTCGAGCGTGATGTATCCGGGGGTCACCGCCTTGCCGCGGACCTCGATGATGCCGACGCCGCGGGTCGGGAGCAGCTCACCGTCGCTGTCGACGACCCGGCCCTCGAGGTTCGGCACCATCTTGCCGAGTGTGGCGAGGGCGCGCGCGTTCGGTTTGCTCGACGGCACGGCGCGCTGCATGGCCTCGAGCAGGTCCGGGTCGACGCGATCGAGCACCTGGCCCTGGTCCGGATCCGGGATGGATACGGCGAGGGTGGTCTCGGCCATCCCGTAGACGGGGGCGAGTGCGGACGGATTCAGCCCGAACCGGGCCCCCGCCTCGGCGAGTGCGTTCATCGTGTCGGGGTCGACGGGCTCGGCGCCGTTCCACATGTACCGGACGGTGCTGAGGTCGACAGCGCCGTCCTCCGCCTGCTTGAGCCTGCGGGCGAGCAGCGAGTACGCGAAGTTGGGGGCGGCCGTCACGGTGCCGTTGTACTTTCCCATCAGTTCCGCCCACAGCAGCGGCGTGCGGAGGAAGTCCATCGGGGTGATGCTCACGACCTCCGCGCCGACCTGCATCGGCACACTCAGGAAGCCGACCATCCCCATGTCGTGGAACAGCGGAAGCCAGCTGATCATCACGTCGTCGTCGATGGAGAACTTGATGCGGTCGATCATGGCGTACGCGTTGGTGTAGAAGTTCTCGTGCGTGATCTGCACGGCCTTGGGCGAACCGGTGGATCCGGACGTGAGCTGCTGCAGCGCGATGTCGCTCTCGAACGTCTCGACCGGGTCGATCTCCGTGCCCTCGTTCAGCTCCGCGACGGTCAGCACCGTGATGCCGCGCTCCTCCAGCAGCGGCTTGGCGGCGTCGAACGGCGCACCGAGGATCACAGCCTTCGCGTCGATCATCGTGATGACGGTCTCGGTGTCCTTGGCCCACACCATCAGGTCGGTGCGCGGCGTCGGCTGGTGCAGCATCGTGACGGAGGCGCCGCGCATCCACGTGGCCTGGCAGGAAGGTGCGATGTCGACGGGCTGACCGGCGAGGATGCCGATGGCGTCACCGTGGCCGATACCCGCCCCGGCCAGTGCGCCCGCCATTCGCCGCGCGGACTTGTGGATCTCGCCCCACGGCTGTCGCAGCGGCGCGTCGGGCTCACCCGTGTTGAGGCCGCGGGTGCTGCTCTCCGCGGTCGCGTACATCTCGTCGGTGAACTTGCTCACTGTCTTCCTCCTGCACATACGGGTGTCCGAACGCAGAAACGGTGAACTCCGGAGCGCCCCGACGACTCACCCTGATTAATCCTCGACCGGCGCCCGATCGTTACTTCGCCCTGGATGTGACTGTGCTGCGAGTTCGTCCTCGGCACCCGAGTAACCTGGTATGCGGCCGCACGGCCTTCCTGCACGCATCCCGTCCCCCGAGAGGTTCTTCGTTGACTACCCCGTCCGACTCGGCCGACACCATTCCAGCCGAGACGGCGTCCGTCGCCACGGCCGCCTCGCCGGAGGGGAAATCCGAGAAGGGTGTCCGTGCCGAGGCGTCGCGTCGCCGCACGTTCGCCGTGATCTCGCATCCCGACGCCGGTAAGTCGACGCTGACGGAGGCGCTCGCGCTCCACGCGAAGGTCATCTCCGAAGCGGGCGCGGTGCACGGCAAAGCCGGCCGCAAGTCGACGGTGTCGGACTGGATGGAGATGGAGAAGGCCCGCGGCATCTCGGTCAGCTCCACGGCTCTGCAGTTCAACTACCGCTCCACCGAGGCGTCGGCGGACGAGCCCGTCGACAATGTGATCAACCTGGTCGACACCCCCGGCCACTCCGACTTCTCGGAGGACACGTATCGCGTACTGACCGCGGTGGACGCCGCCGTCATGCTGATCGACGCCGCCAAGGGTCTCGAACCGCAGACGCTGAAGCTGTTCCAGGTGTGCCGCCACCGCGGAATCCCGGTGATCACCGTCATCAACAAGTGGGACCGCCCCGGTCAGACGCCGCTCGAACTCCTCGACGAGATCCAGGAACGCATCGGCCTCACCCCCACTCCCCTGTACTGGCCCGTCGGCATCGCCGGCGACTTCAGGGGACTGTTGCGCCGCGGCGAGGACGGCGCCCCCCGCGAGTACATCCGGTTCACCCGCACGGCGGGCGGCGCGAAGATCGCCCCCGAAGAGGTCATGGACGCCGCCGCCGCCCTCGCGAAGGAGGGCGGCGAATGGGAGACCGCCGCCGAGGAGAGCGAACTGCTGTCTGCCACGGGTCAGGACCACGACCAGGAGTTGTTCCTCGGCGGCCAGACGTCGCCGGTCATCTTCGCGTCGGCGATGCTCAACTTCGGTGTCCGCCAGATCCTCGACACGCTCGTCGAGCTGGCACCGCCGCCACGCGCCCGGGACGACCTCGACGGCACCCCCCGCGAGGTCACCGACCCGTTCAGCGCGGTCGTCTTCAAGGTCCAGGCCGGCATGGACACCGCCCATCGCGACCGCCTCGCGTTCATGCGCATCGTGTCGGGAGTGTTCGAGCGCGGCATGGTCGTCACCCACGCCCAGACCGGTAAGCCGTTCACGACGAAGTACGCGCAGACGGTGTTCGGACGCGAACGGTCGACCGTCGAATCGGCGTACCCCGGCGACGTGGTGGGACTCGTGAACGCCACCGCACTGGCCCCCGGCCACACCCTGTTCTTCGAGAAGAAGGTGGAGTTCCCGCCGATCCCGTCGTTCGCGCCCGAACACTTCTCCATCCTGCGCGCCGAGAGCGCCGGCAAATACAAGCAGTTCCGGCGGGCGGTGGATCAGCTCGACTCCGAGGGTGTCGTGCAGATCCTCCGCAACGACCTGCGCGGCGACGCCTCGCCGGTGATGGCCGCGGTCGGGCCGATGCAGTTCGAGGTGGTCGCCGCGCGGATGAAGGCCGAGTTCAACGTCGAGGCCCGGATGGAACCGCTGGGCTACGCGTTGGCGCGGCGCACGGACGCCGAGTCGGCCGACGAATTGAATCGTCAGCGCGGTGTCGAGGTGTTCACCCGTTCGGACGGCGTGATGCTGGCCCTCGTCAGCGACAAGTGGCGCCTGCAGTACATCCAGAAGGAACTGCCCGACCTCACGCTCGAACCCCTCGTCGCCGCCGCCGACTGATGCGCGGGTCACCGCCCGGCCGGTGACCCGCCCCTAGTCGACGAGCCGTTCGCCGGTGACGGTGGAGAACAGGTGCGTGCGCTCCGCCGCGTACGACAGGGTGATCACCTCGCCGCGCTTCGGTGGGATGCGGCCGTCGGCGCGAACGACGATGGGCTGCTTACGCCCGTGGATGTCCGCCTGGCCGTACACGTACGCGTCGGCACCGAGTTCCTCGACCACGTCGATGGTGACGTCGAGTCCGCTGCCCGTGGTGATCACGAGGTCCTCCGGACGCACACCGAGCGTGACCGAGCTTTCCCCGATGCCGGCGATCGCGCCGCGCGGAACGGGCACCACGGAACCGCCGAAACTGACACCGCCGTCGACGAGGGGAAGTTCGAGCAGGTTCATCGCGGGCGAGCCGATGAACCCGGCGACGAAGACGTTGTTCGGGTGCTCGTACATGCGGCGCGGGCTGTCGCACTGCTGGAGCACCCCGTCTTTCAGGACGGCGACGCGGTCGCCCATCGTCATGGCCTCGACCTGATCGTGGGTGACGTAGACGGTGGTGGTGGCGAGGCGACGCTGCAGCGCGGAGATCTGCGCGCGGGTCTGCACGCGCAGTTTGGCGTCGAGGTTGGACAGCGGCTCGTCCATCAGGAACACCTGCGGCTTCCGAACGATGGCGCGTCCCATGGCAACTCGCTGCCGCTGACCACCCGACAGCGCCTTGGGCTTGCGGTCGAGGAACTTGGTGAGATCGAGGATCTTGGCGGCGTCCTGGACGCGGCGTTTGATCTCCGCCTTGTCCTCGCCGGCGATGCGGAGGCCGAAGCCCATGTTCTCGCCCACCGTCATGTGCGGGTAGAGCGCGTAGTTCTGGAAGACCATCGCGATGTCGCGGTCCTTCGGCTGGAACTCGGTGACGTCGCGTCCGCCGATGGCGATCGTGCCGCGGTCGACGTCTTCGAGGCCCGCGAGCATGCGCAGGGACGTGGACTTGCCGCAACCGGACGGTCCGACGAGGACGAGGAACTCGCCGTCGTCGATGTCGAGGTTCAGCTGATCGACCGCGGCCTTGTCGCCGCCGGGGAAGAGTTTGGTGACGCCGTGGAATGCGACTGTGGCCATGATGATGGTGGTCCCTTCACCGGCAGGAACGTGCCGGACGATCCGAGTGGGGGTGCGATGCACAGAAGTTGTTCACATATGTGAATGTTTGCCAACATAGTGACTTCGTTTAGGAGTATGTACTACCGTGATGTGCATTACAAGGCTTACTCCGAGAGAGGCACGACAACACATGACCGACACCACCTCGCGGCTGCTGATCACCGGCGCCGCAGGAAACATGGGCCGGATGCTCCGGCCGCTGCTCCGCAGGCCCGGCCGCACCCTGCGCCTGTTCGACATCGCCGACATCACCGACATCGACCCCGGACACGAGGAGTTCGTGCGGGGGTCGGTCACCGACCGTGCCGCCGTGGCCGCCGCGGTCGACGGCGTCGACGCCGTGCTCCACCTGGGCGGACTCAGCACCGAGGACTCGTGGGCGAACATCCTGTCCGTCAACGTCGACGGCACCCAGGCGGTGTTCGAGGCCTCCGTGGCACACGGCGTGACGCGCGTGATCGCAGCGTCGAGCAACCACGCCGTCGGCTTCTGGACGCATGCGGAAGCCGGCTCCGACCCGCTGCCCGGCGACGTCGCGCCGCGCCCGGACGGGTTCTACGGCTGGAGCAAGGCCGCGGTCGAGGCGCTCGGCCGGCTGTACCACGATCGGTTCGGCATCGACGTCGTCAACCTGCGCATCGGCTCGAGCTTCGACCGGCCGCCCAACTACCGCGGCCTCGCCTCCTGGATGTCACCGGCCGATACCGCCCGGCTGATCGAGGCCGCACTGTCCGACTCCGCCAAGGGTTTTCACACCGTGTGGGGCATCTCGCGCAACACTCGCAGCTGGTGGTCGGCGGCGGAAGGCGCCGCCATCGGATACGAACCTCGCGACGACGCCGAGGTGTTCGCGGACGAGTTCCTGGCCGAACACGAGTGGACGTTCGACGACCCGATCCTCCAGCGCGTCGGCGGCGCGTTCTGCGACCACCCGCTCGGACAGCGGATGCGCTGAGCGATCCGGGGTGGGCACCCATCGTGGCGCCCACCCCGGAGGCGTCAGAGCGAGTACTCGGCGACGATGCGCCCCAGCGCGCCGAGCTGCGCCCCGTCGACCAACCCGAGGTGATAGAGGTGCAGCTCGTTCGCTCCGGCGGCGACCGTGGCCGCGACGTGGCTGCTCACGTCGTCGAGGTTCTTCGGCGGCAACACCGACACGTAGGCGCCCACGTCGACGGAATCCCCGACGATTGCCCGGGTGGCCTTCGTGACGGCGACGGTTTCGGCGGTGCCGGGCCAGGCCGACACGAGCACGGCATCGACGTCGCCGGGAGCGGCGGACGTCAGCGCCGGCGACGGCCCCGTCTTCCAGGGGCTCGGGTGGCCGTGCAGCGTGACGCGGGCCGACGGGAGTTCCGCACGCACGGCGCCGAGCACCGCACCCCGGAGAGCGTCGGCGTCCGCGCGACGCACGGACAGCACCGCGTCGGCCTCGTCGGCATCGAGAATGTCGGTGATCGCAGATTCCGGGGGGAGCGTCCCCGCGGTCAGCGCGTCCACGCCGGCACGCAGTTTTGCTGCCAGTTTGTCGGGATCGACGTTCCGCTCCGCCCACAGCGCGCGTTCCCGTTCGGTGCAGCTGATCGACATCAGCGTGTCGCCGATTCCCGGAAATGCGCCGTCGGTCTTCTCGTGCGGACCGACGTGCGCAATACCCAGTTGCCCGCAGGCTTCGATCGACACACCGTGCAGGTCGAGGCCGCGCACCGCCTCCGCGGTGAGGGTACGGGCGTACCGGACGATGTCCGGATGCCCGGGCGCGAGCGCGTACGGGTAGCGGTCGCCGAAGCAGTTGACGACAGTGGCGCCGGGATGCGCGTGGCCCAGAACGGTGCTGTGCGACAGCACGATCCATGCGTTCACGCGGATGCCCGCGTCGGTCAGGATCCGGGCGGCATCGGCGAACGCGTCCTCGGATCCGCCCCAGGTCGCCGCTCTGGCAATGACCGTGTGGCCGTCCCACGCGGCGGGACGGATGGGGCGGTACAGCGCCGCGTGGTGCGCGTCGACCACCTTGTGGGCCGGGTGCAGCGGCGTTGCGGCGCGGGTCGAGTGATAGCTGGCGGCGAGCGAGATCTCGGCGACCCCGAGCGTGCGCGCTCGGTCGACGAAGTACGGATCACCGAGCACGTCCCACGGGTAGGCGTGCGCGACGATGCGATCGACAGTTCTTTCGGACATGTGGCGCCCCTCGGCAGTTCGACAATTGAGTTCGGTAGACAAGACGGAGTTCACACATGGGAACACATTCTTCGCTTCACTGTCCACGATCGATCCCCATCGCCGGGCGCCGCGACGCCGTCCGCCAGGCCCTCGGCGTGCCGGACGCACCGACCGCGGTCACGCCCGACGTGCGGTACGGCAGGTCGTGGATCCGACACGGTGTCGCCGGCCGCGAACTCAGTTGGCCGGCCCGCGACGGCGGTCCGGACACCGCTGCCTGGCTCCTGCGCCCCGACCGTCCACGCGCGACCACGGATCGCCCCGCCATCCTGCTCATGCACGCGCACGACGGCGTCAAGTTCTACGGCAAGGAAAAGGTGGCCGACGGTCCGGGCGGTGTCGCGCCGGGAATCGCCGAACTCCGGGCCCGCGGCTACGAGGGCGGCGCGGTCGCAACAGGCCTGGTGCAGGCCGGTTTCGTCGTACTCGTCCACGACGTGTTCCCCTGGGGCAGCCGGCGCGTGCCCTGGCCGGAACTACCGGACCGCGCCAGGTCGGCAGGGTTCACCGCATACCCACCCGGGCCAGACACCCCCGACATCCGTCGGCGCCGCTACGAGGCGGCGGCCCGCGAGCACGAACACGGGCTCGCGAAGGTCGCGGCCCTGACCGGCACGTCGCTCGCCGGCACGGTTGTCGCCGAGGATCTCCGGGCACTCGACGTCCTCCTCGCGACCGACGGCGTCGACCCGAACAGGGTCGCCGCCGCAGGATTCTCGGGCGGCGGTGCGCGCGTCGCCCACCTGCTGGCGTGTTCGACACGCCTGCGGGCAGGAGCGATCACCGCGATGATGAGCACGTTCGCCGACGTCGCGGACGGCAGGGCAGACGACACGACGTGGCTGATGATCACTCCCGGCCTGCCCGCGGTGTGCGACTGGCCCGACGTCGCCGGGAGCGCGGCGCCGCGGCCGCTACTGGTTCAGTTCGCAAGCGGCGATCCCCATTTCAGCCGGCCGGGGATGGAGGATGCCGAGACGCTGCTGCGCCGGGCGTACGACGGATCGGACGCGCTCACCACGCAGTGGTTTGCCGGCGGACACCGGTTTTCAGCACGCATGCAGGCCGCGGCGGCCGCGTGGCTCACCCGCACGGTCTAGGCGATCACCCTTGACAGACCTTGTGACTGCCGTCATAGTGAGTTCGGCAATTCACATAGAGGACGTGAGTTCACATACATGAACAATAAGCGCGCACACGCCGCCGACGGAAGCCCATTGCATATTTCGGGCGCCGCGAGCAGGTCGGAGTCCGCATCGTCCCCCTCGATCTCGCCCCAGCCGCAGCAACTACATTCCCCTGACCCGCCGGCGCGACCGGCACCGAACTTCGGAGCGTGCACCATGGTCACCACCACCTCCTCCAGGCCGGGAGGGCAGTCCGCGCCGGCGGCGCCGGTCTCCCCCGGTCGCACACATCGCAGACCGGCCCGGCGCAGGGCCTGGGCCCCCTACATCCTGATCGCACCCGTGGTGATCCTGCTGACCGTCTTCATCTTCTACCCCGTCGGCAGTGTGTTCTATTACAGCCTGCAGTACTACAACCCGACGACGCCGTGGGACAACGGATTCGCCGGCCTCGACAACTTCCGGCTGATGTTCGCCGACTCCCTCTTCTGGACCAGCCTGGTCACCACCGCGAAGTGGGTGGGGTTTCAGGTCGTGTTCCAGCTGATCCTCGGACTCGGGCTGGCCCTACTGGTCAACGAGGTGTTCCGGGGCCGCGGCCTGGCCCGCGCCTTGGTGTTCTCCCCGTGGGCCGTCTCCGGCGTCCTCACCACCGGCATCTGGCTGCTGATCTACAACCCGTCCACGGGCCTGTTCAAACTTCTCGGCAACATGGGCATCGGTGACGGCACCGCCGCTCCCATCGCCGATCCGGACACCGCGTTCTGGGCGACGGGCGTTGCGGAACTGTGGCGCGGTGTTCCATTCTTCGCCATTCTCATCCTGGCCGAGCTGCAGAGCGCTCCCAAGGACTTGTACGAGGCGGCCAACGTGGACGGCGCCAACCGCTGGCAGCGGTTCCGCTTCGTCACCCTCCCACACCTGAAGGCCGTCATCATCCTGTCGACGCTGCTACGCGGTGTGTGGGAGTTCAACAACGTCGATCTGCTCTACACCCTCACCGCGGGCGGCCCGGCCGACGTCACCACGACACTCCCGCTCTACGTCTCCCAACTCGCCACCACTGCCCAGGACTTCGGATACGGCGCGGCACTCACCACGGTCGCGTTCGTGATCCTGCTGTTCTGCTCGATCCTCTACTTGCGCCTGAGCAAGTTCAACAGTGAGAAGGTCTGACCGTCGTGACCACCACCACCGATCGTCCCACCGCTGCGCCGGCCGAGCCGGACACCTCCGGACTGCTGCGCGCGCCCGCGAAGAAGCCGCGCATGTTCAGTGTCGGACTCCCCCTCGCGCTGTACCTGCTGTTCACTCTCGTCCCCTTCTACTGGATGATCGTGTTCGCGTTCCGGCCCGCCGGATCGAATTCGATGCTCCCCTGGCCCATCACGTTCGACCATTTCGACACCGTGTGGAACACCCTCGGCTTCAGCTTCTTCTTCAAGAACAGCCTCATCGTCGCGGCGCTGTCGCTCGTCCTGACCACCTTCGTCGCGCTGGCCACCGGATACGCGTTGGCTCGCTTCAAGTTCCGCGCCAAGATCCCGTTGGTGATGGCCCTGCTCTGCAGCCAGTTCGTGCCCGGGGCCATGCTGCTCATCCCCCTGTTCCAGGTGTTCCGCGAGATGAATCTCGTCAACAATCTGACGGGCCTCATCGTCGCCGACACCGTGTTCCAGCTTCCGCTGGCCGCCATGCTCATGGCCGGTTTCATCGCGCAGATCCCGGTGGAACTCGAGGAGGCCGCGATGGTCGACGGCTGCTCACGCCTGCGTGCGTTCCGCATCATCATGCTGCCGCTGCTGCGGCCCGGCCTTATCGCCGTCGGATCGTTCGCCTTCATCGGCAGCTGGAACAACTTCCTGTTCGGCCTGATGTTCATCAGCAGCCAGGAGAAATTCACGCTGCCGGTTGGGCTCAGCTACACCATCGGCTCCTACAACGTCGACTTCGGAGTCCTCGCCGCCGGTGGTCTGATCGCCGCCGTGCCGGTGGTCGCCGTGTTCGCCGTCATCCAGAAGTACCTCGTCCAGGGCCTCAGCGCCGGCGCGGTCAAGGGCTGATCATGACTTCCGAAAAGAGGACCCACATGAACCGGCGAACGCTCCTGCGTGCCACCCTGGTCGGCGCGGCGGCGACGCTCGTGCTCGCCTCCTGCAGTTCCGAGACCTCCCTGCCCGACGGAGCCCTCGGCGACCCGAACAACGCCCGGCTCACGTTCTGGGACAACAACGCCGGACCGGATCGCACCCCGCTGTACGAGGAGCTCATCCGGAGGTTCGAGGCCGCCAACCCCGGGATCGAGATCCAATACGTGGGCCTGCCGTCGGACAGCGCCCAGCAGAAGTACCAGACCGCGCTCGCCGGCGGTTCGGCGCCGGATCTCGGGATCGTCTCCACGGCCTACCTCGCCCCGCTCGTCGCCCAGGACGCCGTCATCTCACTCGACGACTTCATGGCGGCGTCACCGCAGCACGACGAGTACGATGCCGGAATTCTCGAATCTGCGCGTGAATCCGGCGGCGGCGAACATCTCTACGGTCTCCCGTACACCAGCAACAACGCCACCCTCTGGTACCGCGCCGACTGGTTCGCCGAGGCGGGGATCGAGCCCCCCGACACGTATGACGAGTTCTACGAGGCGGCGAAGGCGCTCACCGACAAGGACGACGGCCGTTACGGATTCACCATCCGCGGCGGCGCCGGGTCGATCTACCCGCTGTTGCAGTACATGTTCGCGAGCACCGGCATCGAGAGCTTCTTCGAGGACGGCAAGTCGACGCTCAACCGCCCCGAGATGGTCGACGCCATCGAACGCTTCGCCGCGCTCTACGACGTCGACACCCCGACCGCGGACGTCAACAACGGCTTCCCGCAGATGGTCGCGAGTTTCGGCGGCGGATCGGTTGCCATGATGCAGCACAACCTCGGCTCGCTCAGCAACCACCAGAAGGCACTCGGCGACAAGGTCGGAGCGGTGGCACTGCCCCGCAACGAGGACGGAAAGCGCACCGTGATGACGGACCCGTTCCCGTCGTACACCGTGTTCAAGAGCAGTCAGCACCAGGCCGCGGCGTGGAAATTCCTCGAGTTCATGACGTCCCAGGAATCGCAGGCGTACTGGAACGAGCGCGTCGGACAGATCCCGGTCAACAAGGCCGCCCGCTCGGCCCCCGAATTCGCGAGCATGCCGTCGGTGCAGGCCGCTCTCGCGGCGCTGGACGACCCGAAGACCGTACTGGTCACACCGCCGGACTACCTGCCCGATTTCGGCAAGATCGTTCAGGTGCAGATGCTCGGCCAGTGGCAGAAGGTGCTGATCGGGCATCTCAGCGCGCAGGACTTCGCCGACGATTTCGCCGAGAAGCTCGATCGCTCCATGGCCAAGTACGTCGCCCGCCAGGGCAAATAGAAGATTTTCGAACAGGAAGCGAATCATCATGTCCAGCGTGATCACAGAAGTCGCCGTACAGGTTTTCAAGACCGAGGCACGCACCTCGGTCGACTCGTACGGTCATCGCCATCCCGGCCCGTCCGTGCCTACGACCGGGGCGCTCCTGCGGATCACCGACTCCGACGGCGTCAGCGGATACGTTCTGGGCAAACCGAACTACCTTCGGCAGGACCAGGTGGAGCAGCAGTTCCGGCCCGTCCTGATCGGTGCCGATCCGCTGGCGCGCGAGGCGATGGACAAGAAGTGGTCGATTCGTCAGCGCACCCGGGCCGTCGAACTTCCCGAGCACACCTGCAGCTACCTGGACCAGGCGCTGTGGGATCTCGCGGGCACCAAGTTCGACACCCCGGTGTGGAAGCTGCTCGGCGGCGCCCGCACCGAGGTCAAGGCGTATGCGAGCACCATGTGCGGTGACGACATCGACGGCGGCCTCGCCACACCGGAGGACTACGCGAACTTCGCTGTGGCGCTGAAGAAGCGCGGATACCAGGGCATCAAGCTGCACACCTGGATGCCTCCGCTGCCGGACTCACCGAACCTGAGCCGGGACATCGACGCCTGTGCCGCGGTCCGCGATGCCGTCGGCGAGGATTTCTCGCTGATGCTCGACGGATACCACTGGTACTCGCGCACCGACGCCCTGAAACTCGGGCGCGAACTGGATCGGCTGAAGTTCGATTGGTTCGAGGAACCGATGGACGAGTTCTCGCTGCGCTCGTACCGGTGGCTCGCCGACCAGATCGACACCCCGGTGATCGGGCCCGAGACCACACCGGGGCGCCACCGGTCACGCGCGGACTGGATCGCGAACGACGCGTGCGACATCCTGCGTGTCGGGGCCATGAACGGCGGCGGCATCACACCGGCGCTGAAGACGATGCACATGGCCGAGGGTTTCGGCCTCGAGTGCGAGATCCACGGCAACGGCGCGCCCAATCTCGCGCTCGTCGGTGCCGCCAACAACGTCCAGTGGTACGAGCGCGGCCTTCTTCACCCGCACGTCGATTACGACTGGGTGCCGCCCCACCTGAAGTCCATCGTCGATCCCGTCGACGAGAACGGCATGGTGGCGATGCCGCAGAGACCGGGTCTCGGCGAGGACATCGATCTCGAGTACATCGCGGCCAACCTCGTTGCGGAGTACTGAATGGGCTCCGTCGCCGGCAGCGAACACGCGTCAGTAGGTGATATCGCGTTCAGAATGAGAGATAGTGTCTTCATGGTGACAGAAGACATTCGTGGGGCCGCCCCGGAATCCCAACCGGTCAAGTCTGCCGAGCGCACCATCCACATCCTCGAGACGCTCGCCGCGTCGCCGACGCGGATGAGCCTCGGTGAGCTGCAGGAGGCGTGCAAGTACCCGCGCTCGAGTCTGCATGCCCTCCTGCGCACGCTCAAGGATCTGCGGTGGATCGAGGCGGACGAGTCGGGTTCGCGTTACGGCATCGGCACCCATGCGCTGCTCGCGGGCACGTCGTATCTCGACAAGGATTCGGTCGTCTCGCGTGCGGCGGCGGTGCTCGAGGCGCTGCGGTCGGAAGTCAGCCACACCGTCCACTTCGCGCGGCGCGACGAGGCCAGCGTCATCTACCTCGCCAGTCGCGGATCGAAGGTCGAAGTTCGGCGCATGCACCGCGTCGGGCGCAAACTGCCGTGTCACGTCACTGCACTCGGGCAGGCGCTGCTCGCCGAACTGACCACCAGCGAGGTCCGGCAGATGCTTCCCGAGAAGCTCGAGCGGTTCACCGACAACACCATCGTCGACCTCGACGACCTCGTCACCGAACTCGGCGAGGTGCGCAACCGTGGCTGGGCTCTCGAACGGGAACAGGGGACGGTCGGTGTGGTGTGCATCGCGACCGTCGTGCCCTACCGGATTCCCGCCACCGACGCCCTCAGCGTGTCCATGCCCGCCGAGGTCGCGTCGTACCCGGGTGAGCTGGAGCGGATCGCCGGCGTGCTGACGAAACACGCCTCGGCGTGGGCCCGGGAATTGCGGGCGGAAGGCGTTCGCTGACGCGGCCGTTCCACGCTGCTGGTAACTTTCACTGCGAATCGAGCACACTGACGGGCTTTGCGCGGTACCCGTTCGGCCACGAGCAGGAAGCGACACGATGGAAAACGGCATTTCCACGAACGGATCGGGCAGCAACGGCTCGGCGGCGGAGTCCCCGTTCGCCGAACCGGGCACGGGCGGTCTGACCGGTGGCAACGGCAACGGCAAGTCCACCACCAGCTCCGCCGAGACGTTCACCTTCCCACTGCCGACGCGTAGCTCGGGTTCGCACAGCACCGAGGAGCCGGTCGCCGCGCCCGAGACGACGGCGTCGCTGGAATCTCGAGGACGCACCGTCATGCGACGCAACGCGATGGGAGTGGCAGCCGTGCGAGTCGCCGGTCGTCTTGCACACACCGAACTGCTCGAGGAGCACCTCGCGTCGTCGAGCAGTCACTCCGCCGACCCCACCGTGGACGCCGACGAACTGCTGGCACTGCTTGGCGAGTACCTCGTCGCTGCCGGGTTCGAGCGCCCGGAGATCCACGCGAAGCTCAACGGCCAGTCGATCGTCGTCGACCTGCGCTCGCCCTCGGCGACCACCCGCTGAGCCCGGCTACGGCCACAGCACCTCACGGATCCACCGGTCGGACACGCGGCGGTAGAGCTGGCGCACGTGCCTGCGCCCCGTGTCCGCCTGCCAGAACTCGACGGTGCCGGGAACGACGCACCATGCCCGCCACGTGTCCGACACGAAGTCGGGGTCGGCCTCGATGCGGGCCACCGCCGCCGCGACGGCCCGGTCGTACTCGGCGGGGTCGTCCAATATCTCGCTCTGGCGGCTCGCGGCAGCCACGGCCCGCGCGGTGATCGACCGTTCGCGGAAGTCACGGGCGGAGAGCGCCGGATCGCCCTCGACGACAGTTCCGCGGACCCGCACCTGCCGCCCCTGTTCCTTCCAGTAGAAGGTCAGGGCCGCAACGGCATTCGCTTCCAGATCACGCCCCTTCGGCGACCGGGCGTCGCCCGAGAACCAGAAGCCCTGCTCGGTGACGTCCTTGAGGAGCAGGAATCGGGCGTCCGGAACGCCCTCGGCATCGACGGTCGACAGCGCCGCGGCGTGCGGTTCCGGAACGCCGGCCGCCGCGGCCTGCGTCATCCAGTCGAGAAACAGCGCCCCGGGTGACTCCGGAAGCGCGCCGACGGGCGGAGGGGTGACGCCGCCGAGTGCGGGCAGGGCCCGAATCCACGCGCGGGTGTCCGGATACGACGAACGGTCGGGAGTAGTCGGCATGTGCCGAGAGTAGCCGCGGCGCTGACCGTCAAGCGGGCGCGGCCGGATCCGATGGCCCCACCAGCATCCAGCGATGGCCGAACGGATCGATGAGGGTCGCGTTGCGATGGCCGTGCCCCTCCGAGATCCACCGTTCCACCGTGCCGCCGGCGTCGCGGGCACCGACCAGGACCGCATCCGGATCGTCGACCGACAACATCAGGCTCACGGACGTCGACCCGGATTCCGGCGCGGTCAGGCCCATCTCGGGAAACTCCTCCGCCAGATAGATCATGCCGGTCGGCAACCGCAGTTCGGCGTGGCCCACCCGGCCGTCGTCCATGACGATCGGCTCCCCCACCACCTCGGCGCCGAACACCTTGGAGTACCACTCGATGGCCTCGATGCCCCGCCGCACCGTCAGATACGGCAGCGCGCCGGGAACAGGGACGTCCGGAGACATCGTCACCTCCCTGTGGTCCGTGATGCGTCGGATCTCAGTGTGCTCCCTCAGGCGGACGCGGGAGGTTGCAACATCGCCCACTTGTTGGACGTGAGCCGGAAACTCGGGAAGTCGGAGAGCGCCGCCACCGATTCCCAGGTGCGTTCGTATCCGGTGTGCGTGATCCGCCAGTTCCCATCGGAGCACCGAAGATAACGGTCGTGGTAGTAGGCAGAGCCCCGCAACAACATCCCGTCCTCGGGAATCAGCGTGGTGTCGGCGAGAAACCACACGCCGACGGCGGTGTCACCGGTGACGGTGATCTCGGGCTGGCCGCACTGATGCTCGGTGATGACGTGGGTCCCGAGAGTGTTCTCGAGGAAGGACACGAATGAGTCACGGGAGTCGAACGTGAGGTATTCGCTGTACGTCGCGGTGACGTCCGGGACCATCGTATCGGCGAACTCGACCCACGACTTCGTGTCGAGAGCACGTGAATAACGGTGCTTGAGCTGCTCGATCTGTTTGATTGCTTCGAGATCCATGACCCCCGCCTCCTGTGCAGCGAACATGCAAGCCCTGGAGTGCAGATTAGTCGGAAAATCTGCACGTTCGCCTTGGATTCCCCCGTTTTGCCCGGATCATGCATATTCAGGCCGTGATCCGGGACACGAAAAGGTTACGAAATGACTGCGTGGCCTGCGGTTCCAGCACACCCACAGCCTACCTTAGGCAAGCCTCACCTGATGAGCTTCGGTTGGCAAAGCTCGCGGCGCGAGCCGCACCACCCGAATCTGCACCAATACCATTGCTTTGCTTGATATCTCGCGCTGTCCACATCCCCAGCCGCGCCTTCACTCGGGCACTCCGGATGCAATTGCTGTGACCCGAAGTCCACAGGTAACTCGTCCCGCACTATCGTGACGCTGACGTGGTCACGCGAGAGGGGTACCCATGGCCGATCCGACCCGCACACCGGTGATCGTCGGTGTCGGCGACCTCCGTTCCGGCAGGGCGGGCGACACCGCCGGCCCGCGGGAACCCCTCGACCTGATCACCGACGCCGCCCGCGCCGCCGTCGCCGACAGCGGTTCGGCTGCGCTCGGTGCCGAGATCGACACCATCCGTGCGGTGAAGACTGTCAGCTGGACCTACGACGACCTCCCTGGACTGCTCGCCGCCCGGCTGGCGCTGCCGGCACCGCGATCGAGCACGTCCCCGATCGGCGGGCACTGGCCCGCCGCGCTCCTCGACCGCATCGGCGGCGACATCGCGGCGGGACGGTCGTCGGCAGCGTTGCTCGTCGGCGGGGAGACGCAGGCGACCATGACGTCGCTGCGGAAGTCGGGTACCGATCCCACGTCGCTGGACTGGTCGCGCGCCCCGGGCGGACCGCCCGCCTTCGATCCCGCGGATCTCGGAAGTCCCGCGATGCAGCGTGCGGGGCTCATCGTGCCCACGCGCGTGTATCCGCTGTTCGAGAACCGCCTCGCCCACGAGTCCGGCCTGAGCCCCGACGAGTCGCTGGCGGAGTCGGCGCGGATGTACTCGGCCTTCTCCGAACTCGCCGCGGAGAATCCGGCGTCGTGGACGTCCGAGGTGTACACCGCGGAGGAGATCGCCACGGTGGGTCCGGGGAACCGCATGGTGTGCGAGCCGTACCCGTTGACGCTCAACGCCATGCCGTTCGTCGATCAGGCCGCCGCCGTGCTGGTCTGCTCGCTGGCCGTCGCCCGGGAACACGGTGTCCCGGACGACCGCATCGTGTACGTATGGGGCGGGGCAGGAGCCACCGATTCGGTGGATGTACTGAGCCGCAACGGTTTCGGCACGTCGAATGCTCTGACCGACGCGGTGGGCCGGGCGCTGTCGCGGGCATCGATCGATGCCTCGGCACTCGACGTCGTCGACGCCTACAGTTGTTTCCCGGTGGTTCCGAAGCTCCTGGCCCGGACGCTCGGCCTGCCCGCGCACGCCGTGCCGAGCGTGACCGGCGGTCACTCCTTCTTCGGCGGTCCCCTCAACAGCTACACGCTGCACTCCATCGCCGAGGTCACCCGCCGGCTGCGGGAGGGCGCCGGACCGGCCCTGATCCACGGCAACGGCGGCTACCTGACGTACCAGCACGTGGTGTTGCTGGCGAGCACCCCGCACCCGGGCGGATACGTCGGCGATCCGGAGCCGGCGCAACTCGCGTCGGAGGCACCGGAGATCGTCACCGGTTACCAGGGACGAGCCGAGATCGTCACGTCGACGGTGGAGTACGGCCGCGGCGGCGCTCCCGCCACCGGCCTCGTCGTGGCGACCACCCCCGACGGCCGGCGGCTCGCCGGACAGACCGGCCCCGAGGAGGCGGCCGCGCTGTCCGCGTTCACGCGGACCCCCGCGCGGTCGGCGATCGGCTGCTCCGTCCACGTCGAGGACCGGGACGGCGTCCTGTCGCTGCGGTTCTGACGCGACCCGCGACCCGCGACCGAGGGGGAGGATGCTAGTCCAGCTCGGCGGCCAGCTCCATCCACTGCTCCTCGGTGGCTTCCTTCTCCGCGACGACCTCCTTGAGCTCGGCGTCGAGCTTCTGCAGCTTGTCCGGATCGGTGGCCGCCGCCGCCAGCTTCTCGTGCAGCTTCCGTTCGCGGTCGTCGAGCTTCGCCACGGCCCGCTCGAGACGCGACAGTTCCTTGCGGGCGGCGCGCTCGGCGGCCCCGTCGCGCACCTGCTTGGGTGCGGACGCACCGGAGGCCGTCGACGCGACCGACGGCGCGCCGGTGTCGACCATCGCCGCCCGGCGACGCAGATAGTCCTCGATGCCGCCGGGCAGGTTGGTCAGTTTGCCGTCGCCGAACAGGGCCCACGTCGAATCACAGATGCGCTCGATGAGGTACCGGTCGTGACTGATGACCACCATGGTGCCCGCCCAGCCGTCGAGAATGTCCTCGAGCTGCTGCAACGTGTCGATGTCGAGGTCGTTGGTGGGCTCGTCGAGCAGCAGCACGTTCGGCTCCGCCATCAGCACCCGCGTCAGCTGCAGCCGGCGCCGCTCACCACCGGACAGGTCGCCCACCGGCGTCCGCTGCCGGGCCGGCGTGAATCCCAGCCGTTCGGCGAGCTGCCCGGCCGACACCTCCTTGTCGCCCAACGTGATCCGCTCGGCAACGTCCTTGACGGCCTCGAGCACCCGCATGTTCGTCGGCAGGTCGTCGAGTTCCTGGCGCAGCCAGCCGATGTGCACGGTCTGACCCTGGAGCCGCTTGCCCGACGCCGGGGCGATCTCCCCGGCGAGCGTGCGCAGGAGCGTCGTCTTGCCGGAACCGTTGACGCCGACCAGGCCGACCCGCTCCCCCGGAGCCAACCGCCACGTGAGGTCGTCGACGAGCACCCGGCCGTCGGGGGTTTCCAGCCGCGCGTCCTCGAGTTCGATGACGACCTTGCCGAGCCGGCGCTGCGCGAACGACGCCAGCGCCACGTTGTCGCGGGGCGGGGGCACGTCCGCGATCAGCGCCTCGGCGGCCTCGATCCGGTACTTCGGCTTGGACGTGCGGGCGGGCGCACCGCGGCGCAACCAGGCCAGCTCCTTGCGGGCGAGGTTGCGTCGACGTTCCTCGGCCGCGTCGGCCTGCCGCGAACGCTCCGCCCGGGCGAACACCCAGTCGTTGTACCCGCCCTCGTAGCTTTCGACCCTGCCGCCCACCACTTCCCACGTGCGGTTGGCGACGGTGTCGAGGAACCAGCGATCGTGGGTCACGACCACCAGCGCGCTGCGGCGGCCGACGAGATGCTCCGCCAGCCACTGCACACCCTCCACGTCGAGGTGGTTGGTCGGCTCGTCGAGCACCAGCAGATCGAGATCCTGCACGAGCGCCGCGGCCAGCGCCACACGACGCCGCTCGCCGCCCGACAGCCCGTCGACCTTGGCCTCGAGACCCAGGTTGTCGATGCCGATCCCGGCCAGGATCGACCGGATGCGGGCGTCGCCCGCCCATTCGTGGTCGGCCACACCCAGCGGTCCGAGCACGACGTCGCCGACGCTCGAACCGGCAGGCAGGACGCCGCGCTGGGTCACGACCGCCATCCGCAGTCCGCCGACCCGGCTGACCCGTCCGGAATCGGGTGCCTCCACCCCGGCGAGCACCTCGAGCATGGTCGTCTTGCCACCGCCGTTGAGGCCGACGACACCGATGCGTTCGCCTTCCTGCACTCCGAGAGATACCGAATCGAGCAGCGGCTTGATGCCGAAGGACTTCGATACCTGCTCGAGATTGATCAGATTCGCCATCAGTGCGATCCCTCCGCCGCGTCGTTGATTATTCGTGCGCCCGGCACGGGTCCGCTGGCGACCCGCACCGTGCGACACACCCCCGCACCAGCGAGTTCTGCACTGACCTGGACCGCGGCATCCGCGTCAGCGCACAAGAAAGCACAGGTCGGGCCGGACCCGGAGACGATCCCGGCCAGGGCGCCCGCCGAGACCCCGGCACGCAGCGTCCGCCGCAGGCCCGGGTTCAGGGACAGGGCGGCAGATTGCAGGTCGTTGCCCAGCAGCGGGGCGAGCGTCGCGGCGTCGCCCGTCGTGAGCGCGTGCATCAGTTCCTCGGCACCGCCGAGTCGCGGCGGATTTCCCTCGGCCCGCAGACGGTCCAGCTCCCGGAACACCGTCGGTGTGCTCAGTCCGCCCTTCGCGAGCGCGAGCACCCAGTGGAACGTGCTGCGGGACAGCACGGGCAGGAGGCGCTCGCCGCGCCCCGTCCCGAACGCGGTACCGCCGTGGAGGGCGAAGGGGACGTCGCTGCCCAGCTTCGCGGCGAATCCGTCGAGTTGCTCCCGCGACAGGTCCAGCGCCCACAGCGCGTTCAGCCCCACCAGCGTCGCCGCCGCGTCGGCGCTGCCGCCGGCCATCCCCCCGGCCACCGGGATCCCCTTGTCGATGGCGATCTCGACGTCCGGGCGGCGTCCCGATTCGGCGGCGAGCATCTCCGCGGCCTTCCACACCAGGTTGCTGCTGTCGGTGGGTACCACGCGGGCGTCTTCGCCGCGGACCGTCACCGACAGTGTCTCCGCGGGAACCACCGACACGGTGTCGCCGAGCGAGAGCGCCTGGAACACCGTGTTCAGCTCGTGATAGCCGTCGCCACGCAGGTCCCCGACGGCCAGATGCAGATTGACCTTGGACGGGGCCCGGACGACGACGGGGCGGGGAACGACGGAAAGCACAAGGGTAGAGCTTAGGCGCTCCCGGTACGCGTGCGGAAATGCGCACCTTGACGTCCTCTCGGCCGTGAACGACCGAGATTCCCCTCGAGACTCACGTCCCAAGGTTCCTGTTTCACCGACAGTTGCCTCCCCACACCTTAGGTGCGGGGAGGTCTCACACCATCTCCGCAGGCTGCCACCGCCAGTCCGACGGCCAAAATATTCCTCGCCGCATTCACATCCCGATCGTGGACGGCGCCGCACCGGCACGTCCACTCCCGCACGTCCAGCGGCATCGCCGACGCGATCTCCCCGCACACCGAGCAGGTCTTCGACGACGGATGAAACCGGTCGATCGCCACCACCCGCCGCCCGTACCAGTCGGCCTTGTACTCGAGCATCGACCGGAACTCGGACCACCCCGCATCCGAGATCGCCCGCGACAACGACCGATTCCTGACCATGTTCCGCACACTCAGATCCTCGACGGCGATCACTTGGTTTTCGCGCACCAGTCGAGTGGAGAGTGTGTGCAGATAATCGCGCCGCCGATCGGCGATCCGACCGTGAATCTTCGCGACCGTCAGTCGGGCCTTGGCCCGGTTACGGGATCCTTTCTGCTTCTTGGCGAGCACCCGCTGCGCCTTCGCCAACCGCGCACGGTCCCTGCTTTCATGACGCGGGTTGGTGATCTTCTCCCCCGTCGACAGGGTGTACAAGCTCTCGATCCCGGCGTCGAGCCCGACCACCCGATCGGTCGGTTCGAGTTCGGTGATCGTGTCCTCGACGAGAATCGAGATGTGATACTGGCCGCGAGCATTACGCGACACCGTCACCTGCGACGGCACAGCCCCCTCCGGGAGCGGCCTCGACCACCGAATGTCCAGCGGTTCGGACTGCTTGGCCAACCGAATCTGCCCGCCGCGGTACGTGAAGCAGTTCGAGAAGTAGGTCGCCGAATCCTTCGACTGCCCCTTCTTCTTGAATTGCGGGTAGCGGGTCTGCTTGCGCCAGAACTTGTCGTAGGCGCCCTGCAATTGCCGCAGCGACTCCTGCAACGGTCCCTTCGACGGCTCCGACAACCACGCGGTCTCCGCCTCCCGTTTCCATCCGGTGAGCATCTTCGAGGTATCCGCGTAGGTGATCCGCCGCCGCTCCTGCGCCCAGGCACGCGACCGCTCCGCCAACGCCCGGTTGTAGACATACCGGGTGCACCCGAACGTCCGAGCAAGCTGATCCGCCTGCACCGCAGTCGGATAGAAACGGTACTTGAACGCCCGCCTCACCACCCTCCCCGCCATAACCCAGACACTAACCCCACGGTCCGACAAAACCAGATCGGCTATCCCAGACCTGAAGGACCGGGTCTGCGCCGAAAGACTCACGGATCACGCACTTTGCCGCTCACCTGCGTCACAGGTGCGGGCCCAGCCGCGTGGTGAGGCTGCCACCGCGTGCGAGGGGAAGACGGGTGCGTGCCGACCGGATGTCGCCCGCGACGTCCGCAGGCCGCGAGTCCGGATACCGCAGCGCACTCGTCACTGCTGCCGGGCGGTCCAGCACGTCGTGCGAGACCGTGCCGATCCCGAGTTCCAGCTGGTGCCGGAGCAGGGGCACAGCGCCGAGATCGGCGTTCGTGATGCCCACCCAGCGGCCGGTCTCCTCCCCCGACCGGCCGATCTGCACCCGCTCGCGCAGCAGCAGTGTGGACGATTCCGCGAGTGACACGGTCGTCTCCACACGATGCTCCGCGCCGCCCGCGATCACCGTGGGTTCCAGCGCGCAGTCGAGCGCGGCGTCGTCCGCGACCTCCACCGACCACCGCGCCGTGGACAGCGCGCAACCCCGGCCCGGCAAGGCCAGGGAGGCCGCGACGCTGCGCAGCGTCAGCCGGGCCCCCGGCAGCACCCGGACGGTGATATCCCAATGGTCGCCGCCGAGCGGGGTCGCGGCGGTGCCGATCACGTGGACCGTGTCGCGTCCGGTGATCCGGGCTGCCAGTCCCCCGGCCGCGGCGATCCGCGGACTGCGATCGGGCGACGCGACGATCGTCAGTTCGGTGCGCACCGTCAGTGCACGGCGGTGAGCGTGCGCACCTGCTCGCGCACCCACGCCAGCGCCGGCCCGGACGACGGGTCCTCCGTCAACGAGATCAACACCGTGGGCCTGCCCTCGCGGACCTTCTCGGCGTCGCGGCGCATCACCCCGAGATCGGCTCCGACCATCGGGGCGAGGTCGGTCTTGTTGATCACGAGCAGATCCGAGAACGTCACACCGGGACCACCCTTGCGGGGCACCTTGTCGCCACCCGCGACGTCGACGACGAAGATCTGCACGTCGATCAACCCCGAGGAGAACGTCGCGGTGAGATTGTCGCCGCCCGACTCCACCAGGATCAGATCGAGCGGTGGATTGGCCGCGACCAGGTCGTCGATGGCGTCGAGGTTCGCGGTGATGTCGTCGCGGATCGCCGTGTGGGGGCAGCCCCCGGTCTGGACGGCGGCGATGCGCTCGTCCGGCAGCACGGCGTGGCGGCGCAGGAAGTCCGCGTCCTCGGTGGTGTAGATGTCGTTGGTGAGCACGGCCAGCGACAACTCCTCGCGCAGCTGCCTGCACAGCGCCGCGACGAGCGCGGTCTTGCCCGACCCGACGGGCCCACCGATCCCGATCCGGACCGGTTCGCCCGCCACCCGGACCCGCCGGGGACGGTCGTGCTGATGGTCGTGGGGTTCACCATCGATGAAATGCGGTGGCATGGTTGATCTCTCCTTACCGGGGTACAGCTGGTGTCACGACATGAACAGGGGGCGGTCCCGCAGGACGTGCCGCTCGGCGACGATGTCCAGGAAGGGGTCGGACACGCTCGACAGTCCGGTCGCGCACTGGTCGGCGATGTCGTCGCACAGATCGGACAGTGCGAACGTGCACGCGGCGACCTGCGCGGGATCGAGAGCGAGCAGCCGCTGCGCGGCGATCGCGGAGCCGGTCATCGTGGTGTAGACCACGACCAGCGCGGCCTCACGGGGCGCGAGCGCGGTGACGGTTCCGACCGTCCCCGAGACGACGGGCAGGTGCGGGCGGGTTCCGAGCGGGGACCAGTCGTGCTCGGGCCACGTGGTGCGGGCCAGCCGCAGCAGACCTCTCCCCTGTGCCCGCGACGACGACCGCGCCGCCGGGGACGGGGTTCGCGCATCCATCTCCGCGTCCGCGTGTTCGGGGGTGAGCCGGCCGTCGCACACCGCCGCGCCGATCGATCCGGCGACGAGTCCGGCGGTCCGGATCCGTCGCCGCAGGAACGCCTCCATCGTGGCGACGTCGCGGACGACGCCGCTCGCGACGGCCTCCTCGATGCCGCCCGAATGCACGTGGCCGCCGGTCGGCAGCCGCGAATCTGCGAGGGACATCAGATGAGCGAGGCGCATCAGAACAGGAAGTAACGCTGGGCCATCGGCAGTTCCGCCGCCGGCTGTTCTTCCCACACCTCGCCGTCGATGCGGACCGTGAACGTGTCGGGGTCGACCTCGATTCTCGGCTGCGCGTCGTTGCGGGGCATGTCGGACTTGCCCCGCGAACGCACGTTCGCGACCGGCACCAGTCGCCGGCTCAGATCGAGCCGGTCGGCCAGGCCGTCCTCGAGGGCGTGCGGCGCGACGAAGTGCACGGACGTGGCGGCCGCCGCCTTGGGCGCCGCCCCGAACATCGGGCGCGGCAACACGGGCTGCGGAGTGGGGATGGACGCGTTGGCATCTCCCATCGCGGCCCAGGCGATCATTCCGCCCTTGAGCACGGCGTGCGGCCGCACCCCGAAGAACGCCGGATCCCACAGCACCAGGTCGGCGAGCTTGCCCACCTCGACCGATCCGATCTCGCCCTCGAGGCCGTGCGCGACGGCGGGGCAGATCGTGTACTTCGCCACGTAGCGCTGGACGCGCCGGTTGTCGGCGCCGTTGTCGCCGGACAGGAATCCCCGCCTGCGTTTCATCACGTGCGCGGTCTGCCACGTGCGCAACACGACCTCGCCGATGCGTCCCATCGCCTGGGAGTCGCTGCCGATCATGGAGATGGCGCCGAGGTCGTGGAGGAGATCCTCCGCCGCGATGGTGGACGGCCGGATACGGCTCTCCGCGAACGCGAGGTCCTCCGGGATCGCCGGGCTCAGGTGATGACACACCATCAGCATGTCGAGATGCTCGTCGAGCGTGTTGACCGTGTGCGGCCGGGTCGGATTGGTGGAACTCGGCAGGACGTTCGCGTGCGCGGCCACCGTGATGATGTCCGGCGCGTGGCCGCCGCCCGCCCCCTCCGTGTGATAGGCGTGGATCGCGCGTCCGGCGATCGCCGCGACTGTGTCCTCGACGAAACCGGCCTCGTTCAACGTGTCCGAGTGGAGTGCCACCTGCACACCCGCGGCGTCCGCGACGGTGAGGCACGCATCGATCGCGGCGGGGGTCGAGCCCCAGTCCTCGTGCAGCTTGAATCCGGAGACGCCGCCGCGCAACTGCTCCCACATCGAGTCGGAACTGACCGTGTTGCCCTTGCCGAGCAGGGCGATGTTCATCGGCCAGCCGTCGAGCGCCTCCAGCATCCGGGCGGTGTGCCACGAACCGGGCGTGACGGTGGTGGCCTTGCTGCCCTCGGCCGGGCCGGTGCCGCCGCCGATCATCGTCGTGATGCCGCCGCCCAGCGCCTCGTCCATGATCTGCGGGCAGATGAAGTGCACGTGGCAGTCGATGCCGCCGGCGGTGAGAATCTTGCCGTTCCCGGCGATGATCTCGGTGGACGGCCCCACCACCAGATCCGGGTGGACACCCGACATCGTGTCGGGGTTGCCCGCCTTGCCGAGCGCGACGATGCGCCCGCCCCGAATACCGACGTCCGCCTTGATGATTCCCCAGTGATCGACCACCACGACCCCGGTGATCACCGTGTCGGGCGCACCCTCGGCACGGGTCGCCCGACCCTGGCCCATGGACTCGCGCAACACTTTTCCACCACCGAACACCGCTTCGTCGCCGGCCAGTCCCGGACCGCCGCTCCGGTCCTCGGTGATCTCGATCAGCAGGTCGGTGTCGGCGAGCCGGATCCGGTCGCCCGTCGTGGGACCGAACAACTCGGCGTAGCGGGCACGGCTGAGATGGGTCATGACGCATCCAGCTTCCCTGGCGGAGTGAGGCTCAGCCCGTGCACTTCACGGGTACCGCGCAGCGGCACGAGCGAAATCGTCTGCGCGATACCCGGTTCGAAGCGCACCGCGGTGCCCGCGGGGATGTCCAGCCGCAGCCCGTGGGCGGCGGCCCGATCGAACTGCAGGGCGTGATTGGCCTGCGGAAAATGAACGTGGCTCCCGACCTGGACGGGGCGGTCACCGGTGTTGACCACCGCGAGTTCGGTGCGCGGAGAACCCTCGTTGAGCTCGATCACGCCCTCGGCGCACAGCACTTCACCGGGAATCACGGCCACCCCTACGCAATCGGATCGTGGACGGTGACGAGCTTGGTGCCGTCCGGGAACGTGGCCTCCACCTGCACGTCGTGCAGCATCTCCGGAACGCCGTCCATCACGTCGGACCGGGTGAGCACCTCACGACCGGACACCATCAGTTCCGCCACCGACCGGCCGTCGCGGGCACCCTCGAGGATGTGATCCGTGATGAGGGCCACCGCCTCCGGATGGTTCAGCACGAGCCCGCGCTGCCGGCGCCTGCGCGCGAGATCCGCGGCATAACTCAGGAGCAGACGCTCCTGCTCGTGGGGCGACAGTCGCATGTGTCCTCCTGCGGTCGGTGCGTCGCCATACTGCCACGAACTGCAGTCCGGCACCGCCCACACCGGAGGGGCCGGGTAGGAGTGCGTCAGTAGCCGGCGGGAATGCCGAACACCCTGATCGCGTCGCGATACATGCCGAGCTGCTGGTCCTTGGTCAGCGGCATCACTTCGGCGATCAGCTGACCGGCACTGGTGACCGCGCTCATCGCCCCGACCACCGGCAGTCCGGCGACGGTGAAATCGACCGTTGCCCTGCGGATGTGGTTGGCGGATGTCACGAGAATCGCCCCTCCCGCACCGAGCGACCGGGCGAGCGGGACCGAGTTGAGGGCGTTGCCCACCGTCGATCCGGCGCGGTGCTCTGGGTGGATGCGATCTGCCGGGACTCCGTGAGCCTGCAACCATCCCTGCATCGCGGCGGCCTCGGTGATGCCGTTCTGCGGATTGCCGCCGGTGACGATGATCGGCGAGAGCGGCGACACCCACGACTGGACGAGCGCGGCCTGCAGTCGGGTGACCAACTCCGGCCGCATCGTGCCGTCGGGGAGCAGTCCGAAGCCCAGGACGATGATCGCGGTGGACGGCCCCTGGATGGCCGGCAGCGGGTTCGGAGGGGTGAACGACGCGATCCGGATCGCGTTCAGCATGCCGTCGACGCCGGCGCGCATGCCACCGTCCAGGCCGCCGAGACGGGCGAGCGCGGCCTCCCGGGTGATCAGGTCGCCGGCCGCATCGGCGTAGATGGCTTGCAGGGCCAGGGCGTTGGTGTCGCCCGGTTCCCCGGCGACGGCGCCCCCGATGTCCGCGAGAGCGCCGTGGGTGTCGCCGGCGGCGAATCTGCCCTGTGCGCTGTTGAAGAGGTCGGCCGCCGACGCGGACGCCGTCGCGGTGGTCGACACCGCGAGGGTCAGGCAGAAGGCGGCGGTCATGACGGTGGCGAGCAGCGCCCGAACTGCTGCGGAGAGGGGCTGGACACGGGAGTGCGTCACTCGAGGGACCTTTCCGTCGGATTCTTCACTGAAGTACGTGCGATGTCCGTGGATCGTCGGCGCCAGTGTAGTGACACTTGTGGGGCTGGTGGGAATATTGTTACTTACCGTTATCTACTCCCGATAGAGGACAGAAGATGTCCGCTATCGGTGGCATCCTGAGGCGATGCGGGAAACCTCGGCACGACTCCTCCGGCTGCTCTCCCTGCTCCAGACCCGAAAAGACTGGTCCGGGGCGGAACTCGCCGACCGGCTCGGAATCACCCCACGCACCGTCCGCCGAGACGTGGAGAAGCTGCGCGACCTCGGCTATCCCGTCGACGCGACGGTCGGGGTGGGCGGTGGATACCAGCTCGGCGCGGGCGCGGAGATGCCGCCGCTGCTCCTCGACGACGAAGAGGTGCTGGCGGTCGCACTCGGCCTGCAGTCCGGCGCGACCGGTTCCGTCGTCGGCATCGGCGAGGCGTCGATGCGAGCGCTCACCAAACTCCGGCAGGTGATGCCGTCCCGACTCCGGCACCGACTCGAGACGCTGCAGGTCGACGTGGTCCACCGCGAGCCCGCGAAGAGCGCCGTCGACGCGCAGGTGCTGTCGGCCGTCGCCTCGGTGTGCCACAACCACGAACGGCTCCGATTCGACTACCGCACCCACGACGGCACCGAGAGCCGTCGTGAAGTGGAGCCGTACCGGCTCGTCCGGGCCGGCCTGCGCTGGTATCTCGTCGCGTGGGACCTCACGCGCGCGGACTGGCGATCCTTCCGGATGGACCGCCTGACACCGAAGATCCCGACGGGACCACGATTCGTACCCCGCGAACTGCCGCCCGGCGGCGCCGCGGAATTCGTCGCCCGCGGAATCAACCGCGCCGTCACCCGGGTTCGGGCGCGAGTGCTGCTGCACGCGTCGATGGACGAGATGGCGGCCCTGGTGCACGAGGACTGGGGCACCCTCGAGGAGATGCCCGACGGGCGGTGCGCGGTCGCTCTCGGCGGCGACTCCGTGTCGTCGATCGCCAACTGGCTCAGCGCATTCGGCGTCGACTTCACCGTCCTCGACCCCCCTGAGCTGCGCGAAGAGTGCCGACGGGTGGGTGAGCGTCACCGCCTGTTCGCCGACCGCTACGGTAACGCCTGACCGAGACGCCGTTCAGCCGTCACCGTGGACCGAAAATCCGTGGAACCGAACGGTCCTGCGCGGCGTCCAACCAGGTGACGGACAAGGAAGGGTCGGGGTAGTCGGGGATGCAGCACACGATTGTCGAGAAGGGGCGGGCGCGGGCGCCCGCGGGGGTGGGAACGGCCGGGAAGGTGCTCGTCGGGGGCCATCTCGCGCTCGGTGGCGCGACGGTGGTGATCATGGCGTTCTCGCTGTCGTTCGTGTGCACTCTCGACAATGGAACCCAGCCGTGGACGTGGCCCAGCCGGTATTCGACGGCGTGGTTCGTCGCGGCCGCCATCGTCGTGACCACCCTGTGGGCGCTCTTCGTGACCGGTGTGGTGATCTTCGCGTCGGGCCCCAGCCGGGCACTCGGCACGGCCACCCTCGTCGTCGCGACCGCACTCGGAGCCGCCGCGGTGATCGGATTGTTCGGACCGTCGGAGAATTCCGCGTTGCAATTGTGGCTGGTCTGCGCCATGAACCTCGGCTATCAGGCAGTCCACCTGCGGTCGGGGTGATACCCGACGGCAAACGAGACAAGGCCCCACTCCGTGACGAGTGGGGCCTTGCTCGAACGTCATGTCCCGGCGAACCGGGAAGTCATGGCCGTTCTCAGATCAGGGTGACGCCGGTGGCCTGCGGGCCCTTGTTGCCCTGGCCGATCTCGAACGAAACACGCTGATTCTCCTCGAGCGTGCGGAAGCCGCCGCTCTGGATCTCCGAGTAATGGACGAACACGTCAGCGCTGCCGTCCTCGGGGGCGATGAAGCCGAACCCCTTCTCGGAGTTGAACCACTTCACGATGCCCTCTGCCATGTAAATCTCCTCTAACACAGTAACTTCTTCAGGCAACCGGCTCGGTTACCAGGGTCATTGACACGACCGCTTACGACAATTCCTGTGGAGGACGTCCAAACGCTCGCAACCATCGATTTGCGAGCGTGGGAAACACAAACACAAAACTTACGACCTCCAATAGTGAACCACACATCCGGTCGGTTGTCTCCCCCTGGGTGCGCTTCGCGCCCGTGAGTACTTGTTAACCGCCCGCGGTTAACAAGTACTCACGGGTGGGTGGAGGCGAGCCGGACGAACGCGGCGGCGTCGAGGGTCTCGCCGCGACTCGACGGTGCGATACCGGCCTCGAGCAGCCGCCGCTCCGCGTCCGCCGGCGAGCCCGCCCACCCACCGAGAGCGGCGCGTAACGTCTTGCGGCGCTGGGCGAAAGCCGCATCGATCACGGTGAAGACGCGGCGGCGGTGTTCGTCGTCGATCGGCCACGGCGGTTCGGCGTACCGGTCGATGCGCACGAGACCCGACTCGACCTTCGGGACGGGCCAGAACACGGCACGCCCGACGGCGCCCGCGCGACGGACCGAGCCGAAGAAATTGGCTTTCACACTGGGCACGCCGTAGATCTTGCTGCCCGGGGACGCCGCCAGGCGGTCCGCGACCTCGGCCTGCACCATCACCAGAGCCGTTCGGAGACTGGGCAGTTCGGAGAACAGATGCAGCAGCACGGGCACTGCCACGTTGTAGGGCAGATTCGCGACGAGCGCCGTGGGTTCGCCGGGAATCTCCGACGGTGTGACCCGCATCGCATCCGCACCGACCACCGTGAGCCGGTCCGCGAGGCCGGGGGCACGGTCGGCGACCGTGACCGGGAGTCGTGCGGCGAGGTTGGGGTCGATCTCGACGGCGATGACCTTGTCGACGACGTCGAGCAGCGCCAACGTCAGTGACCCGAGCCCGGGGCCGACCTCGAGGACCGTGTCCTCGCGTCCCACCCCGGCGGTCGCGACGATGCGACGGACCGTGTTGGCGTCGTGCACGAAGTTCTGCCCCAACTGCTTGGTGGGGCGCACACCGAATTCCTCGGCGAGCGCGCGCACCTCGGCGGGGCCGAGCAGTGCGGCCTGACCTCGAGCGGCGGAGGGTACTTCGGCGTCGGACACCAGGTGAACTTTAACGCACGCCGAGCCTGCCCGAGCACGTCGGCCACGCTCCCCACCCCTGCGTCTTCTGCGTCTTCGACGCGACGGCGATCTGCTCCTCGCGGGTCGCGAGGTCGGCGCGCGGTGCGTACTTCAGGCCGCCCTGACGCTCCCAGGTGTTCTGGTCGAACTGGACGCCGCCGAAGAAGCCGTTGCCCGTGTTGATGGCCCAGTTGCCCGTGGCCTCGCACTGCGCGAGGGCATCCCACACCGAGCCGTTCTCGACCGGCGGGACCTCGGTGCCGGGCTTGGAACCGACCCGGACCACCTTCGGCTGAGCCGGCGTCGTGACCGATGCGGCCACCTGGTTCCGTCCGATCTCCTTGCCGTTGACGGTGTTGACCGCGAACGTCACGTCCTGCACGCCGGGCAGGCCCGGGCTCTCGACCACGGTGCGGCTCATGTTCATCGTCGGGTCCTCGATGCGCTGTTCCCCGGGAGCCAGCGGCAGCGTTTCGACCTTCGTTTCGGTGCGGTCGCGGGTGACCGTGACATCCATGCCCTCGGCCAGCGGAGTGTCCGCGGACGGAACGACGGTGTCGGCCTGCTCGAGCGGTGCACCATGCGCGGCGAGGAAGTCCCCGACCGTCGGCGCGGCCATGCGCACGTCGGTGACCGGCAGGGCGCCGTCGGTGAGCTTGACCACGAGCGGGTTGAGCACGTCGAGCGCCGCCCCGTCGAGCGGAAGTCGCTGCGAGCGGGATGCGGACACGTGGACGTCGTCGCCGAGGTCGAACTGCTTCAGCGCGTCCTCGACGGTGAGCGCGGTGGTCCACACCGTCTTCGGCTGACCGTCTACGGTCAGCGACACCTCGCGCGCACGGCGCAGCACCACCGTGTCGCCGTCGGACAGGGTCGCATCACGCTCGGGCGCCACCACGTCGCGGTCGCTGATCGAGTACCCGGCGTCGGACAGGGCGGCGTCGACGCTCGTGGTCATGGTGCTCAGCGAGATCTGCTCGCCGTCCACGTCGAGTGTGACGGTCTTGTGCCGGACCACGGCCATCACCCCGCCGGCGATCAAGGTGGCGAGAAGCAGGGCCACCACTGTGTACAGCAGCGGCGAGCGGGCCGAGTTGATCTTCGCGAAGGGTGACATCGAGTTCCTTTACTTCAGACCGTTCAGCGGAGTCCGAGCTTGCTGGTGCAGGCGGGCCAGGCACCCCAGCCCTGCGCCGCCTGAACCTTCTCGGCGACGGAGATCTGCTGTTCGCGGGATGCGAGGTCGGCGCGGGACGCGTACTGGGTGCCGCCGAACGCCTCCCAGGTGCTCTGGGTGAACTGCAGTCCGCCGAAGAAACCGTTGCCGGTGTTGATGGCCCAGTTGCCGGTGGCCTCGCAGTGCGCGATCGAATCCCAGGTGGAGGCGTTGGAGATGGCGAGTTCCTTCACACCGACCTTGACGACTGCCGGGGCGGGCTCGCGGAGCACCTGCGAGCTGAGCTCCTGCCGTCCGGCCTCGACACCGTTGATCGTCTTCACGGATGCGGTGACGGTGCGCTCACCGGGAACTCCGGGGTTCTCGACGACGGTCTTGCCCTTGTCCAGCGCGGGGTCGTCGACGCGGTTCTCGGGCGGCGCGATGGGGAGTGTCTCGGTGCGCGTCTCGGTGCGATCGCGGGTCACGTGGATCTCCGAGCCCTCGACCACCGGGGTGTCCGCCGCAGGCACGACCGTGTCGGCCTGCTCGAGCGGAGCTCCGTTCGCCGCGAGGAGTTCGCCCACGGTGGGGGCGGCCAGGCGGACGTCGGTGAGCGGGGCGCCGCCGTCGGCGACCTTGACGAGTTTCGCGTTGACGACCTCGAGCGCGCTCCCCTCGAGCGGCAGGCGGTCCGAGCGGGATGCCGAGACGTGGACGTCGTCGGCCAGTTCGAACTGCTTGAGTGCGTCGTCGACGGTGAGCGCGGTGGTCCACACCGTCTTGGGCTGGCCGTCGACGGTGAGGTTCACCTCACGGGCACGGCGCAGCACCACGGTGTCGCCGTCGGATATCGACGCGTCGGCAGACGGCGCGACCGCGTCCCGCTCGCCGACGGTGTATCCGGCGTCGTCGAGTGCGCCGGTGACGTCGGAGGCCATGGTGCCGAGCGAGATGGTCTCGCCGTCGACGTCGAGCGTGACGGTCTTGTGCCGCGCCACTGCCAGCGCACCGCCCACGACGAGTGTCGCGAGCAGTGCTGCGACGACCACGTAGAGAAGAGGCGATTTGGCGTTGTTGATTCTGGCGAAAGGCGACACGTGAAATCCCAAGGCTGGCGAATGTTTGATCACGGTACGGTAACGAATCGGCGATGGACTGGCAACTTTGCCGCTACGACCTGCGTCTCAGATCACGAAAAGGTTGAGATCGGGGACCGTTTTCACTTCTCCGGGATGAATCGCTTCTGGTCCGGACCACGCTCGGAACGCAGTATCTTGCGACATGCACCAAGAAGCCCGGAAGCGACCGGGCACTACTGACTGAGAAAGCTGGGGTTCCGTGCGCAGCAGATCCGATCGACTTCTGAGACTCGTCAGACGTCCGAGAGTGCCCGCGGTGATCGCCGCGCTGACGCTGCTCGTCACACTCGTCGCGCCCGGCCTCGCGGGCGCGCAACAGCCCGCTCCGGGCAACAACTACAACATCGCCACCGACATCACGTTCGCCCCGTTCGAATTCCAGGACGAGAGCGGCAAGCTCGTCGGTATCGACATGGACCTCCTCGCCGCCATCGCCGAGGACCAGGGCTTCACGTACCAGGTCAACCCCGTCGGGTTCGACGCCGCGCTGCAGGCGGTCACGGGCGGTCAGGCCAACGGCATGATCGCCGGCATGTCGATCACCGACGCCCGCAAGGCGACGTTCGACTTCTCCGATCCGTACTTCGAGTCAGGCGTGCAGATGGGCGTGCTCGACAGCAACGACTCGGTGACGTCGTACGAGGACCTGCGCGGGAAGTCCGTCGCGGTCAAGAACGGCACCGAGGGCGCCACGTACGCGGAGTCGATCAAGAACCAGTACGGGTTCACCACCAAGTACTTCGCCGACTCGTCGAGCATGTTCGACGAGGTCCGCACCGGTAACTCGGCCGCCGTCTTCGAGGACTACCCGGTGCTCGCCTATGGCATCAAACAGGGCAACGGCTTCAAGACCGTCACCGACAAGGTCCCCGGCGCAAGCTACGGGTTCGCCGTCGCGAAGGGCCAGAACGCGGAGCTCCTGCAGGAGTTCAACGCGGGACTGGCGAATGTGAAGGCGAGCGGCGAGTACGACGAGATCCTCGACACGTACCTCAACTCCGACGCGTCCGACGACGACAACTCGATCCTGGGCCTGATCAAGAGCACCTACCCGCTGCTGCTCGAGGGCCTGTGGCTCACCATCGCCCTCACCGTGATCTCGATCGCCATCGCACTCGTGCTCGGCGCGATCTTCGGCCTGTTCCGGGTGTCGACCAACATCGTCCTGCGCGGCATCGGCACCACGTACGTCGACGTGTTCCGCGGCACCCCGCTGCTGGTGCAGGCATTCTTCATCTACTTCGGCATCCCCGCGGCACTGGACTTCCAGATGTCGGCGTTCACGGCGGGCATCATTACGCTGAGCCTCAACGCCGGCGCCTACATGGCCGAGATCGTGCGCGGCGGCATCCTGTCCGTCGACAAGGGTCAGATGGAAGCGTCGCGGAGCCTCGGCATCAGCTACCTGAAGTCGATGCAGAAGGTCGTGATGCCGCAGGCCGTGCGGACGATGATCCCGTCGTACATCAACCAGTTCGTGATCACGTTGAAGGACACGTCGATCCTGTCCGTGATCGGACTCGCCGAGCTCACCCAGACCGGGCGGATCATCATCGCCCGCAACTTCCAGTCCTTCAACATGTGGCTGATCATCGGCGTGATGTATTTCATCATCATCATGGCGCTGACGAAGCTGTCGAACCGGCTCGAAAAGAGGATCAACAGGTGACCGAGACACCGGTGTCAGAGAACAAGGCCGAGACCGCCGACCCGAAGATCCGGGTGAAGGGCCTGAAGAAGTCGTTCGGCGACAACGAGGTGCTCAAGGGCATCGACGTCGACATCGCGAGCGGTGAAGTGGTCTGCGTGATCGGGCCGTCCGGTTCGGGCAAGAGCACGTTCCTGCGCTGCCTCAACCGGCTCGAGGACATCACCGACGGCAACGTCGTGGTCGACGGATTCGACGTGAGCGACAAGAAGATCGACATCGACCGGGTGCGTCAGCACATCGGCATGGTGTTCCAGCACTTCAATCTGTTCCCGCACATGACTGCGATCGAGAACGTGATGCTCGCGCCCGTGCAGACGAAGCGGGCCTCCAAGGAGGAGGCGAGGGCGACGGCCGCCCGGCTGCTCGAACAGGTCGGGCTGGCCGAGAAGGCGGATGCGAAGCCGGCGAACCTGTCGGGTGGGCAGAAGCAGCGCGTCGCGATCGCGCGGGCACTGGCGATGAACCCCGACATCATGCTGTTCGACGAGGCCACCAGCGCCCTGGACCCCGAGATGGTGGGCGAGGTGCTGCAGGTACTGCGCGATCTCGCGAAGGGCGGCATGACGATGGTCGTGGTCACGCACGAGATGGGCTTCGCCCGCGAGGTGTCCGATCGGGTGATCTTCATGGCCGACGGGTTCGTGGTGGAGGAGGGATCTCCGGAGCAGATCTTCGGCGATCCGCAGCAGTCCCGCACCCAGGACTTCCTGAACAAGGTCCTCTAGGCACGTGAGTGGCAAAACGTGCCGGGGCACGCTTTGCCACTCACCTGCGGGTCAGACGGTGGCGGGTTCCTTCGCGGCCCACGGCAGCTTGTCGCCGAGCAGTCCGTCCACGCCGAACCGGCCCGATCCGACGACGGCGAGCAGCAGCGACGCGGCGCCCAGCGCCAGCACCAGTTCGTAGCCGCCCTCGCTCGCGAAGATTCCCTTGTCGACGTGCACGAGGAAGAATGCGCCGAGCATGTCGAGGAACAGCAGGATTCCGAAGACCGGCACCGCGGCGCCGGCGATCAGCGCGATGCCGCCGATCAGCTCGATCCACGTCGCGAGGAACGCGGACAGGCCGGGGAGCGGTACGCCCATGGCCTCGAAGCCGGCGGTCTGCCCGTCGAGTCCGTTGGTGAAGGCCTTCTGCCAGCCGTGGGCGAGGAAGATGATGCCGATGCCCACGCGGGCAAGGAGAATTCCCAGATTTCGAACTGCGGGGTTACTCATGGATGCGCCTTTCATCGAGGTGTCCCCGCGCGACCGGGACGACCAGTGGTTGAACCGGCAACGATCCTAAGACGCCTAAGTTGAAACTTCAACTTAGGGTCCGCGGCCCCGTGCGCCCTCGACGAGTCCAGGCACTCGCTAACCGCTCACGGGCCGGAGGCCGTACACGCGCTCGGCGGTCGCGGTGGACGCCTTCGCCAGTTCCTCCGGGTCCTCGCCACGGACCTCGGCGAGCGCCCGGACCGTGTACGGCAGGCAGTACGGCTCGTTGGGAGCGCCCCGGAACGGGTGCGGCGTGAGGAACGGCGCATCCGTCTCGACGATCAGCTGATCCGACGGCACCAGCGGCGCCGCCTCCCGCAGGGCCTTCGCGTTCCTGAAGCTGACCGTGCCGGAGAAGCTGAGGACGTAACCGGCGTCGACGCACTCGCGCGCCATCTCGGCGTCGGAGGAGAAGCAGTGGAAGATCACCGTCTCCGGCGCCCCCTCCTCGCGCAGCACCTGCAGCAGCGCCTGGTCGGCCTCGCGGTTGTGGATCATCAGCGTCTTGCCGAGCCGCTTCGCGAGGTCGATGTGCCAGCGGAATCCCTCGGTCTGCTCGGGGATCGTGGCACAGCCGTCGAGTTTGCCGGGCCAGTAGAAGTCGAGTCCGGTCTCCCCCACCGCGACCGCCCGCGGATCGGCGGCGAGCCGCTCGATGTGCGCCCCCGTCGCGTCGTCGAGCACGTTCGCCCGGGTCGGATGGATGGCCACCGCCGCATAGACGCGGGGATCCCAATGCGCCGCGTCGACGGCGAACTGCGCGGCCGCCAGATCGTCGGCCACCGTGACCACTCGCTCCACCCCGACCGCGGCGGCCCGGTCGACGATCTCCCGGACGCTCGCGGCGTCCGAGGCTCCGCACGCGTCGAGATGGGTGTGCGAGTCGACGAGCGGGAACAGCGGCTCGGGGGCTTCCGGGGCGGGACGGTCTTTGCTCATGCGGACATTGTCGACGCCCGCCGCCGCGCATGTCACATGCGGTACTTTCTCCCGGACGGGGAGGGAGCCGTGTCCATGACTTCGAGCTCGATGAACGGCCGCGTGATCGCGGTGACCGGCGGTGCGCGGGGTATCGGGCGGGAGATCGCCCGACAGCTGGCTGTCGCCGGGGCGCGGGTAGCGATCGGCGACGTCGACGGCGCCGCGGCCCGCGCGACCGCGGACGAACTCGGCCGGGCAGGCGGGTCCGTCGAGGGCCTCGAACTGGACGTCACCGACACCGAGTCGTTCGCCTCGTTCCTCGCCGCCGTCGAGGACCACTGGGGACCGATCGACGTGCTCGTCAACAACGCGGGCGTCATGTGGGTGGGACGGTTCGACGAGGAACCGGAGTCCGCGACGGCGCGGCAAATCGCGGTGAACCTGCACGGCGTCATCCGCGGCGTGAGACTGGCGGCGCCGGCAATGCGTGAGCGCGGCCGCGGTCAGATCGTGACGGTGGCGTCGGCCGCGTCGAAGGTCGCGCCGCCCGGCGAGTCGACGTACGCCGCGACGAAACACGGCGTACTCGGCTATCTGACCGGCGTCCGGGAGGAACTGCACGGGTCGGGGGTGCACATCTCGGTGATCATGCCGGGTGTCGTCGACACCGCACTCGCGGCCGGGACCGCGACGGGCGCGGCAAAGCTGCTGACCCCGGCCGACGTCGCGAAATCGGTGGTCGCGGTGATCCGGCGTCCCCGGTTCGAGGTCACCATCCCCCGGTACGTCGGGCCACTCGCCCGACTGGTCACCGTCTTTCCGCAGTTCGCCCGCGACTTCGCGATCCGGCGGATGGTTCCCGACCAGGTGCGGTCCACGGACAAGTCGGCCCGCTCGGCGTACGAGTCGCGCGCCGTCACCGACGACGACGGCGGCACCAGCTCGGGCCGGAACGGAATCTGAGCGTCGCGAAACGGCGGCGCGCAGATAGAGTGGTCGCACCATGAATGCTGCTGATTCCACCGCCTCGCGGCCACCTTTCTATCTGACGACGGCGATCGCGTACCCGAACGGCGTCCCGCACATCGGCCACGCCTACGAGTACATCTCCTCCGACGCCCTCGCCCGGTTCAAGCGTCTCGACGGGTTCGACGTCTTCTTCATGACGGGAACCGACGAGCACGGCCTGAAGATGCAGCAGACCGCCGTCAAGGAGGGCATCGACGTCCGCGACCTCGCCGCGCGGAACTCGGACGTGTTCGAGGCCATGGACAAGACGCTGAACATCTCCTTCGACCGGTTCATCCGCACCACGGACGCCGATCACGAGGAGGCCAGCAAAGCGATCTGGCAGAAGATGCTCGACAACGGCGACATCTACCTCGACACGTACTCGGGCTGGTACTCGGTCCGGGACGAGGCGTTCTACACCGAAGCCGAGACCACGCTGCAGGAGGACGGTTCGCGTCTGTCCACCGAGACGGGCACGCCGGTCGAGTGGACCGAGGAGTCCACGTATTTCTTCAAGCTGTCCGAGTACCAGGACAAGCTGCTCCGGCTGTACGAGGAGAACCCCGACTTCATCGCGCCCGCGACGCGGCGCAACGAGATCGTCAGCTTCGTCAAGGGCGGGCTCAAGGACCTGTCGATCTCCCGCACGACGTTCGACTGGGGCGTTCCGGTGCCCGGACATCCCGAGCACGTCATGTACGTGTGGGTCGACGCGCTCACCAATTACCTGACGGGCGCCGGATACCCGGACACGGACTCCGAGCAGTTCGGCAAGTTCTGGCCGGCGAATCTGCACATCATCGGCAAGGACATCACCCGGTTCCACACCGTGTACTGGCCGGCGTTCCTGATGTCGGCGGGAATCGAGTTGCCGAAGCGCGTCTTCGTGCACGGCTTCCTCTACAACAAGGGCGAGAAGATGTCGAAGTCGGTCGGCAACGTCGTCGACCCGGTCGCCATGGTGGAGCAGTACGGTCTCGACGCGGTCCGCTTCTTCCTGCTCCGCGAGATCTCCTACGGTCAGGACGGCAGCTACAGCCACGAGGCCATCGTCACCCGGATCAACGCCGACCTGGCGAACGAACTCGGTAATCTCGCGCAGCGGTCACTGTCGATGGTCGCGAAGAACTGCGACGCCCAGGTCCCGACCCCGGGCGCGCTGACCGAGGACGACACGGAGATGCTCGCGCAGGCGGACGCGCTGCTGGAGCGGGTGCGCGCCGAATACGACGTCCAGGCACTGCATCTCGCGCTGGAGGCGATCTGGTCGGTTCTCGGCGAGACCAATCGGTACTTCTCCAAGCAGGAGCCGTGGGTTCTGCGCAAGACGGACCCGGAGCGGATGGCGACGGTGCTGTACGTGACGCTCGAGGTGGTGCGGATCGTCGGCATCCTCGTGCAACCGGTGATGCCGGACGCCGCGGCGAAGATCCTGGACCTGCTGGGTCAGAACGGTGACGCCCGGCAGTTCGGCGACCTCCCGACGCGCATCGTGGCGGGCACACCGCTGCCCGCGCCGTCGGGTGTGTTCCCGCGCTACGTGGAGGACTGATCCGGGCGGGGTCCGTTCTTGTCGGACCCCGCATGCACACTCTCACTCATGACGCCGAATAGAACATACATTCGATCTTTTCACGGTGGATTCGGGAACGGAGCGCGCGTGTTCGACGACGAAGTGAGCCCTCAGGCCGCGGCAGCGGTGCACACCCTGATGGGTGAGTTGTCGGCCGCGTACGAGCGTGGGTGGCAGCCCGCCGACGTGGTGCACCTGGCCCGCAGATCGAAGGAACCGTCCGACGCGGCGCTCGCCGCGGCGGTGGTGTTGCACGAGGCGGAACGCACGCGCGCCGCGCACCGGGCGCCGCGTGACTGGGTGGAGCAACTCGTCACCGTCGGAGAGCAGTACCCGGCCGCGTCGCGTCTCGCGGGGCGGGTTCCGGTCGACGGTCCCGACGTGCGGGCCCTGGCCGCCGGATTGTTGTTCGAGGATCCGTACCACTCCGTCTACCAACTCACCGACCTGTCGATGACGTGGACGAATCTGCCCGGCTGGACGGTACTCACTCCCCCGCCCTCGACGTGGCCGGTCGTGCGGGTCGCCGACCCGGTGGCCGCGATGTCGGGCGAGACCGAGGCCGACGCGAAGGTACTCAACCGGATTCGGGGTCTCCTCGCCAAGGCGGAGGCCACCGATTTCGCGGAGGAAGCGGAGATCTTCACCGCGAAGGCGCAGGAGTTGATGACGCGCTACGCGATCAACGCCGCCCTCCTCCACACCCAGAACGGCGCCGGCAACACGGCAGTGCACAGTCGGCGGATCCATTTGGAGAATCCGTACGTCAAGGAGAAGGTGCACCTCCTCACCGAGATCGGCGATTCCAACCGGGTGCGCACGGTGTGGTTCAGTTCCCTCGCCATCGCGACCGTGGTCGGAACCCCACTCGACCTCCAGCAGGTCGACATGCTGTTCACGTCACTGCTCGTGCAGGCCACGCGCGCAATGCAATTCGCCGACGCCGACAGTCGCGGCGGGTCACGGACCACGTCGTTCCGGAAGGGTTTCCTCGCCGGCTTCGCCAGTCGTATCGGGCAGCGGCTGCGCGATGCCGACAGCAGGGCCACCGCGGAGGCCGCCGACGAGGCGTCGATTCCCGTCTCGGACCTCCTCCCGATTCTGGCCACCAAGTCCGAGGCCGTCGACGCCGAATTCGACCGCCTGTTTCCGCGCACCAAGAAGGCGCGTGGCCGGTCCGTCGACGCGAACGGCTGGTACGCGGGGCAGGCGGCCGCCGACGACGCCTCGCTGGCTCCCGGGGATCGTGCCCTCCGGCGGTAGCGCTCGCGAGGGCGCCTAGCCCTTCCGGGACGCCAGCACCGTTTCGTAGAGTTCCCGCTTCGACACGCCGGTGGTGGCGACGAGCGCGCACGCATCCTTGAGCCGGGTGCCGTCCGCGACGAGTCGCTCCACCTCGTCGACCAGGTCGGCGGGGTCGGACGCGACGAGGGTGGCACCCTCGACGACCACCGTGATCTCGCCGCGGACGCCCTCGGCGGCCCACTCGGCGAGTTCGGCGAGGGTGCCGCGGCGGACCTCCTCGTACGTCTTGGTCAGTTCCCGGCAGACGGCGGCGCGGCGGGTGCCGCCGAGCACGTCGGCGGCGTCCGCCAGACAGTCGGCGAGCCGGTGCGGCGCCTCGAAGAACACGCAGGCGCGCTGCTCGGCTACCAACGCCTGCAGCCACGTCTTGCGCTGCCCCTGTTTCCGGGGCGGGAAGCCGTCGAAACAGAACCGTTCGACGGGCAGCCCGGACAGCGCGAGTGCCGTCGTCACCGCCGACGGTCCGGGCAGGCAGGTCACCGCCAGATCCTCGGCCACGCACGCGGACACCAGCCGGTACCCGGGGTCGCTCACGGACGGCATGCCGGCGTCGGTGACGAGGAGGACGGTCTTGCCGGACGCGACGTCGGCGACGAGCGCCGGCAGCCGGGCTGTCTCGACCTGATCGTAGAAGCTGACGACCTTCCCGGTGATCGTCACGTCGAGCGCGGAGGCGAGGGCCTTGGTGCGGCGGGTGTCCTCGGCTGCGACGACGTCCGCTGTTTCCAGCGCCGTACGCAGCCGCGGCGAGGCGTCACCCACGTCCCCCATCGGTGTTGCGGCGAGCACTAGGCGACCAGTCATGACCCACAGCCTACGATTGCGGCGTGACGATGCTGACGGACGAGCGACCGACGCCCTCCGCACGACAGCCGTCCGTGATCGGTCCGGCACCGCTCGTGCCGCCTCCCGACTTCGGTCCCGTCGACCGCGCCCGCGGCTGGGTAGTGACGCTGTTCGTCACGGCGATCGCGGCGATCACCCGGTTCACGATGCTCGGTTACCCGACCGACGCGGGCACCCCGGTGTTCGACGAGAAGCACTACGCGCCGCAGGGCTGGCAGGTACTCACCGGCGGCTGGCTGGAGGACAACCCCGGCTACGGGCTGGTGGTGCATCCTCCGGTCGGCAAGCAGCTGATCGCGATGGGCGAGGCGATCTTCGGGTACAACGGCTGGGGCTGGCGGTTCGCCTCCGCCGTGGCCGGGACGATCATGATCCTGCTGGTGATCCGTATCGTTCGCCGGCTCACCCGGTCGACGCTGATCGGCGGCCTGGCGGGCATCCTGCTGGTGGCGGACGGGGTCACGTTCGTCTCGTCCAGGCTGGGCATGCTCGACATCTTCCTGGCGTTGTTCGCCGTGGCCGCCCTCGGTTGCCTGATCGTGGATCGCGACCAGGTCCGCGAGCGGATGGCCCGCGTGTACGACGAGGGCAGGATCGGCGACAGCGACTGGGGTCCGCGGCTCGGGGTGCGCTGGTGGCGGTTCGGCGCCGGGATCATGCTGGGTCTGGCGTGCGGAACCAAATGGTCGGGCGTCTACTTCATCGTGTTCTTCGGGCTTCTCAGCGTCGCATTCGACGTGTCGGCGCGGCGCGCCTACGGAGTGCGTCGCCCGTGGCTGGGCGCCGGCGTCCGCGACGTCGGACCCGCGCTGTACGCGCTCGTCGTCGTGCCGCTGTTCGTCTACCTCGCCAGTTATTGGGCGTGGTTCGCCAGCGAGACCGGCGTGGACCGGCATGCCGTCGGCAACGAGATCGGAACGGACGGCACCTGGTCGTTCGTGCCGGGGGCGCTGCGGTCGCTGTGGTACTACAGCGGCAACGTCCTCGATTTCCACTCGGGTCTCACCAATTCGGCGGGCAACCATCACCCGTGGGAGTCGAAGCCGTGGACGTGGCCGATGGGTCTGCGCCCGATGCTGTACTACTTCGCCGAGGGCGATCACGTCACCGGTTGCGGGGCGTCGAGTTGCGTCAAGGCAGTCATGCTCATCGGCACACCGGCCATGTGGTGGCTGGCTCTGCCGATGCTGGGGTGGGCGCTGTGGCAGTCGGTGGTGAAGAAGGACTGGCGCTACGCCGTCGTCCTCACCGCGTACGGTGCGGCGTTCCTGCCGTGGCTGACCACCCTGGACCGTCAGATGTACTACTTCTATGCGGTGGCGCTGGCGCCGTTCATGGTGATGGGTTTCGCGCTGGTCCTCGGCGACGTCCTGGGGAGCGCGAAGGCGTCGTTCGAGCGCCGCACCACCGGTCTGCTCGCCGTCTGCCTGTACGTGGGTCTGGTGGTGGCCAACTTCATCTGGCTGTGGCCGATCCTGACGGCCGTCCCGATCACCCCGGAGATGTGGCAGCACCAACTGTGGCTTCCCAGCTGGCGTTGACGGCCCGACGCACGAGTCGAGCCGCCCGGGTCCCGTGGGACACCGAGCGGCTCGCGGACTGTTCCTCTAGCGGGACGAGATCCGGTCGCGACGACGCTTCGCCGCCGCTCTCCGCATCTCCCTCCGCATTTCCCGGCCGTCGACGATGAGCGGGTCGCGGGACAGGTCCTTGTAGAGCGAGAAGCACAACCCGATCATCACGAGGACGAACGGCGCCGCGGCGATGATCGTCATCGTCTGCAGCCCGTCGAGGGCGGTGTCACCACCGGTCCACAGGATGAGCGCGGCCACACCACCGGTCAGCACGCCCCAGAACACGACCACCCAGCGCTGCGGTTCCAGCGACCCACGCTGCGACAGGGTGCCCATCACCATCGACGCCGCGTCGGCGCCGGAGACGAAGAAGATTCCGACGAGGACCATCACCAGGACGGTGGAAATTCCGGTGAGCGGCAGGTGGTCGAGCATCCCGAACAGCTGCCCCTCCTGGGTGTCCTGCCCGGCGAGGTCGATTCCGTCGCGCTGCTGGGCGATTCCCGCGCCACCGAAGATCGCGAACCACACGAGGCTCACGGCGCTCGGCACCACGATCACGCCGATCACGAACTGGCGCACCGTCCGGCCGCGGCTGATGCGCGCCAGGAACATGCCGACGAAGGGGGTCCAGGAGATCCACCACGCCCAGTAGAAGATGGTCCACGACGACAGCCATTCGCCGGTCGCCGGATCGGACGACGCTCCGGTGCGGGCCGACATCTGCGCGAGTTGCGCGGCGTACGCGCCGATCGTCGTCGGCAGCAGGTTGAGGATCAGGACCGTCGGGCCGACCACGAACACGAACAGGGCCAGGACGACGGCGAGCACCATGTTGGTGTTCGACAGCCACTGGATACCTTTCGCGACGCCCGACACGGCGGACGCGACGAAGGCCAGCGTCAGCAGGGCGACGATGGCGACCAGCAGGAACGTACTGACCTGCGACATCCATCCGACGACCTGGAAACCGGAACCGATCTGCAGAGCACCGAGGCCCAGCGACGCGGCGGTGCCGAACAGTGTCGCGAAGATCGCGAGCACGTCGATGAACTTGCCGATCGGCCCCTCCGCGCGGCGGCCGAGCAGCGGGATGAACGCGGAGCTGAACAACTGCTTGCGGCCCTTGCGGTACGAGCCGTACGCGATCGACAGTCCGACCACCGCGTACATCGCCCAGGGGTGCAGACTCCAGTGGAACATGGTGGTGGCCATGGCAGTTCCGATGCCACCGTTCGAACCCGGAGGGGGTGTCACGTAGTGCGCGAGCGGTTCGGCGACCCCGAAGAACATCAGCCCGATGCCCATTCCGGCGCTGAACATCATCGCGATCCAACTCACCGTGCGGAATTCGGGCTTCTCGCCGTCCTTGCCGAGCGGAATGTGACCGAACTTGCTGAACGCGAGCCACAGCGAAAAGAGGACGAACCCGGACGCCGACAGGACGAACAACCAGCCCATGTCGGTGACCAGCCAATCGAGCGCCTTACCGGTCGTGGTGTCGAGATTGTCGGGGGCCAGGAGCCCCCAGACGACGATTGCCGAGACCGCTGCGGCGGCGACGGAGAACACGACGTAATCGGTGCGTACACCGACCCGTTTGAGCCCTCCGCCGACCGCCGGGTCAGCGCTCCCGGAATCTTGATCAGGCAGATCAGTATTCGTTGCCATGAACAACTACGTTGGTCATTTTCGGTGGTAAAAGCAAGCTAGCCCACCGCTGCACACCGAATCGAAACCCGGTGCGCGGCGTCGTTACGCTGCGGTTTTTCCCCATCCCGAGCCTCTTCCGAGAAGCCCGTCGATGCTGAGCCCTCCGGCGCCGATCACGGCGAGAAGTAGCGACCCGACGCCGAGCGCGACGACGAGTTCGTACCCGCCGTTGGTGACGAAGACACCCCTGTCCGCGTGCACCAGAATCAACGCGCCCAGCATGTCGAGGAACAGCAGGATTCCCGCGACCGGTGTGGCCACGCCGACGATGAGAGCAAATCCACCCGCAAGTTCGATAGTGGCGGCCGCAACAGCCGAAATGTCCGGCAGCGGAACGCCCATGTCGGCGAACGAAGCCTGGGTGGCCTTCACCCCGTAGTCGAAGAATTTCTGCCAGCCGTGCGCGACGAAGACCACGCCGAGCCCGATCCGTGCGATCAGCAGTGCGAATTCGCGGAAGAGTGCGGAAGCCATACCGAGCGTCTACCTTTCTGGGTCACACTTGATGGGGTCACACCTTCTGACTTCGGCAACGGCCTCAGTCGGCGCCGCGGAGAGCGGACTGCACGAAGCCGAGGATTTCCTCGTCGGACACCCCCAGCTTCCGCAGTTCCTGCACATAGCCTGTGGCGGCCTTCTCGGCCCCGGCGCGGATGGGGTCGCCGCCGCTCGCGATGAACGTGCCCTGCTTGCCGCGGGTTTCGATGACACCCTGCTCGCCGAGTTCCCGGTACGCCTTCGCGACCGTGTTCGGAGCGAGCCCGACCTCGACGGCGAGCGCACGGACCGTGGGGATCTTCGTTCCCGCGATCAACTGCCCGCTGCGGACCTGCTCGATGATCTGCAAACGCAACTGGTCGAACGGGGCGGTCGACGAATCCGGATCGATGTCGATGTGCACGGCCGGCGCCACCTCCGTTGTTCCAGGCGTTGTATCAGACCGTAGTTGCGCGGTTGCGGCGCCGCAACGGTTACACGGCGCCGACGGCGTGGGTTACACGGCGGCGACGGCCTCGTCGATCGGAGTGGGACCGGACGTGAGCATGAGCGTCGTCTTCACCGTGTTCGGGTGGTCCAGGAGCGCCGCGACCACCGCGGCGACGTCGGCGCGCGTGACGGTGCCGCGTTCGAGCGGGGGCGCGGTGAGGGTGACGTGACCCGTCGGGTCGTCGTCGAGCAGGCCGCCCGGACGGATGATCGTCCAGTCGAGGTCGGTGCGGGCGCGCAGGTCTTCCTCCGCGGCCGTCTTCGCGACGAGATAGGCGGCGAACACGTCGTCGGTGCCCTCGGGGATCGGCTCACCCGCCCCGAACGATCCGACCTGCACGAATCGGCGCGTACCCGCCTTCTCGGCGGCGTCGGCGAGGAGGACCGCCGCGCCGCGGTCGACGGTGTCCTTGCGGGCGACGCCGCTGCCCGGACCGGCGCCGGCGGCGAATACCGCGGCGTCCGCGCCCACGAGCGTCTTCGCCACGTCGTCCGCGCTTGCCGTCTCCAGATCGATCACCACCGGTTCGGCGCCGAGCGCCGCCACCGCATGCTCGTGGTCGGGGTTGCGGATCAACGCGACCGCACGGTCTCCACGCGCCGTGAGGATCTTGATGAGGTGACGGGCGATCTTCCCGTGTCCACCCGCGATGACGATGCGGCGCGGAGTCGCGTCGGTGTGCTCGGCCATGATCGATCTCCCTTTTTCGTCGACTGTTCACGACTTACTACCCCTGGTGCAGCGCTCCGTGCGGGCGGCTTTGTTCCCACGGGGCAGAATGGCCGACATGGCGAACACCGCGACCATCTACCACAACCAGCGCTGCAGCACGTCCCGCACGGTCCTCGGACTGATCCGGGACGCGGGCATCGAGCCGACCGTCGTGAAGTACCTCGAGACTCCGCCCTCGCGGGACGGATTGCGCAAACTTCTCGACGACGCCGGGCTGAAGCCGAGCGAGGCGATCCGGAAGAAGGAGGCCGTCTACAAGGAACTGGGCCTCGAGCAGGCGTCCGAGGACGAACTGCTGGAAGCCATGGTGGACAATCCCATCCTCATCGAGCGGCCGATCGTCGTGACGGACAAGGGCACCGTCCTCGCCCGCCCGGCGACGAAGGTCAGCGACATCCTCTAGGCGCTTCGCGCTCGTGCGCCTTTCTGGTTGCTCCCACGACCAGAAAGGCGCACGGGCGCGAAGCGCCTACAGCGGGTCCCGCGACACCGGACAGGACATGCAGCGGGGACCGCCGCGACCGGAGCCGAGTTCGGAACCCGCGATACGCAGCACCTCGATGCCCGACGCCTCGAGCCGGGCGTTGGTCTCCGCGTTCCGTTCGTACGCCACGACCACGCCGGGTGCCAGCGCGAGTGTGTTGTTTCCGTCGTCCCACTGTTCGCGTTCGGCGGTGACGTTGTCGAGTCCGGTGTCGATGACGCGCAGTTTGCCGATGCCCATGGCCTCGGCGGCGGCGTCGAGGAACGGATCGGCCCCGCGGATCGACACGCCCTTGTCCTCGCGGTGAATCGTGAACGCCGACAGCGTGTCCTGGATGATCGGGTACATCACCACGGCGTCGTGATCGACCATCGTGCACACGGTGTCGAGGTGCATGGACGCCCGGGCCTGCGCGATGGGCACCACCAGCACCGTGTGCGCGAGTTCGTCCTCGAAGACGCTGCGCGCCAACGCCTCGGCACCGGCGGGGGTGGTGCGTTCGCCCACTCCGACGGCGACGACGCCGGGTGCGAGGAGCAGGACGTCGCCGCCCTCGACGGGGGCTGTGTGGGATTCGTAGGCGCGCCGGGCCCCACGGAAACGCGGGTGGTGGGCGTAGATGATGTCGGTGAGGGACGTTTCGCGGACTCTGGCGGGCAGCGCCAGCGACGTGATGGCGACGCGGGGTCCGATCCAGAACGACGAGTCCCGGGTGAACAGCAGGTTGGGCAGCGGGTCGATGACGAAGTCGCCACCGTGGTGCATCCGGCGGACCAGCGACGCCGTGTTGGCGGCGACGGGGAGTTCGTCGAACGTCATGCCCGCGGTGAGGATGGTGGACAGCTCGGGCGCGGGGACACTGCGGAGGTGAGCGGCCAGTTCCTGCGCCAGGGTGTGCCCGAGTTTGCGCGGGTCCACGGCCGCGCCGATGCCGTGGATGCGGGCGGCGCCGCTGGCGCCGAGTGTCTCGGAGAGCAGGTCGGACAGCAGCAGGACCTCGACGCCGCGGCTGCGCAGCAGGTCGGCGAACGCGTCGTGCTCTTCCTGCGCGCGGTCGACCCACGGCAGTCCGTCGAAGAGCAGTTGGTCGTTGTTGCGGGGCGTCAGCCGCTTCAGTTCGTCCCCGGGGCGGTGCAGGAGGACCGCACGAAGCTGCCCGACTTCGGAGTTGGCTCCCAACGGCGCAGAACCGGACGCGTTCATGTCTAGACGGTAATGCCGGCGGGCCCGGCAGGCACGCTCAAACACTCCGCCGCCGACCGTGTCCCTCGGCTCCCGGGGCGGGTACGGTGAAACGGCGGAGGTATCTCATGGACGAGAACTCGACTCTCTCGCCGGCGCAGTCGGACGCGACGGCGAGTTCTTCTGCGGACTCACCGCCACTCCCCTTCGTGCCGGACGCCCTGGCCCCGTTCGCCGGTCGCTGGCGCGGCGAGGGCGAGGGTGCCTATCCGACGATCGACGATTTCGCGTACACCGAGGAGATCGAATTCGCTCCCACCGGTAAACCGTTCCTGGCGTACCGGTCTCGGACGTGGGAGGCGGGCAGCGGCCGCCCGTTGCACACGGAGTCCGGCTATCTGCGGCTCGTCGCCGAGGACGAGGCGGAACTGCTCGTCGCGCAGCCGACGGGTTTCGCGGAGATCCACCGCGGTCAGATCCGGGAGGGAATCATCGAGTTGTCGATGACGTCGCTGGGTGCGTCGCCGGACGCCAAACCGGTGCACAGCATCCGGCGGCAGTTGTCGGTGCGCGGCGGCGACCTCACCTACGACCTGTGGATGGCGCACGACCTCACGCCGCTCACTCACCACCTCCACGGGCATCTCCGCCGCGACTGACCTCGAGTATTGTTGAGGTAACCCGGTGAAAGGTTGCCTGTCGTGGAGATGCCCGAGTGGAGAGCGAAGGAACTGACGCCCGGACAGCTGTCGGAGCGCAGCGGTGTGGCGGTGTCGGCATTGCACTTCTACGAGCGCGAGGGGCTGATCACCAGCAGGCGGACGTCCGGCAACCAACGGCGCTACCGGAGGGACACCCTGCGCCGGGTGGCGTTCATCCGCATCGCCCAGCGCGTCGGTATTCCGCTCGCCGAGATCCGGGACGCTCTCGCGACCCTGCCGGAGGGCCGCACCCCGAACCGCAAGGACTGGGAGAAGCTCTCGACGCGGTGGCACGCGGATCTGGATCAGCGGATCGAGCAGTTGATCCGGCTCCGTGACAACCTGACCGGCTGCATCGGCTGCGGGTGCCTGTCGCTGGGCAGTTGCGCGATCGTCAACTCCCACGACCGGCTCGGGACGGCGGGGCCGGGTGCCCGCACGCTGGACGTCGCACTCGACAGCCCGGCACCGGGGTCGTGAGCGTCAGCTGTCGCCGAGCCACTTCTCGATCGCGTCGCGGTCCTGCCCGACCATGTCGCCGACGAGCTTCCTGATCAGGGATTCGATCTGCCCTCCGACCAGCGGAATCTTGACCTGCACCGATCCGGTGAGGCCGAGGACGGTGACGTCGCCGGACGCGCGAAGCACCGACGTGCCCGCGATCTGCACCGGGATCCCGGTGGAGCTGCCGGTGATCCTGCCGTCGGCGTGGTCGCTGTCGAGGGCGCCCCATGCGTCGGCGCGCTCGACCTTCAGTTCGCCCGTGACGACCTTGCGCACCAGCCCGGGGAGGGAGGACGCGCCGATGGTGTCGCGCATGGTCGCGGTGAGCGTGCCGGGGCCCCCGCTGTCGTCGAGGGTGAGTTTGTCCGGCGCCTCCTCGAACCGGTGCTGCCAGAACGCCGGATCCGTCACTGCCGCGTGCACCCGGTCGATCGGGTACGCGACCTCTTCGGAGTAGTCGAAGCTTTTCGCCATGACGGCAGCCTACGACAACTCCGTGCGCGGCGAAGGAGTCCAGGGACTCGCCGGCCGCGCACGGGCGCCGAGCGCGAATCCGCCGGAACCAGGGACGGGATCTGCGGGGCGGGTCCACACTGGAAAAGCAGCAGCTGAGGGCAACTCGAGCAACCGAATGAGGGTGGGCATGGCCGACGGCGAACCTCTGATTCCACCGAGTGCCGTCGACGTGGACTTCTCCGACGTCGCCTGGGGAGCGGACCGCACGATGTCCGACTTCGAGACGGGGATGTGGCGGATGGAGGAGGTGCAGCCGAAGCTGCGTTCGCCGATCGTCGCGGTCGACGTCCTCGACAAACCACCGGACTGGGAGCGGCTGGTGCGCGCCCACGAATGGGCGTCGCACATGGTGCCGCGCATCCGGATGCGGGTGGTGGAACCGACGCTGCGGCTCGGCAACCCGATGTGGTCGGTCGACCCCGAGTTCGATCTCGACTATCACCTGTCGCGGGTCCGACTGCCGGAGCCGGCGACGTTCGACCACGCGCTGCGGATGTGCAGGCACATGGCCACCGAGCCGTTCGACCGTGCCCGGCCGCCGTGGAGCGCGATGCTCATCGAGGGGCTCGAGGACGGCCGCGCCGTGTACGTGGTGAAGACGCACCACAGCATCACGGACGGTCTCGGCGGCATCCAGTTGATGACCCTGTTGCACAGCAGGCGCCCGGAACCGTCACCGGACAAACCGGATCGGCCCGCGCCGCTGCCGGAGCAGATGTCGGGAGGGGGTGCCCTGTTCGAGCAGGCCCTCGACAACGTGCGCAGCGCCCCGGGCCGGATCGGGGGCCTGATCCGCGGCGCCGTACGGACGGCGCGGACCGTCGTCACCGACCCGGTGGGAAGTGTCGCGGAGGTCGCCGGGTACGCGAATTCGATCCGCCGGGTCGTGACCCCTCCCCCGACGACCGGTTCGGATCTGCTTCGCGACCGCGGGCTGGGCCGCTGGTTCGGGGTGCTCGAGGTGAGTGTCGACGAACTGCGTTCGGCCGCTCACATCGCCGGCGGATCCTTGAACGACGCGTACGTCGCTGCCCTGCTGGGCGGTTTCCGCCGCTACCACGAATCGTTCGGCCACGACGTCGAGACGATTCCGGTGGGGATGCCGGTGAGCATGCGGTCGGCGTCGGATCCGACGGGGGGCAACCGATTCGCGGCGGCCCGGTTCGCGGGACCTGTCGGTGAATGCGACCCGGTCGCGCGGATCAAGAAGGTCCGCGCGATCATCCTGGGTCTGCGTCAGGAACCTGCGCTCGGACTGTTGGATTCGGCCGCCCCGATCCTGGTCCGGATTCCGACGGTGGTGCTGGCCAACTGGTACCTCTCGCAGTCGACGGGCCTCGATCTGCAGGCCAGCAACGTCGCGGGGGTCCCGGTGCCCGTGTATCTGGCCGGTGCCCGGATCGAGCGGATGTTCCCGTTCGGCCCCGCCCCCGGCTGCGCCGTGATGGCGACCCTGGTCTCCCACGTCGGCACGTGCTGTATCGGTGTCAATCTCGACACCGCGGCCGTCACCGCGCCGGCGCGGTTCATGGTGTGCCTGCAGGAGAGTCTCGACGAGATCGTCGAACTGGGCCGTGGCTGAAAGGAAGGCTGGCGCGATGGACGAACAGAGGGCGCGGCCGCGGGTGTATCTCATCGAGACGATGAGTGACATGGAGGACGACGTTCTCCGGACGTGGCTGGAGCGGCAGGCGAACGACAGCGGCCAACCGCCGCCTGCGGTCCGCGTCACCGATCAGGCTCTCGCCGATCTCGCACGGCGGAAGGATGATCCGCTGCTGACCCCGCTCCGGGTGGTCTGGCTACCGAAGGAGACCCATCCGGACGGCGCGCAGCGGTTGCGGGAGACCCTGTCGCTCCGCGACCCGTTGCATCCAGGCCAGAACACGCAGCGCCGCGTGATGCGCGACGACCCGGCCCGCTGCCAGGTCCTCGAGGGCGACCCGGCGCCGCTCAGCGACCTCGAACGCCGGCTCGCCGAGAACGGCGGCGGGTCGCTGCCCGACTTCATCCGCCGCCAGGCCGCACTCACCCTCGAGCGGGCCGAACGCACGGTGCTGGGCACCCAGTACAAGGTGTCGAGGTTCGTCGTCGACGAGATCACCGACGCCAGCCGGTACCACGACGGCACCCACGAACTGTCGGCCGCGTTGAATCTCCCCGTCGCCGAGGTCGATCGCCGCGCCCGCGGCGCACTCGACGAGATGGTCGCCGCGCAGAGCAGGCGGGCCATCGCGCTGTGGGACCAGTTGGGCCGCTACTTCTCCCGCGCCTACCGCCTCGACGTCGACACCACCCGGCTCGACCAACTGCGGGAGCTGAACAAGGAACATTCCCTGGTGTTCCTGCCCAGTCACCGCTCGTACCTCGACCCGCTGGTGCTTCGGCCGGCGCTGCTCGCGAACGACCTTCCGCTCAACCACGTGATGGGCGGGCTGAACATCAACTTCTGGCCGATCGGACCGATCGGCAAACGCAGCGGCACCGTGTTCATCCGCCGGAAGATCGAGGGCGACGAGATCTACAAGTGGACGCTCCGCGAGTACATGCGCTATCTGCTCACGAAGCGGTTCAACCTCGAGTGGTACATCGAAGGTGGGCGCAGCCGCACCGGTAAGCTGCGGCCGCCGCGGTTCGGTCTGCTCAACTACCTCGCGAAAGCCTTCCAGGACAGCGGGATGTCCGACGTGTACCTGGTCCCGGTGTCACTGACCTACGACCAGCTCTACGAGGTCGGGGCCATGGCGGCGGAGGCGCACGGCCAGGCGAAGAGCAAGGAGAGTCTGCGCTGGCTCTTCGGATACGTTCGGGCCCAGGGGCAACGGCACGGTGTCGCGCACGTCAACGTCGGCAGGCCGATGTCGCTGGCGGACTACCTCGGGCAGGAGGACGACCTGCGGCTGGCGGTGCAGAAGACGGCGTTCGAGGTGTGTCACCGCATCAACGAGGTCACCCCCGTCACGGCGTCGTCCCTCGTCATGCTCGCGTTCCTCGGCATCGAGGACCGGGCGCTCACCGTCGCCGAGGTCGGTGCCATCCTGGGACCTCTCGTCGACTACATCACGGCGCGCTCCCTGCCCACCGCGGGCGACGTGGATCTGACCGATCCGCAGGTGATCCGCAAGGCCGTGCGCACCCATCTCGACTCGGGGGTCCTGAAAAGCTTCGACCAGGGCAGCGAGCGGGTCTTCTACCTCGGGCGGGATCAGCACCTCGTGGCGGCGTTTTACCGCAACAACACGATTCACTTCCTGGTGATGCGGGCGATCGCGGAGATGGTGCTGCGGGCGGCCGTCGATCAGCAGTTCACCGATCCGCTGAACGACGGGTGGGATGCGGCGCTGCGCATTCGCGATCTCCTCAAGTTCGAGTTCTTCTTCAGCGAGAAGGACGCCTTCCGGAAGGAACTGCGGGCCGAACTGGACCTCATCGACCCGGCGTGGGAGTCGAATCTCGGCGACCCGCAGCACGCGGCGAACCTGTTGTCCGGGATGCGTATTCACCTGGCTCATCGGGTTCTGCAGCCGTTCCTCGAGGCGTACGCCGTGGTCGCGGGTCAGTTGTTGCGCACTCCGGTGGACCGGAAGTTCGACGAGAAGGCGTTCATGACGGCGTGTCTCGCGCTCGCCGAGCAGCGACGGCTGCGGCAGCAGATCGGGAGCAGCGAATCGATCTCGGCGGAACTGTTCACGACGGCGCTCAAGCTGGCACGGAACCGGGGCCTGGTCGAACCGAATGCCGAGAACATGGCGGCCCGGCGGGTCGAGTTCGAGGCCGAACTCCAGGGCCTGATCGCCCAGGTGCTCCGCATCCGGGCCATCGCGCACGAGAATCTCGACCAGATGGGTGGCAGGTGAGTCGATGAGCGATCTCCGCAGTCTCCACGACGACATCGCGGCCGCTGTTCCCGGCCCGGCCACCCTCGCGGCATTCGATCTGGACGGCACGCTGATCAGCGGGTACTCCGCGAGCGTCGTCTACCGGGATCGACTGCGCCGCTTCGACATCAGCGTGGCCGAACTGCTGCGGACCACGGGCGCCGCGGTCGACACCCGATTCCGGGGTGCGGACGTCGGCAACCTGATGCGCATCGGTGTGGAGAGTCTGGCCGGGCGCATGGAGGACGAACTGCAGGAGTGGGGACAGCGGCTGTTCCGCCAGGAGATCGCACGGATGATCTTCTCGGAGGTGCGCGGACTGCTCGCCGCGCACCGGCATGCCGGTCACCGGGTGGTGATGGCCACGTCCGCAACGCCGTACCAGGCGCTGTCGGTGGCCGCGGATCTCGACATCGACGTCGACGACGTCCTGTGCACACGTCCCGCGGTGCTGGACGGCATGCTCACCGGGCAACTCGAATCGCCGGCGCTGTGGGGTCCGGCCAAGGCCGAGGCGCTACGTGAGTACGCCGACAAGCACGGCGTGGACCTGGGTGACAGTTTCGCGTACTCCAACGGCGCCGAGGACGTCCCGATGTTGAAATCGGTGGGACACCCGGTGGCCTTGAATCCCGACCGCAAGCTGGCGGCCACAGCGCGGCAGAACGGATGGCCGTCGGTGCGCCTGCGGCCACCGGAGAGCGGCGCCGACCCGATGTCCATCGCCCGCACCACCACGGCCATCGGTGCCCTGATGGGTGCGGCGGCGTTCGGTGTCTCCGCGGGCCTGCTCACCCAGAACCGGCAGACGGGCGCCAATCTGGTCGGCAGTTTCGGCCCGGATCTCGCGCTCGCGATCTGCGGTATCAACGTGCGCATCAAGGGCAGGGAGAATGCGTGGTCGGCCAGGCCCGCGGTGTTCATGTTCAATCATCAGAGTTCCCTCGACATGCTGGTGATCGGCAGCGTCATCCGACGCGACGTCACCGGTGTCGCGAAGAAGGAGGCCGCGCGCGATCCCCGGTTCATCCCCGTGGGCGCCCTGCTCGATGTGGCGTACATCGACCGGTCCGACAGCACGAAGGCCCGAGCGGCATTGCGTCCGGCCGTCGACAAGCTGCAGTCCGGCATCTCCATCGCGATCGCCCCCGAGGGCACCCGCTCGGCGACCCCTCGCCTCGGCAAGTTCAAGAAGGGCGGCTTCCACCTCGCGATGCAGGCGGGTGTCCCGATCGTGCCGATCGTCATCCACAACGCCGGTGAACGGATGTGGCGGAACTCGCTGGTCGCGCACCCCGGCACGGTCGACGTCGACGTGCTCGCTCCCGTGCCGACCGACGGATGGGACCTCGCGGACCTCGACCGGCACGTCGACGAGGTTCGCTCCCTGTTCGAGGACTGTCTGCACGCCGGGCATCGCTGAAAAAAATTCTCCGAAGAAACTTTCCGAGGGATGTCGAGAACCTCGGATGTGCTCCGTCCTGTTCCTGAAAGCGCCAGAATGGGCGCCACACCGGGTAAGGAGTCAACGATGCCGAAGTTCATGTTGCTGCAGCACTACGAGGGCGGCGCGGGATGCGACGTGCCCATGACCGAGTGGAAGCCGGAGGAGGTGCAGGCGCACATCCGGTTCCAGCAGGACCTCAACGCGGAACTCGTCGCGAAGGGCGAACTCGTCGACGCCCAGGGACTCGCCGGACCGGACGTCGCGAAGCGCGTCACGTTCGACGGGAAGGGCGCTCCGGTGGTGACCGACGGGCCGTTCCCCGAATCGAAGGAACTGCTCGCCGGGTACCGCTTGATCGACGTCGAATCCGAGGCCCGGGCACTGGAGATCGCCGCGCGGACGTCGGCCGCCCCGGGCCCGGGTGGGACGCCGATCCAGCAGGCGATCGAGGTGCGGCAGGTGATGGGCGCGCCCGACACCGATCTGTGAAGACCGACCCTGCCACCCTGGACCTGCTGCGCGAACTGGCGCCGCAGGTCCTCGGTGTGCTCGTGCGGCGGTCCGGTGATTTCGAGGGTTCCGAGGATGCGGTGCAGGAGGCGCTGCTCACGGCCGCCGAGCACTGGCCGCGCGAGGGGCTGCCGGACAATCCGCGGGGCTGGCTGATCCAGACCGCCACCCGCAAGATGACCGATCAGATCCGCAGCGAGATCGCCCGCCGCACACGGGAGGACGCGGTCGCCCGGCAGGCGCCGCCGTCGGCGGACGTACCGGATCGGGACGACACCCTGCTCCTGCTGTTCCTCTGCTGCCATCCCGCTCTGACACCGGCCTCGGCCATCGCGTTGACCCTGCGCGCGGTCGGTGGTCTCACCACCGCCGAGATCGCCAACGCATTCCTGGTGCCGGAATCGACCATGGCTCAACGGATAAGCCGCGGAAAACAGCGCATCACGACGTCGGGGATACCGTTCCGCCGGCCGACGGGTGACGAGTGGACCGAACGCCTGCGCTCCGTCCTGCACGTGCTCTACCTGATCTTCAACGAGGGGTACGCCAGCAGCATCGGCGACCGTCTGCACCGCACCGAATTGTCGGCCGAGGCGATCCGGCTCACGTGGGCCGTGCATGCGATGCTGCCCGACGACGGTGAAGTCGGTGGGCTGCTGGCGTTGATGTTGCTGACCGACGCCCGCCGTCCCGCCCGCACCGGTCCGCACGGCGAATTGATCCCGCTGGCCGAGCAGGATCGCACGCTGTGGAACCGGGAGTTGATCGCCGAGGGACAACGCGTGGTGATGGACGCCGTCGCCCACGGGTCGGTCGGGGCCTACCAACTGCAGGCCGGAATCGCGGCGATACACGACGACGCGGACCGGGTCGAGGACACCGACTGGGCGCAGATCCTCGCGCTGTACGGACTACTCGAGCGGATGTCCGACAATCCGATGGTGACGCTCAACCGCGCCGTGGCCGCGGCGATGGTGCACGGACCGGCCACGGGGCTGACGATGCTGAGGCCCCTCGACCAGACCCTGGCAGGGCACTACCGACTCGACGCCGTCCGCGCTCATCTGTTCGACCTGGCGGGCGACCCGGAATCGGCGCTCGCGCACTATCGCGCGGCCGCGAACCGCACCACGAACGTGCCGGAACAGCAGTACCTCGCGGCCCAGGTTGCCCGGCTCAGCGCTCTCGACTGAACGAGGTCCTGCGTCACCCGCGCCCGGAGTCACGATTCGAGTAGCCGCCTACGCGCGACGAGACCCGGGTTGCACGGAAAGGTCGTTTGCGACCGATATCGCACGGAATGGAGCAGGACGATGAGCGAGCCTGACCGCGTCAAATCGCTCGACGGAGCGGACCCGCGGCGACGCGAATTTCGGCTCAGCATGCTCGTGGCGTCGATGGCCATCGTCGGCACGCTGATCGGTTCCGTCTGCGGAGGGGTGTTCACCCTGCTCAACACGTCGAATCAGGTCGCGGCGACCGTGAACCAATCCGCGAACGAGTTCCTGCGAACGCAGCGGCAGCAGATCTACTCGGACCTCCTGACCGCGGCCAACGAGGTGCGCCTCAGCTCGGGTGCCATCTCGATGGCGTTCGACAACTTCGAGGGGCCGCTTCTCCTGGCCACCGTGCGGGACATGATCGGACCCCTTCACGACCAGCAGGTCCGGTTCGTCTCCAAGTTCGCGGCAGTGGAGTTGATCGGATCCGGACCGGTGGTGGAACCCGCCCGGCGAATGCTGACGGAGTATTCGGCCGGAACCGAGTCGGTCGGCTGGCTCACCGTCGATCTCGCAGACGACGACGCCGTTCCCGCGGACACCCTGTCCACCCGACAACAGCAGTTCGTCGAACATTTCCAGGCCGGGAGCGGCGCCCAGGAAGACTTCCTCACCGCCGTCCGGGCGGAGCTCGGCATCCCGGACCTCGGCGACCAGCCGTAACCACCCACGAGCAGGAGGCCGGGGCCGCATCGAATCCGCTCGCCGGAACGGCGGCGAGGGCACGATGGGGAGATGCCCGCGACCGGTCCCCCGTCCACTCAACAGACCTCCGCCGTCCCCGCGGAGCCTTCGCTGTTTCCTCGTATCTGGGCGCTGCTGCGTCCCTACCGCGGGTGGCTGGTGCTCGTCGCCGCTGCGATCGTCGTGTCGTCACTGCTCGGCATCGTCAATCCCTTCCTCACGAAGGCGGTGTTCGACCGCGCACTGTTTCCCACCGACGGCAGTGGTGTCCATCTGACCCTGCTGCTGTGGCTGGTGGTGGCCATGATCGCGGTGACGCTGGCGGGTTCCGTGATCGGCGTCGGCCAGAGTTACCTCACCACCAAGGTCGGGAACCTGTCGATGGCGGATCTGCGGGAGCGGCTCTTCGCCCACCTCGAAAAGATGGAACTGGCCTTCTTCACATCCACCAAGACCGGTTCGATCCAATCGCGCCTGGCCAACGACGTCGGCGGGGTGCGCTCCGTCCTCACGTCCACGGCGTCGAGCATCCTGTCCAACGTTGTCACCGTCGCAGCCTCCCTCATCGCGATGCTGCTGCTGTCGTGGCAGCTGACCCTTCTCGCTGTCGCACTGCTTCCCGGATTCGTCTATCTGCAACGGCGAGTCGGCGCCCGGCGACGGGTGCTGGCACGCAAGACGCAGGAGTCGTTGTCGGACATGACCGCGATCACCGAGGAAGCGCTGAGCGTGTCGGGGGTGCTCCTGACGAAGGTGTTCAACCAGGCCGATACCGAACTCGACCGGTACCGGACCGAGAACGCCCGGCAGACCGAACTGCAGGTGCGGCAGGCCATGACCGGTCAGGGTTTCTTCGCCGTCGTCAGTTCGTTCATGGCGATCACTCCCGCCCTCGTCTACCTGCTGGCGGGATATCTCGTCAGCGGCGGTTCCGCGGCGCTCTCGGCCGGCACACTCGTCGCGTTCTCGACCCTGCAGGCCCGGTTGCTGCAGCCGCTGGTCTCGCTGATGCGGGTCACTCTCGACGTCCAGACGTCGATGGCGTTGTTCCGCCGCATCTTCGAGTACCTCGACCTGCAACCCGCGATCGTGAATCGGCCGGACGCCGTCGAACTGTCCCCGGACTCGCCCGGGCGGGTGGAGTTGGACGACGTGTACTTCGCGTACCCCGCGCCCGTCCGGTTGACCACCGCGGATCCCGACCCGGTGGCACTGCGCAGCCTGGGTCGCGGTGGAGGCGGCCTGCGCGGAGTCTCGACCGTGGCGACTCGCCTGCCCTCCGCGGTGGCGCCCGAAACACCACCGGCGGACCGTCGCAGCCGGCGGTGGGCGGTGGCGGGCACCTCCCTCGAGATCGAACCGGGGCAGCTCGCCGCCTTCGTGGGACCGTCCGGCGCAGGGAAGACCACACTCTGCTACCTCGTGCCGCGTCTGTACGAGGTGAACAGTGGCTCTGTCCGGGTCGACGGTTACGACGTGCGCGACCTGACGATGAGCTCACTCGCCGAGGCGGTCGGGATGGTGACCCAGGACCCGTATTTGTTCCACGCGTCGATCGCCGACAACCTTCGATACGCCAAGCCGGATGCGACCGATGCCGAGTTGCGAGCCGCCGCCGAGGCCGCCAACATTCACGACCGCATCATCGGATTCGACGACGGATACGACACCCTGGTGGGCGAGAGAGGATTCCGCCTTTCCGGTGGCGAAAAGCAGCGCTTGGCCATCGCCAGGGTGCTGTTGAAGAACCCCCGCGTGCTGATCCTGGACGAAGCGACGTCGGCGCTCGACACCGTCTCCGAGCGGCTCGTCCAGAAGGCCCTCGGTGAGGTGATGCGCGGACGGACCACCCTCGCGATCGCCCACCGCCTGTCCACCATCCAGCACGCCGACGTGATCTTCGTGATCGACGAAGGAACCCTGATCGAACGCGGCACACACACCGAACTCCTTGCGCAGCAAGGGCTGTACGCACGACTTCACGCGGAACAGTTCGGTGGCGGCCAGGTGGAGTGCCGGTGCACCGACGGCGTGCGATTCACCGACGGGACGGTGCTGGCCCCGAGTTCCCGCACGGGAACGGGAGAGTTCTAGCTCCTACAGGAACTTGCTGAACTGATCGTTGGCCTTCTGCATCACGTAGTCGTAGGGCGGCGAGAACTTGCGGGCCCACCAGTAGCCGAACCGGATGTCCGGCGAGGTGTACACCATGTACCGATCCTTCTTGATGCCGGCGATGATGCAGGACGCGACCTTCTCGGGGGTGACGGCCCTCTTCTCGAAGCGGTGGATCGCCTTCTGGATGCGCGGGTCGTCGCGATCGACTCCGGCGATCTCGACGGTGCCCACCAGCGGCGTCTGTACTGCGCCGGGAACGACGAGGCTGACCCCGATGCCGTGCCGTTTGAGGTCGAACCGGAGAACCTCGGACACCCCGCGGAGACCGAATTTGCTTGCGCTGTACGCCGCGTGCCACGGCAGGGCCAGTAACCCCGCCGCCGACGACACGTTGACAAGGTGACCGCCGCGCCCCGCACGCACCATCGGGGGTACGAACGTCTCGATGACGTGGATCGGACCCATCAGGTTGACGTCCACCATGGACTTCCAGTGCCGGTGTTCGAGGTTCTCGACCGTTCCCCACGCCGAGATGCCGGCGACGTTCATGACGACGTCGAGGCTTCCGAACTGTTCGTGGACATCCGCGGCGAATGCGGCCACGGCGTCGTAATCGGACACATCGAGCGCACGGGAGAAGCTGACGGTGCCGCCGCGGCTGCCGACCTGTTCCACCGTCTGCGCCAGTCCGACCTCGTTGATGTCGGTGAGGAACAGTTCGGCGCCCTCCGCCGCCGCCGACAGAGCCGTCGCGTGCCCGATCCCGCTACCTGCACCCGTGATCAGGCACTTCTTGCCGTCGAGCGTTTTGATCGCCATAGTCGTGCGAGCCCCCGTCGTCACCGATCCGTGTCGGCTGGAAGTCTACGCACGCAATCTGATTGCGCGCACGCATCTACGAGGGCGCTCATCGCGCGAAGCCACACGAGTCGACCCCGGTCCGGGGGCCGACTCGTGACGGTTCACAACCGCTGCGTCATCTCTTCCTGATAGGTGCGAATCGTCTTCTCGATTCCGTTGGCGTCGTCGTCGTGTCCTCGATGCCGGGCGTCGTCGGCGCGCTCGCGCAGAACTCGAATCGCCTTCCGAAGCTCGGCGTCACTCATTCTGTGTTCCATATCACAATCATCCCCGACGGCTTCAGATTTGACCAGACTCGGGGGCGTGAGGAGGTGCCCAGAACCGCCCGAGCTGGACAATCGTCCAACGAGGACGACCCGCCGCCCAGTCGGTACGGCCCCGCAGCCCGACCGAACTGCGACCCACGCCCCACAGCCCGTGCGGACGACACTGCTTCGCAGTAGTGTTCACGAGGCCCATGGTGCACGAGCGACCTTCGGACGTTGCAATGCGCAACGCAACACAATGCTCCTGAGCAGGGCGAACGAGCGGGATGCCCCGAGGCGCACACCCGTGCAACGCTGCCAGCTAACTCTCAGTGATTGAAGGAGCAACCATGCGGTTGCCGCTTGCGCACGCATCAGTTGTCACAGGCGCACCACAGTGCACATCCGAAGCTCCCTTGAACTTTCAACGATAAGGCGTGCATGACGAGCACAGAGAGCTCTCTCAGCGCCGTCGCTCCGAAGGCGCGCGTCACGCAGTCGTTGAAACATATAAGAAATACGATTGACGCAATTCGGCGACGTTTTGCCCCTATCTGTGTGAGTTATCAATCGGTTATCATCGTGGTACGGTGTCGTTCACACGACTGACGCCCGCACGAGAGAGGACCCGGCGGCTCACAATGGCAGATTTTGCTGCTCGGCTGAACAAGCTCTTCGACACGGTCCACCCTCCGGGACGCAAACCGCATACCAACGCTGAGGTCGCGGCAGCACTCATCGCGGACGGGCATCAGATCTCGAAGCCCTACATCTCCCAACTCCGGTCGGGGCAACGCACCAATCCCTCCGACGAGACCGTCGCGGCGTTCGCCCGCTTCTTCAAGGTGAAGCCCGACTATTTCTTCAACGACATCTACGCGGCCAAGATCGACCACGATCTCGAACTTCTCTCGCAACTCCAGGGATACGGACTCCGCAAGCTCTCCAGCCGCGCGTTCGACCTCTCCGAAGAGTCCCAGAGTCTGCTCACCACGATGGCCGAGAAACTACGGGCCAGCGAGGGCCTGCCGGAGGTCCCACCGGACGCGTCGCGCTGATCTCTCGAAACCCCTGGGCGGCAACGATTTCGGTGCAACGTGGCAGTTGACGTCCGAATGTCGCACGCCCGACTCCTCGGGCAACCGCTCCGGAATTCCCCGCCCGACAGGCCGGTGTGGCGCATGATGGAGCCATGGTTGACAGACCGCAGCTCGGTCCCACGATCTTCGTCCTCTTCGGCGCCACCGGGGACCTGTCCAAACGGATGGTCCTGCCCGCCTTCTTCCAGCTCGCCCAGTCGGGTCTGCTGAACTCCGACTGGATGCTGATCGGCACCGGACGCGGCAACGTCTCCGACGATCAGTTCCGCGACCACGTGCGTGACGTCGTCAACCAGTTCGGTGTGCCCCACGACGACTCGGACTGGGATGCGTTCGCCCGGCGGCTCCGATTCGCGGGCGGCGGCTTCACCCCCGACAACCCGGGAACACTCCCCACTGCGGTGCAGCAGGCCCGCGACGACCTCGGTACCGCGGACGCCCAGTTGGTCCACTACCTGGCCCTGCCACCTCTCACCTTCGCCGAGACCACCCGCGCACTCGGCGCGCACGATCTCGCCCGGGGCGCCCGCGTCGTGTACGAGAAGCCGTTCGGAACATCCCAGGAGGCGTTCGCCGAACTCGACCAGGCCGTTCACCACGTCCTCGACGAGAAGCAGATCTACCGGATCGACCATTTCCTCGGCAAGGAGAGCACCCAGAATCTGCACATTCTGCGCTTCGCCAACGGACTGGTCGAGGGTGTCTGGAACCGCGAGCACGTCGAACAGGTGCAGATCGACGTGCCCGAGACACTCGACATCGACGACCGTGCCCGGTTCTACGACGCCACCGGCGCCGTCCTGGACATGCTGGTGACCCACCTGTTCCAGGTTGCGGCCGAGATCGCGATGGAGCCGCCTGCGACACTGGGCGCCGACGACCTCCAGTCCGCCCGCGAATCCGTGATCGGGACCTTCCGTCCCCTCGACCCAGCCGAGGTGGTGCTCGGTCAGTACGAGGGCTACCGCGACGTCGACGGTGTCTCGGACGACTCGACCACCGAGACGTTCGTCGCGGCGCGACTGTGGGTCGACACGGACCGCTGGCGTGGCGTGCCGTTCCTCCTCCGGACCGGAAAGATGCTGGGCGTCAGCAGGCAACGGGTGAGCCTCGTCTTCCGAAGCCCCGAAGGCCCGCTCACCGACATTCCCCCGGACGGCGCCGTCCTGTCCTTCGACCTGTCCGGGGACGGCGAGATCGACATCGCCATGGTCGTCAAGGAACCCGGACCCGACGACACTCTTTCGGTAGGCCACATGAGCCTTCCCCTCGACACCGTGCCACTCGCGCACGCCCTCGCCCCGTATTCACGGCTCATTCTCGACGTCCTGCACGGCGACCGGTCGCTGTTCACGCGCCCCGACGGTCTGGCACACGTGTGGACCGTCGCCGATGCACTGTTGCGGGATCCGCCACCGGCCAAGCTGTACCCCGCCGGATCCATGGGTCCCGTGGAGGCCGAGGACCTCGCGACTCCCTGCGGGTGGCTCGTCACCGGTTCGCCGGACTGACCGGCGGCTGCGGCTATTCCGCAGCCGATTCGAGGGTGTCCGCCTTCGCCGGCGCAGAATTCGTCTCGAGGAAGTCGTCGTATGCGCCGGCGAGATCCAGCACCCATCGGCGTGGCGACACGCCCGGGGGCGGCGCGATCCACTCGGTGTCGAGAACGTCCGAGCCGACCGGGTCGTCGATCCAGCGGGCGAGGATCCGGGCACGGTCCGCGGCCGAGTCGGGAAGTTCCTGTTCGTTCGTGTCGAGCATGCCCGCACCCGACTGCAGATACAGCGCATCCATGACGTGGGCGACCGCATCGGAGGCGCGGAGGACGGTGGTGCTCCCCTTACCGTCGCCCTCGACGACCTCGGGGAACCGCGAGACGAGAACCGAGTGCACGGCGCTCATGCGACGCAGATCCTGCCGTGCGCGCAGCCAGGTTTCGACGAGCACCCACACGGTTCCGACCGACACCACCACCGCGGCGACCAGATACGCCGGCGTGGAACCCACCGTCCACGTCTCCCCCGAGACCTCACGCACGAGCCCCACGGCGGCCGCGACGAGAACGATCGCGGACCCGACGACGATCAGCGAGATCCCACGACCGAGCGGAGTCCACGCGACGTGCCGTACCCCGGTGACGACCACCGCGGTCAGGGCGATCACGACGAACACCAACGCGGGAACGGGATAGCCGCCGGCGAGCCCTATTCCGAGCACGATGGCCACGGTGTACACGACGACGGCCACGGCACGCAGAGCAGTCCGCGGCAGGATCGGCCACACCGACACCGCACCGACCGCGCTCGCGGCGGCGAACAACGTCCAGGCCAGCTCGACGAGAATCTCCGACAGACCGGCCGTCGGGGCCAGCGTGTCGAGACGCGCGGCGACGTCCGCGATCGCCAGTGTCGACGCACCTGCCGCACTCGACACCGCCACCACCATCGCCACCCGCAGCGGCGTCGGCTGACGCGCGGCGACCCGGCCGATCCGGGCACCGGCGGCAGTCCAGACGACGAGCGCCACCAGCCAGCCCATCAGCCGATCGCCTCGTCGTAGCGCAGCACCGACACGGGAGTTCCGCGCCCCTGCATCGTCTTCAACCGAATGAGCAGCATCGACGCGAACGTCTCTGCCTCCCACTCGGCCACATCGTCGGGCGGCTGTTCGTCCTCCCGCCGTCGCGACCTCTGGCTGAGCATGTACGCGATCAGATCGTCTCCGGCCTCGAGTGTCGCGGCGACGATCTCGGCGCCCTCGTGCCGAAACACGATGTGACCCAGCTCGTGCGCGAGCGTGCGGTCGAGGTCGGGCAACCCCGGCGCCAGGACGATGACGTCACGGTCGGGGTACGCGCGCCGTTGACCGCACACGCCGGGCGCCATCGCCGTCGTGAAGTCGAGTTCGATGGGACGCTGACGTTCGCGGGCCACCGCGTCCACGACGTGGCGGAGTGACACAGCTTCGGCGCGGGCTGCGGCATCGCACACCGCGTCCACCGCTGCCGCGACTCGCCGATGAGATCTGTTCGCCCCCACGACTACACCCCTCCACTCGACGCGGGCGGGAAGAATTCCGCCCGCGCGGCTGCGATGCGCGCCTGTTGTGCGCGAGCACCCTTGAACGTCAACGCACCCGCTCCGCCTGCGAAACAGAGCAGGACGCCGACGCCACCGAGAACGGTGACGGCAGGCAACGGCTCGCTGTGCACCACGGGAACCATTCCCGGCGGCGCAGCATCCGGGTCGCCCTTGTCGGGTGACTGTGCACCTGCCGACGACCCGTCCCTGTCCGGGGAAATCCCGGCGGTGGAACCCTCGGGTGCAGACTCCGCCGCTCCGCTCGTCCCCGGTCCGGACGCGGCGCCGGAACCCGGACCTCCGGCAGCCGCGCCGCCGGAAGCCGGCGGTGCGGCAGGGCCCCCGGAGCCCGGAACTGCGGCAGCGCCGGAGCCCGGGAGCTCGGTCGCTGCGCCGGAGCCGAAGTCGTCGTCGCCGGACGAGTCGGGGCGCGAGATCTCCGGTTCGCGCACGGTCGGCAGTTGGATGGGTGGAGGCACCACGACAACACGTGACGTCGAGGGAGACGACGTCTTCGTGGGCTCAGCGGTGCCGGACGGTTCGGTGCTCTCGCTGGGCTCCGCAGTCTCGCTGGGTTCCCACGTCGGGCTGGGTTCCCCGGTCTCGCTGGGCTCCGCAGTCTCGCTGGGTTCCCGTGTCTCGCTGGGCTCTCCGCCGCATCCGCCGCGACTCTCGCACGGCGGATGGGGATGCTGGGGCTTGCCGCCGCCGGGGGACTCCGTGGAGCCGTCGTCGCAGCGACCGCCAGAGCAGTCGTGGTATTGGGGATCGGCGGCGGCATCCGACGGGAACACCGAGACGGTGACCCACCCGAGCCCGGCCAGGAAGGCCAACGCCAGCCCGACCATGGTCAGTCTTCGGACAACACGACGCGCGCTCACGGTGCACCCCCCTCGTAATCACGACGCGACACCACATCTACGGCGACGTCGCCGCTGCCATGGTATCGAGCGAACCGAACGGAGGTGCTGGTGGTGCCGGTGTCGGGGGACCGGCACCACCAGCGATGCCCGAGCCAGGTGGGACTCGAGCAGACTGTGCGAACCCCTGCGGGTTCCGTGTTCGTCGTCTGGTGGTGCTGATCGATCAGCGGAGGTGCGACATCCCGGACACGGTGATCAGAACACCGGACGACCGGCAGGATTTCACAGTACGTTCACCAGCAACATTGTCGCGGTGATGGTCGCGACCACCGTCACCGGTTCGAGGAACTTCGAGATCCTGTCCATTGCCTGCATGTTCTCCCACCCCGCGCGACCGACCCCGTGACGGCCTACGAACAGTACACAGCATGCAGTTACCTTTTGGCAATTCCGGCTCCGAGAGACCGCGTCCACCGACGCCGGAACGCAGAAAAGGCACCCGCTCCGGATGGAGAGAGTGCCTTTTCGGTGGTGGAGCTGAGGGGAATCGAACCCCTGACCTCTTCGATGCGAACGAAGCGCGCTACCAACTGCGCCACAGCCCCTTTTTGCGAATCCTGCGATCCGCTCGGCAAACTCTAGCAGGCCACCCGCGCGGGGAGCGAATCGCCTGCACGGACGTGCCTTTCGGTCCGAATCGCCTGGCTACTCCCCCGCCGCTCGGCGCATCGTCGCCTGCTGCATCGGCTCGTCGTCGAAGTGCCCCAGATGCTCGAATTCGGGATCCCCGTCGTCCACTTCGAGAACGACTGCCCCGGGACGGCGCAACCGCGCGGGAATGAGGCGCAGTTCCTCGTCGCTGCGGGACTCGACGCCCAACCGCGAGCGGTTGAGTCGCGCCGTCCGTCGACGACGGATCTCCTGCTCGATCTGAACCTGCCGGCGCAGGTACGCCATGTACCCGAAGAGACCCACCACCCCGGCAGCGAATGCCCACCACATGAGCGGGGAGATGATCAGCCCGAGTGCCGCGGACATGATCGTCGCGAACACGAGCCCGAGCACCGATCTCTGGCGGAACGCGTACCGGGCCTCGCGGGCGATCGCATCGGCCTCGGGATCGAAGCCGCCGCGCCCGCGGCGAACCGGCACGTACTCGCCGACCGGTGCCCGCTCACTGTCGAAATCGTCTTCCTCTGCGTGAGTGTCCACAAGGTCCTCCGCGTCGTGGCCGTAGTGGTCCGGTTCCGGTTGCCAGTACGGATCGCTGCGGTGTCCTGCGGCGGGTCCACGCTGCACGGGACGCTTGTCACCGCGGTGCAGCACGCGCGTGGCGAGTGCTGCGTCACTGGTTTGCCGAATCCGGGGGCGGTTGTTCACCAGCATCGGGACCAGGACGAAGAGCCATACGACGACGAGCCCGATCCAGAGAAACGAGTTCGGCATACGGCGACCTCCTCCCAATCGTCTACCAGCATGGATACCGCTGTTGACCCATCCAGGCTAACCGCATGAACACGCACATCTTCGCAGACGCGCCGATCTCACCATACTCAGGTGTCACATGCGTAACGCGAAAATGTGGCTCTCGACATGACGTGGGAGAGCGAGCGACACGATCCGGCAAAGACTTGGCGAAAGGAGAGTGACTGGTCAGAAACTTTTGATACCGTCAGATAACTGCCGCGTAGCTGGACGTTTGTCCATGTCCACTTTGGGCTTTACCGCGGTGGTTATGCCCAGGTGGCTTTGCCACTGCGCACGAGCGAATCCGACACCGTGCCGGGCACGTCCTCGACCGTCATGCCGACCAGGATGTGGTCACGCCACCGCCCGTCCACGTCCAGGTAGCGCTTGAGCAGGCCCTCCTCGCGGAAGCCGACGTTGCGCAGCACCGCCTGGCTCGCCAGGTTCTCGGGACGGACGGTGGCCTCCACACGGTGCAATCCCACCGGACCGAAGGCGTGGTCCAACCCCAGCGCGAGGGCACCCGTCGCCACGCCGAGGCCGTTGACGTCGCTGGCCACCCAGTATCCGATCCAGGCGGAGCGCAGCGCGCCCCGCACCACGTTGCCGATCGTGATCTGACCGCAGAAGTTGCCGTCGAGTTCGATGGCCATCGGCAGCATGTGACCCTTGCGGGCCTCCGAGCGCAGGCTGCTGCACAGCCCCGGCCATCCCGAGATGTGGTGCCGCGCATCCCAGGGCGCCTCCCCCGTCGGTTCCCACGGCTCGAGGTGTGCCCGGTCGCGGGTTCGCAGACGACTCCACGCGGCCGCGTCACGCAGCCTGATGGCGCGGACGGTGACCACGCCGCCCTTCACCCGCAGGGGCCCGAGGTGCGGCGGCCAACCCGGATGCTGTGTCATCTCGTCTCACCCGAATGCTGTGTCATCGCGTCCCACACTCGCAGTGCCGTCAGCCCCGTTGAGCCAGGAAGGCCACATCCACCTGGTCACCGGTCCGGACCTCGGTGACCTCGGGCTCGATGAGGACGAGACAGTTGGCCTCGGCCAGGGTGGCGAGCAGGTGTGAGGACGCGCCCGGCGCTCCACCGAGAGCCTGGACGAGGTACTCCCCCGTCGCCTCGTCGCGCATGAGCTGGCCGCGGAGGAAGCCCTTGCGGTCCTCGATGGACGTGATGGGTGCGACGGTGCGGGCAGTGACGACGCGCCGCATCGGCTGCCTGCGCCCGAGGGCGATGCGGATCAGCGGACGCACCATCACCTCGAACACCACCAGGGCGCTCACCGGGTTGGACGGGAGCAGGAAGGTGGGCACCTCGTCGCGGCCCAGCTGTCCGAAACCCTGGACGGATCCCGGGTGCATCGCGACCCGGTCGACCTCGAGGTCGCCGAGATCGGCGAGCGCGTCGCGGACGTCCTCGGACGCGCCGCCGCCGACCGCCCCCGCGATCACGACGATCTCGGAGCGGATCAGCTGACCCTCCATCACCTCGCGCAGACGGCGGGCATCGGCGTTCGCGATTCCGACCCGGTTGACGTCGGCGCCGGCGTCACGGGCGGCGGCGGCCAGCGCGTAGGAGTTGACGTCGTAGACCTGGCCGGGACCGGGGGTGCGATCGACGTCGACGAGTTCGCCGCCGACGGAGATGACGGACAGTCGCGGCCGCGGATGCACGAGGACCTTGTCGCGCCCCACGGCGGCCAGCAACCCCACCTGGGCTGCTCCGATGATGGTGCCCGCGCGGACGGCGACATCTCCCGGCTGCACGTCGTCGCCGGCCCTGCGGACGTAGTCGCCGGAGCGGACCGGCTTGTAGATCTTGACGCGGGCCCGGCCACCGTCCGTGCGGTCGAGCGGGAGGACGGCGTCGGCGAGCGTCGGGAGCGGTGCACCCGTGTCGACTTTGACGGCCTGGCGCGGCTGCAGCCGGATCGGCTGCCGCGAACCCGCCGTGACCTCGCCGACCACGGGCAGCGACAGCTCCACGGGCGCGCCGTCGTCGTCCCGGATGTCGGTGCCGGCCGCCTGGACGTCGACGCTGCGGACGGCGTAACCGTCGATGGCGGCCTGGTCGAAACCGGGAAGCGGACGCTCGGTGACCACCTCTTCGGCACACAGCAGCCCCTGGGCTTCGGAGATCGCCACACGGACCGGCCGCGGCGCCACCGCGGCCGCGGTCACGATCGTCTGTTGCTCCTCGACCGACCGCAAGTTCTTGCCTCCCGAGCCTCTAGGAATCCGTTCGCTTCAATCGGTCGATCAGCCATTCACGCAACGATGGGCCGTACTCGTCCATGTCCAACGCAAAGTCAACCGCAGCACGGAGGTAGCCGCCGGGATTTCCGAGGTCGTGTCTCGTGCCGCGGTGCACGACGACGTGGACGGGATGGCCGTCCTTGATCAAGAGAGCAATGGCGTCGGTGAGCTGGAGCTCGCCGCCGGCGCCGGGTTCGATCCGCCGCAGCGCATCGAAGATCGCGCGGTCGAGGAGGTAGCGACCAGCGGCGGCGAACGTGGACGGCGCGTCCTCGATGGCCGGCTTCTCCACCATGCCCACGACCTTGAGGACGTCCGGGTTCGTGGCGTCGGGAACCGTCTCGACTTCGAAGACGCCGTACGCGCTCACCTGGTCCTTGGGGACGTCGATGGCGCAGAGCACGGTGCCGCCGCGCTTCGCGCGGACCCGGGACATCGTCTCGAGCACCCCGCGAGGCATCACCAGATCGTCCGGAAGGAGCACCGCGATGGCGTCCTCGTCGTCGTCGAGGACCGACTCCGCGCAGCCGACGGCGTGGCCGAGACCGAGGGGCTCGTCCTGCACGACGGACTCGACCTCGAGCAACCCGGGAGCCTTCCGCACCTTCTCGAGCAGGTGATACTTGCCGCTCGCCTCGAGCTTGCTCTCGAGGACGAGGTCCTCGACGAAGTGGGCGACCACGCCGTCCTTGCCCGGCGACGTCACGATCACCAGCCGGCCGGCTCCCGAATCCGCGGCCTCTCCGGCCACGAGTTCGATACCCGGGGTATCCACAACCGGCAGCAACTCTTTCGGCACGGTCTTGGTCGCGGGGAGGAATCGCGTACCCATTCCCGCTGCGGGCACGACAGCCGTGCGAAAGGCGCTGGCGGTGTGCGGTGCGGCGTCTGTCATGCCCACACCATAACGGTGCCGACCTACTCCTCAGTTACCAAGATCCTGTCAGTAACCTCCGGGAACCCGTTGGGAACGCTCCGCGGGCGGCTCTAGGGTTGGGGCATGCAGGCACGAACGAAGGCCGAATGGCGTGAACTGGTGCTGTCCGGGCGGCGCGCACTGACCCCCGAACTCCGCGCCTCCGAGGACCAGGCACTTGCCGGACGCGTCACAGTCGGCGTCGCCGGCGAATCGACCGTCTGCGCCTACGTCCCCACCGCCCTCGAGCCCGGTTCGCTGGAATTCCTCGACGCTCTCCGCCGGGTCGCCGGTCGCGTCCTCGTGCCGGTCACGCGCGGTCCGGGACCCCTTTACTGGGCCGAATTCACCGGCGCGGATGATCTCGCCGACGCGAGCTACGGCCTCCGCGAACCGACGGGGCACACCTGGGAACCCGACGAGATTCGTTCGGCCGAAACAATTTTCGTGCCCGCCCTGGCCGTCGATCGGCAGGGGGTGCGGCTCGGCCGCGGCGCGGGCTTCTACGACCGGTCGCTCGGTCTCGCCGCGCCCGGCGCGCGGTTGATCACCATGGTTCGCGACGAGGAGCTGGTGTCCGCGCTGCCCGAGGACCCCCATGACATCCGTATGGGGTGGGCGCTCACGCCCGGCTCGGGCCTGGTTCGGCTCGGCGACGAGTGAGGGCGGCGGCACCCCCGGAATACTTCCCTGATTAGCGTTGTTGGCACTGTCGGCTGTAGAGTGCTAAAACCTGCGGTTTGACTACACAGTGCGGAGGAACCCCAGTGCCCACCTATTCATACGCGTGTACGGAATGCGACAACCGTTTCGACATCGTCCAGTCGTTCAGTGATGACTCCCTGACCGTCTGCCCCGCGTGCTCGGGCAAGCTTCGCAAGCTGTTCAACTCCGTCGGCATCGTCTTCAAGGGCAGCGGCTTCTACCGCACCGACAGTCGTGGCACGTCCGGCGCGGCCAGCGAGCCGGCAGCCAAGACCGACTCCACTCCCGCGGCCAAGTCGGAAAGTTCCTCGAAGGCCTCGTCCAGCTCGACGAGCACTGCGACCGCCGCACCGGCCAAGGCTGCTGCCAGCTAGTTCACCGCCACCCGCGGGTTATCCACAACTTCTCGTCCATCCACAGGCAGGCCTCGTCCCGGTCCTCGCCGGCATGGCGGTCACATAGCGTCGAACCATGTCGTTCGAGCCCGCCCAGACCGGTCGCCGCCCCCGGAACCGAGCACACCGAAGCCTGAGCCCGTCCTGGGCCGACCGGCTGTCGGATCTCACCCACCCGGGTCGGGCCCACACCCTCGTCGCGAGACGCGTGCTGGCCGCCGCGCTCGTCTGCCTCGCCCTGGGTCTTCTCGCCCGCGGAAACCCCGACTCCGCCCGCTCCGCGGTCGTGGTGGCCGCACGGGATCTACAGCCGGGCGTGGTCCTCACGGAAGCCGACGTCGAAGTGGTCGACCGCGAATCGGGGAGCCTGCCCAACGGGGCCGTCACCGCCGTCGCGGACCTCGACGGGCGCACCCTCGCCGGACCCACCCGCGCCGGCGAAGCCCTCACCGACGTCCGGGTACTGGGACCACGTCTGGCCGCCGCCGCAGCGGGCAGCGAGGACGCCCGCATCGTTCCGGTCCGACTCGCCGATCCTGCCGTCACGGAACTGCTGCGTGAGGGCGATCGCGTCGACGTGCTCACCGTCGATTCGGACACACCGGCGAATCCCGACCGGCGGCCGGGCGCAACGGTGCTGGCGTCCCGTGCCGTCGTGGTGCTGGTCACACCGTCCGGGAATGGACGTGACCAGCGCGAACGTGTGGTCATGCTGGCTCTTCCGGCGGCCGATGCCACGACGGTGGCCGCGGCATCCCTCACGAGCGCGATCACCGTGACCTTTCAGTGACCTGTCACGCGGAACCGCGCTGATCTAGGCTTTTCTGCGAAACAGTGCTGGATGAGTTGCCACCCACTCGAGGAGACGTCGACATGTTCAAGGGATTCAAGGACTTCCTGCTCCGCGGGAACGTCCTCGACCTCGCCGTCGCGGTCGTAGTCGGAGCCGCGTTCACCGCCATCGTCACATCGTTCACCAACAACGTGATCAATCCGCTGATCGCCGTTGCGGGCGGCGCCAACGATCTGGGGTGGGGCTACCAGATCATCGCCGACAACCCGGCAACCTTCATCAACATCGGCGCCGTCGTCACGGCCGTGATCAACTTCGTGATCATCGCCGCGGTCGTGTACTTCATTCTCATCGTCCCGGCCAACGCCGCGAAGAAGCGGTTCATCACCGAACCCGCAGACAAGAAGGCCAGCGAGGCCGACCTGCTGATCCAGATCCGCGACATCCTCGAGGCGAGCCTCCAAACCGACGGAGCGGCAGCGAGTTCCGACGGAGCACACGCGATGCCGGCAGAGAAGGCAGCGAAACTCGAACAGACCCGCGAATAACGCTCGAACGACTCCGGGCCCGTGCATGCAGCTGCATGCACGGGCCCGGAGTCGTGGGTAGAACGAATTATCAGCCGATGCTGAAGGGCTGTCCCCACAGGGTGACTGTGCTGCTCACATTGTCCGTCTCGACAGAGACGTTCACGTACGACCGCGCCTGCGCGTAGCCGGCGCAACCGCTCACTCCGAGGGTCGAGTCGGCCCAGGTGACCGAGCCGTCGGTGCCCTCGAAACTGTTGTATGCCGAGTGAGACTCTCCGCCGTAGGCGTCCGGCGCCTCGAGGTCCAGGATGTCGACACTGACCGCCTCGCCGGGCCCGAGGGTGATGCCAGCGCTTGTGCCGCCGTCAAGAGGGACCGAAACAGTACCGTCAGCGTTCATCACAGGAGTTGTGCTGGTTTCACCTTCGGCTCCCGCTCCGAAGTCGACCTGGCAGGCGAGGACGTAACCGGGCTGAATGTCTGCGCCGGTCGCTCCGGCTCCATCCAGGTGCACGGAGGCCTTGCCGTTGACCCAAACGTTGCGGTGCAACGGCGTCGAACCCATCGACGGCGAAATGTTCGCACTCTCGTCCGTCAGGTTCACCGTCACCACGGTGCCGTCGGCCAGGGTCTGCGTGATGCTGCCACCGGGCAGCGGAATGAACGTGTCGGCGTTCGCCGCACCGACGGAGAAGAAGCCCATGGTCGCGGCAGCAGCGGCACCGACCGC
>NZ_JBHURF010000016.1:0-223331 GCF_042674125.1 Rhodococcus sp. NPDC056960 | reverse complement strand
CTCGGAGTATTCCGGGCCCATCTTCGCTCTCGTCTTGATCCAGTTCGGTTTGCGTTCGATCGGGGTCTCCGCATTTCGGATCTCGAGGCGGAGCAATTTGCGTCCTTCTGGGGCCACAGTCACGCGAACGATGCTACGCCCGGCCCGGCGCGCCCGACGGGCCGGGGAGTGCTCGTCAGCCGTACTGAACAGTAGTGAAGGTGGGGGCGGAGGACGGCGTCTCGGCCGCGGCGGAGTCGAAAGTGACCCGCTCGATGTCGTGTTCGGTCACCGGGAGGGTGCCGTCGAGTGCTGCGACGACCGCCGCCGTGACGGCGGGGGTGACCTCCTCGATCGTCACGTCCCTGCCCAGTTCCCGCGACAGCGACGTGACACCGGCGTCACGGATGCCGCACGGGACGATGGCGTCGAACCCCGTCAGGACGGAATTGCAGTTGAGGGCGAAACCGTGCAGGGCGACACCGCGCTGCACCCGCACCCCGATGGCCGCCACCTTGCGCTCGGGCAGCCAGTGCCCGTTCTCGAGGGACGCGGGCAGCCACACCCCGGAGCGGCCGTCGACCCGGCCACACTCGATGCCGAGGTCGGTGCACACGGCGATCAGCGCCTGCTCCAGCCTGCGGACGTACCGCACGACGTCGACCGGTTCGGCCAGCTTGACGATCGGGTATCCCACCAGTTGTCCCGGGCCGTGCCAGGTGATTTTCCCGCCGCGGTCGACGTCGATGACGGGCGTGCCGTCGGTGGGGCGGTCACCGGGTTCGGTCCGTCGTCCCGCCGTGTACACAGCAGGGTGTTCGAGCAGCAGCAGCGTGTCGGTGCCCACGTTGTCCGCACGTTCGGCCGCCAGCTCGCGCTGTCGGTCCCAGGCGTCGACATACCCGATCCGGCCGAGGTGTTCGACGGAGATCGGTAGGGGGCTGAAACGGGCGGATTGTGTCGCGCTGCTCATGCGGTAGAGGTTACGCCGGGACCGTCGCCCCACCGCCGCGACCTGGGTTCACCGCACGAGGGCGGCGTCGAGGGCCTCACCGATCGTGTTGTGCCGGAACCGGAATCCCGCATTTTCGAGCACCGTGGGGATGGCGCGCTGCCCGGCCAGGATGCCTTCCTGCGCGAACTCGCCCACCAGCGCGGTCAGCGCGAACCCGGGAACGATCCACGGTGCGGGGCGGTGCAGCGTGCGCGCGACCGCATCGTTGAACTGCGCGTTGGTGACCGGCGCCGGGCCGGTGAGGTTCACGGGTCCGGCCACGTCCTCGCGGGTGAGGACGAACTTGATCGCATCGATCTCGTCTTCCAACGAGATCCACGACAGGTACTGGCGGCCGTTGCCGAGCCGCCCTCCCAGCCCGAACGAGTACAGGGTCTTCAGCCGGCCGAGCAGACCGCCGTGCGGGGACAGGACGATGCCGCTCCGCAACAACACGGTGCGGACCTTCGAGTCGCCTGCGGGGGCGGTCGCGGCCTCCCAGTCACGACAGGTGTCCGCGAGGAAACCCTCACCCGCCGGGGAGGACTCGTCGACGACGTGGTTGCCGGTGTCACCGTAGTAGCCGACGGCGCTCGCGTTGACGAACACGGGAACCGCGGCCTCGGCGACGGCCTCCGCCAGTACGTCTGTCGCGGCGATGCGGCTGTCCCGGATCAACTGCTTGTACGCCCCGGTCCAGCGCTTGTCACCGATCCCGACGCCGCACAGATTCACGACGGCGTCGGCGTCCGACAGGATCTCCGTGTCGAGCCGGTCCTTCTGCGGATCCCAGCGCGACTCGTCGGGACCGGCGGACGAGCGACGGACGAGACGCACGACGTCGTGGCCGTCGCCGCGGAGAGACGAGACGAGAGCGGTGCCGATCAGCCCGGAGGATCCGGCGATGACCACTCGCATGTGCAACAGCCTCCTTCACAGCGCAGGGGCACCATCCCGTGTGGAAATGGTGCCCCTGCGAAACTACGTTCGGCTCGAAGTCGGTGACGAATCAGAGACCCAGGTCGGCCTCGAACGCTCCCTGCTCCAGACGCTGCTTGATCGTGGTCAGGAAGCGGCCTGCGTCGGCACCGTCGACGAGACGGTGATCGTAGGTGAGCGGCAGGTAGCACATCGAGCGGACGCCGATGGATTCGCTGCCGGACTCGTCGGTCACGACCACGGGACGCTTGACGATCGCGCCGGTGCCGAGCATCGCGGCCTGCGGCGGCACGAGGATCGGCGTGTCGAACAGGGCGCCCTGGCTGCCGATGTTCGTGATCGTGAACGTGCCCCCGGACAGCTCGTCCGGCTTGAGTCCACCGGAGCGGGCGCGCTTGGCGATGTCCGCGATGGCGCGGGCCAGGCCGGCCAGCGACAGGTCGCCGGCGTTGTGGACGACGGGAGACAGCAGGCCCTGCTCGGTGTCGACCGCGAAGCCCAGGTGCTCGGCGTCGTAGTACGTGATCTGCTTGTTCGCCTCGTCGTAGCTGGCGTTGATGTTCGGGTGCGACTTCAGCGCCTCGACGACGGCCTTCGCGAAGAACGGGAGGAACGTCAGCTTGACGCCCTCGCGCTCGAGGAAGGTGTTCTTGGCCCGCGCCCGCAGGGCCGCGATCCGGGTGACGTCGACCTCGAAGGTCTGGGTGAGCTGCGCAGTGGTCTGCAGCGACTCCCGCGTCTTGGTGGCGGTGATCTGACGAATCCGGTTGGCCTTCTGCGTGGTTCCGCGCAGGTGTGCCAGCTCGGGGCGGACCCCGGCGGATGCTGCTGCGGGGGCAGCGGCGGCGGCCGGTGCGGCAGCGGGCGCGGCAGCAGCCGGTGCCTTCTTCGCGTCGGCGGCGGCCAGGACGTCCTGCTTGCGGATGCGGCCACCGACGCCGGTGCCCGTCACCGCCGACAGGTCGACGTTGTTGTCCGCGGCGAGCTTACGCACGAGCGGGGTGACGTACGGGGTGCTGTCCCCGGAGGTGGCAGCGGGTGCGGGGGCCGCGGCTGCGGGAGCCGGGGCGGATGCGGCCGGAGCCGCTGCGGGAGCCGGGGCGCGCTTGGCGGGCTCGGGCTTCGCCGGCTCCGGAGCCGGTGCGGGCTTCGCGGGCTCGGGGGTGGGCTCGGGCTTCGGCGCCGCGGCCGGCTTGGCGGCGGGTGCGCCGGAACCGATGACGGCGAGCTGACCGCCGATGGAGACGGTGTCGTCTTCCTCGGCGCTGATCTCGAGGAGGGTACCGGCGACCGGCGACGGGATCTCCGTGTCGACCTTGTCGGTGGAGACCTCGACGAGCGGCTCGTCCACGGCGACCTCGTCGCCGACGGCCTTCAGCCAGCGGGTGACGGTGCCCTCGGTGACGGACTCGCCGAGTTCCGGCATCTTCACCGCGGTGCCCTCGGCGGAACCGTTGCCGGACGCGGCGGGCGCAGACTCGGCGGCCGGGGCCTCGGCGGCGGGAGCCGGCTCCGCGGCGGACTCTTCGGCGGCGGGAGCGGGAGCGGAGTCGGAGGCAGGAGCCTCACCGGCGTCGCCGATCACGGCAAGCTCGCCACCGATTTCCACGGTGTCGTCTTCCTGAGCAACGATCTTGCTGAGAACGCCGGCCACGGGAGACGGGATTTCCGTGTCCACCTTGTCCGTGGAGACTTCGAGCAAGGGTTCGTCAACTTCGACCGCGTCTCCTTCCTGCTTGAGCCACCGCGTGACAGTTCCCTCGGTGACACTCTCACCAAGCGCTGGCATCTGGACGGAGAAGGCCATGTCTTTTGACTCCTCGACAGTTGTGTTCGGGTTGTGGAATTTTGTCGACTTGTGGTCGTGAACCATTGTGCTCGAGATGCACGTGTCTTGCGGGTTACTTGCAGGTAATTCCGATTCGTCGTCACCCACTCGCTGTGTCGGCGCTCCACATCTTTCCATTGATCCGATGGGCGTGTCCGCCGAGGGGCACCCGCCGCGACTTCGGGTGCGCCCGGACGTTATGCCTACCGGCCAGTAGTTTTCGTGTGCGGCGGTGACCGGACGTTCGCTGGCAAACTTGGAGGACAGTTGCCGGCGCGGTCCGGCGCACGCACTCGAGGAGGCTCGACGTGGGGTTGTTCGACCGTTTCTCGCGACCTCGGTCCGGCCGATCGCAGGCGTCCCCGGAGGATGCCGCCCATCTCGCGAACTGGACTCGCACGCACCTCGGAGTGGAGGCGTACGTCGAACCGCAGACGACGGTGACCGAAGTCACCGTCGTCCTCGTCGCGGCCGACGGCGAGTGGACCCGGCGCCGGGTGGGCGGAGAGCGCGGCGCCCGCAAACTCGGCGAGGATCTCCGCATTCCCGTGTACGACGTCCGCAAGACCGGTTACCCGCAGCGGATGCGCGACTTCGACGCACGCCGCCGGATCGAGCGGAAGCGCGAGCGCGAGCGGGACCTGTAGGCCCTTCGTGCTCGTGCGCCTTTCTGGTAGCTGGAACAACCAGAAAGGCGCACAGGCGCGGAGCGCCTAGCCGTTGGCGGCGATGTCCTCGATCACCGAGATCATCGTGCGCACGGGCACGCCGGTGCCGCCGCGACCGGTGTATCCCCACGGTCCCGACGAGTTGTAGGCCGGGCCTGCGACGTCGATGTGCGCCCACTGGACGCCGTCGGCGACGAACTCCTTCAGGTACAGGGCCGCGGCAAGCATGCCGCCCCAGCGGTGGTTGGTGACGTTCGCGAGGTCGGCGATCTTCGAGTCGAGGTCCGAGCGAAGTTCGGCGGGCATCGGCATGGCCCACGCGTTCTCGCCGATCTTCTGGGAGATGGCGGCGACCCGGTCGCGGAACTCGTCGGTGCCCATGACGCCGGGCGTGCGGTTGCCGAGCGCCACCATCTGTGCGCCGGTGAGCGTCGCGGTGTCGATGAGGTAGTCGGGGTCGTCCTCGCAGGCGCGGACGATGGCGTCGGCGAGGACGAGGCGTCCCTCGGCGTCGGTGTTGATGACCTCGACCGTGATTCCGCCGTACTGGGTGAGGACGTCGCCGGGACGCTGCGCGGTGGACGACGGCATGTTCTCGGCCATCGGCACGGTGGCGGTGACGTCGACGGGCAGTCCGAGCTTCGCGGCGAGGACGACGGTGGCGACAACGGCTGCGGCGCCGCCCATGTCGGACGTCATGTTCTCCATGCCGGCGGCGGGCTTGATGGAGATGCCGCCGGTGTCGAAGGTGATGCCCTTGCCGACGAGCGCGACCTTGGGTGCGTTGCGCTTCTTCGCGGAGTAGCTCAGGCGCACCAGCCGCGGCAGGCGGGACGAGCCCTTGCCCACTCCGAGGATGCCGCCGTAGCCGTTCTTCTCGAGCGCATTCTCGTCGAGGACCTCGACCTTCAGTCCGGCGTCCGTGCCGAGAGCCTTTGCACGGTCGGCGAATTCGGCGGGGAAGAGGTGGCTCGGGGGAGTGTTGACGAATTCGCGGGCGGTGGCCACGGCCTCGGCGATCGCCGCCGAGCGGGCGAGGGTGTCCTTCGACTCCTTCGCGCGCGGGGACGACACGAGGAGCTCCACCCGGGCGATGGGCTGCGCGTCGGGGCCGGGCGCGGACTTCGCGGACTTGAACTCGGTGAACCGGTACGCGCCGAGGGCGAAACCTTCTGCCGCCGCACCGAGATCGAGCACGGACAGGGTGGTCGCGACGGTGCCGACGCCGCTGAGCGAGCGTGCGGCCGCGCCTGCGGACTTACGGATCTGCTCGGCGTCCAGCTTCTCCGCCGAACCGAGTCCGACGGCCAGCACGCTGTCGACCGGGAGCGCGCCGGGGGCCGGGACGCGGGTGGTTTCCTCGGCTTTTCCCGACGCGCCGACCGCGACCAGCGTGTCGAGCAGATCGGTCAGCACCGCTTCGTCGACGATGCCGTCGCCGAGCGCGATTTCGGGTCCGTCCGAGGTCGACGTCAGCCCGATCACCAGCACGTCCACGCGCTTGCCGACGGTGCCGGCGAGGGCGAGTTGTGGTCCGAGGGGTCGGGCTGTGTGGGTGCTCACGGTGTCTCTCCTGCAGCAGTTCGGGGGCGGGTGGTGTCGGGTGGCCGACGTCCGTCCCGATGGTAGTGCTCCGCCGCCGTCGTCTACCCGGTGCGCCCGACGGTCCGATAGGTTGAGGCGCATGACCGAGGAGCAGTTGTCGCAGGGGCCCGTCCACGCCGTTCACGTCGAACTCGGGGCAACGTTCGCTCCCTTCGGCGGCTGGGAGATGCCCGTGTCGTACGCCGGCACCGTGGTCGAGCACACCGCTGTGCGCGAGTCCGTGGGGGTGTTCGACGTCAGCCACCTCGGCAAGGCGCTCGTGCGGGGCGACGGTGCCGCCGCCTTCGTCAATTCCGCACTCACCAACGACCTCGACAAGATCGGTCCCGGCAAGGCGCAGTACACGCTGTGCTGCACCCCGTCGGGCGGGGTCGTCGACGATCTGATCGCGTATTACGTGAGTCCCGACGAGGTGTTCCTCGTCCCCAACGCCGCCAATACCGCGGACGTGGTCGCGGCACTGGCCGCCGCGGCGCCTGCCGGCGTCACGGTCGAGAACCAGCATCGGGACTTCGGTGTGATCGCGGTGCAGGGGCCGAAGTCGGTGGAGGTGCTCACCGCGCTCGGCCTGCCCACCGACATCGACTACATGGCCTTCGCCGACGCCACCTGGGACGGCGTCCCCGTCCGCGTGTGCCGCAGCGGGTACACCGGCGAGGTCGGTTTCGAACTGCTGCCCCGCTGGGAGGACAGCGAGAAGCTGTTCCGGGCGGCGGTGGACCAGGTTCGCGCGCACGGGGGGCAGGTCGCCGGTCTCGGTGCCCGGGACACCCTCCGCACCGAGATGGGCTACCCCCTGCACGGGCACGAACTGTCGCTGGAGATCTCTCCGCTCGAGGCGCGCTGCGGGTGGGCGATCGGATGGAAGAAGCCGAAGTTCTGGGGCAAGGAGACGCTCACCGACGAGAAGGCGTCCGGTCCGCTGCGCAGGCTGTGGGGCATCAAGGCGCTGGACCGCGGGGTGCTGCGCGCAGGCCAGAGCGTGCTGCGTGACGGCGAGTCGATCGGCGAGACCACGTCGGGCACGTTCTCTCCGACGCTGAAGGTCGGGATCGCGTTGGCGCTGCTCGATTCCGGTGCCGGGGTGTCGGCCGGCGACGAGATCGCGGTGGACGTCCGGGGACGCTCGCTGCGCGCCGTAGTGGTGTCTCCGCCGTTCGTGGAGATCAACACCAAGTAAGCGCCTGTCCCGGACGACCTGTCGGCGGCGGGGCGGCGGAAGGCGTTCGATAAGATCACGGGCATGACAGGTGTCACCGAATTCGTCCGAGTCCCGCATCCCGCCCTCACCTCCGACGAGGTACGGCGAGAGATACTGGCGGCGCCCGGATTCGGTCGGTACTTCACGGACCACATGGTGTCGATCACCTACTCCGCGGAGCTCGGCTGGCACGATGCCAAGGTGGAGCCGTACGGTCCGCTCCAGCTCGACCCGGCGGCGATGGTGCTCCACTACGGGCAGGCCATCTTCGAGGGCTTGAAGGCGTACCGGCAACCCGACGGCGGCATCTCGACGTTCCGCATCGAGGCGAACGCCGAACGACTCGCGACGTCGGCCCGTCGCCTCGCGATGCCCGAGCTGCCGGAGGAGCTGTTCGTCAAGTCGATCACCGAACTGCTCGAGCTCGATCACGAATGGGTTCCCGCCGCCGGTGGGGAGGACGCGCTGTACCTCCGCCCGTTCATGTTCTCCACCGAGGCCGGTCTGGGGGTGCGACCGGCCGACGAGTACCGCTACCTGCTGATCGCGTCGCCGGCCGGCGCGTACTTCCCGCGCGGGGTGAAGCCGGTCAGCGTGTGGCTGTCGACGGAATACGTGCGCGCCGCCCCCGGCGGCACCGGTGCCGCCAAGTTCGCGGGCAATTACGCGGCGTCGCTTCTCGCCCAGGCGCAGGCCGCCGACGAGGGATGCGACCAGGTGGTCTGGCTCGACGCCATCGAGCGGTCGTACGTCGAGGAGATGGGCGGCATGAACCTCTTCTTCGTGTTCGGCTCCGGGTCCGACGCCCGCCTCGTGACCCCGTCGCTGTCCGGTTCGCTGCTGCCGGGAATCACCCGCAACTCGCTGCTGGCCCTCGCGACGGACGCCGGTTTCGCGGTGGAGGAACGGCGGATCAGCACCGACGAATGGCGCACCAAGACCAAGTCGGGTGAGATCACCGAGGTGTTCGCGTGCGGCACGGCGGCGGTCATCACACCCGTCGGCCGGGTCAAGTCGGCCGAGGGTGAATTCACCATCGCGGACGGAGAGCCCGGTGAGGTCACGATGGCCCTGCGCGACACGTTGACCGGGATCCAGCGGGGAACGTTCGCCGACACCCACGGCTGGATGACGAAACTGCGCTGACCGCGGTCGCGGCGGTCGCTCAGAATGCGAGTCCGACTGCCGCGACGGTGACGGTGATCTCGAGTGCGGCGCCGAGCACGTCGCCGTTCAGGCCGGCGAACCGCCGGACGCAGTGGGCCACCAGTAGGGCGGTGAGCGTCAGCGCGACCGCCATGACGACCGGTCCCTGCCACCACGGCGAGGTGCACCACGCGGCCGCCGCGAGGAGCGGAACGGTCCAGGCGATACCCGTCCACAGCGGTTGGGTTCCGGCGACCAGCGCGCCGAATCCTTCCGTCGACGACGCGGGAATTCCGCGCCGGCAGGCGAACACGACCGCCACCCGCCCGGCCGCCACGGCGACCGCCACGCACGCGAATTGTCCTGCAGCGGCGAGGGATCCGAACGCCAGCCCCTGCGCGCCCAGGTAGATCACCAGGGCGCACACCCCGAACGGGCCCGCGCCGCCGCTGTGCATCACGGCCCGCGCCCGCTCCGGCGGCCCGTAGCAGCCGAGCCCGTCGACGGTGTCGGACAGGCCGTCGATGTGCATGCCGCGGGTGGCGAGGGCGTGCGCGCCGACGGTCAGCAGGCCGGCAAGGGCGGGGTCGAGACCGGCGGACACCAGGGCCCACAGCAGTCCCGCGGCCAGGCCGCCCAGCGCGATCCCGGTCAGCGGCGCCGCCCGGATGGCGCGGCCCCCCGCCGCGCGGTCGACGGAATCCGGCCCGCGCAGGGGAAACACCGTCAGCCAGGAGAACGCGAGCAGCACGCCCGACATGGTCAGCCCGCGGTGGGAGCGGTGGGGTCGGTCTCGGTGCCCTCGCTGTCGTCGTCGGCGTCGCGGTTGCTGACTCCCGCCTCCGCGAACGTCGCCATCTCCGCGAGCGTGGCGACGGCGCCCTGCAGGATCGGCAGCGCGGTCACGGCACCCGACCCCTCGCCGAGACGCATGTCCAGTTCGAGGAGCGGTTCGAGTTGCAGGTGTTTCAGCGCAATCGTGTGCGCCGGTTCGGTGGAGCGGTGGCCGGCCAGCCACCAGGCGCGGGCACCGTGGGCGAGTTCCTCCGCGACCATGGCGGCGGCGGTGACGACGACTCCGTCGAGGATCACCGGAGTCTTGCGCGCGGAGGCCTGGGCGAGGAATCCGGCCATCGCCGCGAGGTCCGCACCCGACACCGTCCGCAGCAGTGCCACCGTGTCCCGGACCACCGGCCGGGCCCGGCGCATCGCGTCGCGGATGGCGGCCGTCTTCCGGATCCAGCCGGCGTCGTCGACCCCCGTGCCCCGGCCGACCGCCGCCACCGGTTCGGTATCGGTCAGTGCGGCAATGAGGACGGTGGCCGGTGTGGTGTTGCCGATACCCATGTCGCCGGCGATCAACAGGTCTGCGCCGGAGTCGATTTCGGAATCGGCGATCGACCGGCCCGCCTCGATGGCCCGCAGCGTCTCTTCGTGCGTGAGCGCGTCCTCACGATCGATCGCTCCCGACGAGCGGCGAATCTTGAACGCGGACAACGACGGATCCGTGTCGCCGTCCACCGACAGGTCGACGACCCGCACGCTCGCGCCGGCATGGTTCGCGAGAGCGTTGACGGCCGCGCCACCCCCGACGAAGTTGGCGACCATCTGCGCCGTCACCTCCGGCGGGTAGGCGGAGACACCGGTCCGCGCGATCCCGTGGTCACCGGCGAACACCACCACCCGCGCCTGCGCGAACGGTGCGGGCGGGCACACGCCCTGACAGGACGCCGCCCAGCAGGCGAGTGTCTCGAGCCGGCCGAGAGAGCCGGCGGGTTTGGTGAGCAGCAACTGACGGGCCTCGGCCTGTGCGCGCACCCCCTCGTCGGGCGGGGTGACGGGGTCGAACCGACCCTGGTCGGTGCTCACGGACTCGCTGGTCACGCTTGGCCTCTCGTTCGAGTGGACACTACTGCACCGCACGAGTGTTGTGCGGGAACATCTTTCAAGGTCACGGTCAGCCCGGCCACGACGAGGAGGACGCGATCGCAGACCTGGGCGAGCCGGGCGTTGAGGGCGCCGATCTCGTCGCGGAACAGGCGGCCGGACCGAGTCTCCGGGATGATGCCGAGACCGACCTCGGGGGTGACCAGGACGAGTGCGCCGCGGTAGTCGCGCACGGCCGCGACGAGTTCGTCGGTCCGGTCGGTGATCGTGCCGCGGGGCGATTCCCACGCCGCGGCGCCGTCGAGTTCGACGGTGAGCCAGGTGCCGAGATCGTCGACGAGGGTGGCCGCCGCGTCGGTGGGAGACCGCAGTTGTTCGGCGAGGTCGAGCCGGTGTGCGGTTTCCACGGTGAGCCAGCTGTCGGGACGCCGGTCGCGGTGCTGTGCGACGCGCTGTTCCCAGTCGTGATCGGCGGGGTCGCGGTGACTGGTGGCGACGTAGCGGACCGGGCCGGATCCGGCCAGAGTCTGGGCCAGTTCCTCGGCGTGAGCGGATTTTCCGGAGCGGGCACCACCGAGCACCAGCGTTCGCGAGGTCGCATCGGGGCGACTCGGACGGTCCGGGCGGTCGGCGGTGGGCACGGAGGGAAACGCTACCAACCCGGTGTGGTGGCAGTATTTTGACGAATATCGTCAATTCCGCCACTGTTGGCGGGAAGTGAATGGGCGGAAAATTTCAGCCATGACCGAATTCCTCGTCCTCGTTGCACTTCTCCTCGTGCTGCATGCGGCTGTGGTGTACGCAGGCCGGCACCTGGGTCCACTCCACCCACGGCTGCGGAACGGCTTCCGCGACAACTTCTTCCGGCCGGCCGATCCCATGACGGACCTGTCGCACGACCGGGACGCTGCCCTGGGGCGGCTGCTCGCCGAGACGCACCGCGCCCCCCACAATTGAGCGTCAGATGGCGTCGCCGGGACGCACTCGCGGCTTGGGGGCGCGCAGCTTGCGGATCTGTGACGCCCGCACGAACGCGTACCACCCGAGCTTGAATCCGCCGTCGGGAGTGTCCGGGAAACGCTCGCGAACCTGGTTGTTGATCTTGCGGCCCAGCCAGACGCCTTCGATGGCCATGAACAGCATCATGATGAGCATGGCGAGCGTCACGATGGCCTGCAGCGCCGGGCTGACGAACATCGCCATGATCAGGACCAGGGCCAGGGGCATGAACAGGCCGACCAGGTTGCGCCGGGCATCGACGATGTCCCGGACGTAGGCGCGGACGGGGCCCTTGTCGCGGGGGAGGAGGTACTTGTCCTCGCCGGCGAGCATGCGGGCGCGACGGTCGGCCGCGGTTGTGCGACGCTCGGCCGCCGCAACCTTGCGCTCTTCCTTGGTGCCGCGGTTGGCCTTCTTGCGGGCCCGGGCTTCTTTCGCCGTCAGGGGTGCGGGCGCGACCGGGCCGCGACGCTTCGATTCGGCGTCGCGCCGCTTGGGCGTGGGGCGGCCCTTGCCTGCCTGTTCGACGGACTCCGCCTCCGAGGCCGTGGACGACTCGGCGACCTCGACGTCCCGCTTGTCTGAATTGTCCGAATCACCGCGGCGTAGCAATTTCACCCTTCCAGAGTATGGGAAGACGGCACCGGGAGGAAAACCGACCTCGCATCGAAATGCCGGGTCGCGCCCACCGCCCTACACTTCGCCGATGCGAGTGTTGATCGCACCGGACTCCTTCGGTGACACGCTGACCGCCGTGGAGGCGACCGCGGCCATCGCGGCGGGATGGTCGGCCGTGCGTCCCGACGACCAGCTGATCGAGGCACCGCAGTCGGACGGCGGCCCCGGGTTCGTCGACGTCGTCGCCGCGGCGGGAGGCAACGTCCGGACCGCGGTCGTGGAAGGTCCCCTCAGCGCCGACGTCACGGCCCGCTGGCTCCTCGACGGCACCGACGCCTACCTCGAATCGGCGCAAGCCTGCGGGCTCGGACTTCTCGGCGGGCCGCCGACGCCCCGCACCGCCCGCGAGGCCCGCAGTCGAGGCGTCGGACAACTCGTGGTGGCGGCTCTCGATGCGGGAGCCCGGAGGATCGTCGTCGGTCTCGGCGGGAGCAGCTGCACCGACGGCGGCCGCGGCCTCGTCGAGGCCCTGGCGGAGGGGTTCGAGAGTGCCGACGCCGCCGTCGCCCGCCTGCGCACCGTGGAACTGGTGGCCGCGACCGACGTCGAACATCCGTTGCTGGGCGAACACGGCGCCGCCCACGTGTTCGGGCCGCAGAAGGGCGCCGACCCCGACACCGTCGCGTTTCTCGAGGACCGGAACACCGCGTGGGCGGCCCAACTGCGCCGGGTCACGGGCAGGGACGTCGCCGCCGAACCGGGCGCCGGCGCCGCAGGCGGGATCGGGGCCGCACTGCTCGCGCTCGGCGCGACCCGCGAATCCGGCGCCCACGTGGTGGCGCAGCGCACCCGGCAGGACCGGCAACTCGCCTCCGCCCAGCTCGTCGTCACCGGTGAAGGTCGTCTCGACCAGCAGTCGCTGCGCGGAAAACTCGTGATCGCGCTCGCCGCGGCCGCGCGCAGGCGGTCCATCGCGACGCTCGTCCTGGCCGGGCAGGTCCTCCTCGACACCGCGGACCTCGACCGCGCGGGCATCGACCGCGCCCTGTCCCTCGTGGACCACGCCGGATCCGTCGAACTCGCCATGACGGACGCATACGCACAGCTCCGGGACCTCGCGGCCGCGGCCGCCCGCGGGTGGGACGGTGCGGCCGCCGGGTAGTAACCCGAGATCGCGACGTCGGATACCATGGACGTGGACCGATCTGCGGACGCCGCAGGGAATGGAACCCGGGAATAAGTCGGGCGCGGAGTACCGTTGAAGCGTTCACGGGTTTGTTACGAACTACAGGGAGAGCCCATGACTGTGCAGAACGAGACCGCCGTCCACGGCGTCAAGATGACCGAAGCCGCGTCCGCCAAGGCGAAGGCGCTGCTCGATCAGGAAGGTCGCGACGACCTCGCACTGCGTATCGCCGTGCAACCCGGCGGCTGCGCGGGACTGCGCTACCAGCTGTTCTTCGACGACCGCAACCTGGACGGCGACCTGATCGTGGACTTCGGTGGCGTGTCCCTCGCTGTGGACCGGATGAGCGCACCGTACGTCGAGGGTGCATCGATCGACTTCGTCGACACCATCGAGAAGCAGGGGTTCACCATCGACAACCCCAACGCGACCGGCTCGTGCGCCTGCGGCGACTCCTTCAACTGAGTCCCAGGCCGACGAACAACTGAATCGACAAGTCTGACGCGGCGCCGAGCGGCTGCCGCGTCAGACTTTTTTCGTGCCCGATCTCCCCGTCTCCACGTCCTCGTGCTGCCGCCCGACCAGGGTGGTACTCCGGGTACGGTGAGAAATCCCGACCGAACTCATCGAAAGGCATCCGCCCGTGACAATTGCGGTAACCGGTTCCATCGCCACCGACCACCTGATGCGGTTTCCGGGCCGGTTCGCCGAGCAACTGCTCGCCGATCAGCTCAGCCACATCTCGTTGAGCTTCCTGGTCGACGACCTCGTGGTCCGGCGCGGGGGAGTGGGCGGCAACATCGCCTACGCCATGGGCGTCCTCGGCGGTTCGCCGCTGCTGGTCGGGGCTGTCGGGGCCGACTTCGCGGACTACCGCCAGTGGCTCGAGAGCAACGGCGTCGACTGCACAGCCGTCCGGATCTCCACCACCGCGCACACCGCCCGTTTCGTGTGCACCACCGACGAGGACATGGCGCAGATCGCGTCGTTCTACCCCGGCGCGATGAGTGAGGCCCGCGAGATCGAGCTGTCCGGCCTCTCGCAGGACGCGGCGCCGCTGGAACTCGTCCTGATCGGGGCCAACGATCCGGAGGCGATGATCCGGCACACCGAGGAATGCCGTCGCCAGGACATCCCGTTCGCCGCCGACCCGTCGCAACAGCTCGCCCGACTCAACGGCGAGGAGGCGTCGGCGCTGATCCGCGGCGCCAAGTACCTCTTCACGAACGAGTACGAGTGGGGACTGCTGCAGCAGAAGACCGGACTGTCCGAAGAGGAGATCCGCGCGCAGGTCGGGGTCCGCGTGACGACACTCGGCTCCAAGGGAGTCGAGATCGTCGACTCCGAGGGCAACTGGACCCGCGTCGCCGTCGTCCCCGAGAAGGCCAAGGTCGACCCGACCGGTGTCGGTGACGGATTCCGGGCCGGATTCCTCCTCGCACACAGCGCGGGCCTCAGCTTCGAGCGTTCCGCGCAGCTGGGCTCGCTCGTCGCCGTGCTGGTGCTCGAGACCGTCGGCACCCAGGAGTGGACATTCGACCGTGACGAGGCGGTCAAGCGGCTCGCGGACGCGTACGGCACCGCTGCCGCCGACGAGATCGCCGCCGTCCTGCCGTAGCAGGCGGCTCCGCCGCCCGTGCGTGGTTGACGAGTCTCTGGACTCCTCAACCACGCACGGGCGCGGAGCGCCTAGAGCGAAACCGGGTACGCCGGCTCGGCGATCTCCGGAACGATGCGGTTCTCCACGAAGATGCCGTGCCACACCATGAAGATCAGCACCGTCCACAGGCGGCGGCTGTGGTCGGACACACCGTCCCGATGGTCGTTGAGCATCTTCGCGATCGCGGCCTTGTCGAGCAGGTGATCGGTGCCGGAGGCCGCGATCTGCTCGTGCGCCCAGTCGAACAGTTCGGTGCCGCGCAGCCAGTGTCGCAGCGGCACCGGGAAACCGAGCTTCGCCCGATGCAGCACGTGCCCGGGCACGATGCCCTCCAGCGCCTGACGCAATGCGTACTTGGTGGTGCTCTTCGTGATCTTCTGGTCCAGCGGCACCTGCGACGCCACCTTGAAGACCTCGGGATCGAGGAACGGCACCCGCAGTTCGAGCGAATTGGCCATCGTCATCTTGTCGGCCTTGACGAGGATGTCGCCGCGCAACCACGTGAACAGGTCGAGATGCTGCATCCGGGCCACCGGATCCCATCCCTGCGACTGTGCGTAGATCGGGTCGGTCACGTCGCGGTGCGTCCACTCCGGCCGGAAGTCGCGCAGGACGGCACGCAACTGTGCGTCGTTGAAGCTGCGCGCGTTGCCGTAGTAACGCTCCTCCAGGGTGAGTGAACCGCGATTGAGCAGGCTCTTTCCGCGAGTCCCTTCGGGGATGCGCTCGGACAGCTTCCCGGCTGCCCTCCGCAGGCCCTTCGGCAGATACTCGAACGGTTTCAGCGAAATCGGCTCGCGGTAAATGGTGTAGCCGCCGAACAGTTCGTCGGCGCCCTCCCCCGACAGCACGACCTTCACGTGCTTGCGCGCTTCCTTCGCGACGAACCACAGCGGAACAAGCGCCGGATCGGCGACCGGGTCGTCGAGGTACCACACGATCTCGGGGATGGCGGCCGCGAACTCGGACGGGCTCACCACCTTCACTACGTGGCGCGCGCCGATCGCTTCGGCCGACTCGGCCGCGACGTCGACCTCGGAATAGCCCTCGCGCTCGAAACCGGTGGTGAACGTGATCAGGTTCGGGTTGTGGCGCATCGCGAGCGCCGCGATGGCCGTCGAGTCGATGCCGCCGGACAGGAAGGAACCGACGGTGACGTCGGCGCGCATGTGCTTGGCGACCGAATCCTCGAGCGCCTCCGCGATCTCGCGGTACCGTGCCTGCTCCGTGCCGGCGACGAACGGCCGCACCGGGAACGTGGGAGCGAAATAGCGGGTGATCACGGGTTCTTCACCGGGGCGCACCCGGGCGAAGCAACCGGACTCGAGCCTGCGGATCTGCTTGTGCAGGGTCTCCGGTTCCGGCACGTACTGCAGGACGGTGTAGTGCTCGACGGCGCGCGGATCGAGTTCCGTGCCGATGCCGATCAGGCTCGCCAGTTCCAGCAGGCTCTTCTTCTCGCTGCCGAAGGCGGTGCCGCCGATCCCGGTCGCCAGGAAGAGCGGCTTGATGCCGAAGGGATCGCGGGCGAGGAACAACTCGCGCGTCTGCGTGTCCCAGATCGCGAACGCGAACATGCCTCGCAGACGACGGACCGCGTCCTCACCCCAGTAGTGGAATGCGGCGACGATGGCCTCGCTGTCGCCCTCGGTGGCGAACTGGGCGCCGAACTGTTCCGAGAGTTCGGCGCGCACTTCGAGATAGTTGTAGATCTCACCGTTGAACGTCAGCGCGTACCGCTCCGGATTCTCTTCCGGACCCCACCGCAGAGGCTGATGGGAGTGTTCGATGTCGATGATCGACAGCCGATTGAACCCGAAGACCACATGGTCGTCGTGCCAGGTCCCGTGCTCGTCCGGCCCACGGTGCCGCAGGCAGTGCATCGCCTGGTCGACCTGTGAGACGGCGTTGTCGCTGGTTTCTCCAGAGGTCAGTAGCCCGAGCAGTCCGCACACAGCGTCCGGTACCTCAATTCAGAATCTTGGAAGGCTCCACGAGGTGGAGGGGTCATGGATCTCTGCCGGAAAGTATGCCGCAGATTCGCGGCGCGTCCGGTTCGGGCCGCAAGGGAGTGGCCCGGTCCGGCAAGCGACACCGCCGCGGCGCCACCGCCGGAGACACGTCGCCCGACCCGAGGAGGGAGAGCCGCCGCCTTTGGTCTACGCTGCGTAGTAATTGGGCCTTCCCATCGGGTGTGCCCTAGTGGAATTTGCGGCGATCAGGAAGGCGTGAACGTGGCGCAAGGTCGGATCCTTCGGCGGGCAGGGTTGGCAGTATCTTTGGGCATTGCTGCCTTGCTGCTGTCGGGTTGTTCAATCGACAACGAGGTGCTTCGTTTCGGGTGGCCTTCGGGCGTAACCCCGCAGGCGCACCGCATGCGTGAACTGTGGACCTGGTCGGTCATCGCCGCCCTCGTCATGGGCGTCCTGGTGTGGGGACTCACCTTCTGGGCGGTGATCTTCCACCGCAAGAAGAAGGACTCACCCGAGTTCCCGCGACAGACGGCATACAACGTGCCGCTCGAGCTGGCGTACACGGCAGTTCCGTTCGTCATCATCGCCGTGCTGTTCTACTTCACGGTGATCGTGCAGAACCACGTCCTCGAGAAGGAGGACAACCCCAACGTAGTGGTGGATGTCACTGCGTACCAGTGGAACTGGAAGTTCGGTTACCGCTCGATCGACCTCGGCGAGGGCGGCGGCCTGTACGACGGCGTCGACCAGGAGGCTCAGGCCGCAGTCGCATCCAAGCCGGAGGAAGAGGGTGCTCTCCCCGGTCCGATCCACGGCAAGGTCCCCCAGGACCTGTCGTACCTGCATTACGACAAGATCGAGACCATCGGTTCGAGCAACGAGATCCCGATCCTTGTGCTGCCGACCGGCAAGCGGATCCAGTTCGAACTGGCCTCGGCCGACGTCATCCACGCGTTCTGGGTTCCGGAGTTCCTGTTCAAGCGCGACGTGAACCCGAACCCCAAGGAGAACCACTCCGACAACGTCTTCCAGATCAGTGAGATCGAGAAGGAAGGTGCCTTCGTCGGGCGCTGCGCCGAGATGTGCGGCACGTTCCACGCGATGATGAACTTCGAGGTTCGCGCTGTGAGCCCCGACAAGTTCGCGCAGTACATCGAGTTGCGCAAGCCCGCGAGCGAGGGCGGCCGGGATCTGACGACGGCGGAAGCTCTGCAGGCCATCGGCGAGTCCCCTGTCGCGACGTCGACGTCTCCCTTCACCACCGATCGCGGCTACAAGCAGGCGAGCGGTGTCGAAGGTAACTGAACCTGCTGCTGATACCTCACTGACCAAGGACAAGTGCTGATATGAAGATCGAAGCCAAGCTCTTCGAGATCCTGACGGTATTCTTCATTCTCGTCGCGATCGTCTACGGCGTCTTCACCGCCGTTTCACGGACCGGTATCGAGTGGGCGGGTCTGACCGGCATCTGCCTGTCGGCGGGACTGACGCTGATCATCGGAACGTACTTCCGGTTCGTCGCCCGTCGTCTCGACACCCGCCCCGAGGACTACGAGGACGCGGAGATCGCCGACGGCGCCGGCGACCTGGGCTTCTTCAGCCCCGGCAGCTACTGGCCGATCCTGCTCGCCGCAGCCGCTGCGTTCGTGGCCGTCTCGATGGCGTTCTTCCAGCCGTGGATGCTCGTGATCGCCGTCATCGCCGTCCTCGCGGCCGCTGCCGGCCTCGTCTTCGAGTACTACGTCGGGCCTGAGAAGCACTAGTTCCACACAGTCTGACGGCGGAGGCGCCGAATCCCTCAGGGGTTCGGCGCCTCCGCTTTGTCATGGGCGCAAGCCGATGGAACCTGGTGGGGCGGGGTCGCGGGTCCCGTGCGCCCGTTCGTCGGATGACGGTCGGAGTGCCGTCGCCGACCAATGGGTCGACGCAACATCCCTGATGTGAAGGGGTGTCGCGGATGCTGTTCAAGGGTCGGCCGCCGATCGGTCGGGACGTGCGGGACCGGTTCTGGGAGTGTCTGCGGGCGGTACCTGTCGCTGTTCGAGCGGGAGCAGATCGACGAGTTCCGCCGGGGTGGGTGGACGGTCAGGGCGATCGCCCTGGCACTCTGTCGCAGCCCGTCCACGATCAGCCGGGAATTGCGGCGGGCGTTGTCCTACCGCGGGCAGTATCGGGCCTTCCGGGCGCAGCGTGACGCCGAAGCCCGTGCCCGACGCCCAAGACCGCCACGCTCGCCGCTCACGATCGTTGACCGCCGCGATCGCGGGCAGCGGTGTACGGGCCGCGGTCAGGCCGCCGCCGAAGCGTTCTACTCGTCTCGTCGACGCTGCCTGTGAGCGCCGTAGCCGGGCGCGGGGTGATGCCGGTGATCTGAGCCGGTGCGGGAGATCTGCTGTCCGCACACGGGGCACCGGCCTCGGCACGGTCGCGTGTGCCGCGCGCGACCGTGGGGGAGGGGAGCAGGGTGCCCGCGAACGAACAGAGCCCCGAACCGGAAGTGGTTCGGGGCTCTGCTCGTGGTGAAGAGGTGAGGCTAGTGCGCCTCGCCGTTGCCGGACGATCCGTTGCCGGAGGCCGACGAACCGTTGCCGTGGGCGCGGTCCTGGTACTCCCGCAGCATCGTGAGCTGCTCGTGCTCGCCGTGGTGCAGGGCGTGCTCGAGGGCCAGGCTCTCCTCGACCGGGTCGGCCGTGACGAGGCTGCCGGAGCCGGGCTTGCCGGCGGAGCCGAGCTTGTTCATCTTCTTCGGGACGGTCGCACCCTGGTACTCGAGCGGGATCGGGTGACCGTGGCCGTCGACCGGGCCGAGCGGCTGGTGGATCTCGATGTACTGACCGTTCGGCATCCGCTTGATGATGCCCGTCTCGATGCCGTGCTCGAGGACCTCACGGTCGCTGCGCTGGAGACCCAGGCAGAATCGGTAGGCCACGAAGAACGCGATCGGAGGCAGGAGCACCATGCCGATCCGGCCGATCCAGGTCATCGCGTTCAGGGAGATGCTGAGGTGGTACGCGATGATGTCGTTGATGCACGAGATCGTGAGGACGGCGTAGAACGCGAGGGCCATCGCACCGATCGCGGTCCGCACCGGCACGTCACGCGGACGCTGCAGCAGGTTGTGGTGAGCATCGTCCTTGGTCAGACGCTTCTCGATCCACGGGTAGGCGATCAGGACGGTGAACACGAGACCCATGATCAGTGCAACAGCGAACACCGACGGAATGGTGTAGCGGTTGAACAGGTACACGTCCCAGGCCGGCCACAGACGGGCCAGGCCGTCCGTCCACATCATGTAGATGTCGGGCTGAGAACCTGCCGACACCTGCGAGGGGTTGTAGGGGCCGATGGTCCAGACCGGGTTGATCTGCAGGACGCCACCCATCACGGCGAGAACACCGAACGTGATGGCGAAGAACGCACCCGACTTGACGGCGAAGACCGGGAGGATTCGCACGCCCACCACGTTGTTCTCGGTGCGGCCGGGGCCGGGGAACTGCGTGTGCTTCTGGTACCAGACGAGCGCGAGGTGACCGGCGATCAGGGCGAGGATGATGCCCGGGAACAGCAGGACGTGCGCAACATACAGGCGGGGGATGATCAGGTCGCCGGGGAAGTCGCCGCCGAAGATCAGCCAGTGCATCCAGGTGCCGGCGATCGGGATGCTCAGGGTGATGCCGGAGAACGCGGCGCGCAGGCCGGTGCCGGACAGCAGGTCGTCGGGGATGGTGTAGCCGAAGAATCCCTCGAACATCGCGAGGATCAGCAGCAGGCAGCCGATGACCCAGTTGGCCTCACGCGGACGCCGGAAGGCGCCGGTGAAGAAGATTCGCAGCAGGTGCACGACGATCGAGGCGGCGAACATCAGAGCAGCCCAGTGGTGGATCTGACGGACGAACAGGCCGCCACGGACCTCGAACGAAATGTTCAGGGTGGTCTCGTACGCGCGGGACATGGTGACGCCGCGCAGGGGCTCGTACGCACCGTTGTAGACGACGTGCGCCATCGACGGGTCGAAGAAAAAGGTCAGGTAGACACCGGAGATCAGCAGAATGACGAAGCTGTACAGCGCGATCTCGCCGAGCAGGAACGACCAGTGGGTGGGGAAGACCTTGTTGATCTGCCGCCGCATTCCCGCTGCGAGGTGGTAGCGCGAGTCCATCGCCTCTGCCTGGCCTGCGGCCATCGCGCTCAGTTTGGACGGTGTGTTGTCGGTCACGGTCGACGCTCCCAAAATGCCGGGCCGAGAGCTTCGATGTAGTCACCCGTTGTGACTAGGAAACCCTCTTCGTTCACTGTAATAGGCAACTGCGGAAGTGCACGAGCGGCCGGACCGAAAATCGGCTTTCCGTAGGTCAGCGCGTCGAACTGCGACTGGTGGCACGGGCAGAGGATTCGGTTGGTCTGCTGTTCGTACAGGGACGTGGGGCAGCCGAGGTGCGTGCAGATCTTCGAGAAGGCGAAGTAGTCGCCGTAGTTGAAGCTCTCCTGGCCCTGACGCTTGGTGACCCGTGCCGCGTCCTCCGTGCGGAGCCGGATGAGCATGGTCGCGTTACGGATGCCGCGCAGCGCCTCGAGCAGCGCGTCGTGGTCGCCGCGATCGGACTCGCGGAAGGGGAACACGGTCTCCATGGCGCCGGCGTCCAGATCTTCCGGGCGAACGAGGACGACGTCCTCGGGGCGACCGGTGTCGCGGCGCAGGTAGATGGTCTCGCCCTCGTAGCGGGGAGTCCATCCGGACACCCACAGCGGGGAGTCGTCGCGCTTGGCCCACGGGTTCTTGATCAGGCCGCCGAGGGGCATGACGGCCATGATGCCGAGCGCCCCACCACCGAAGAGGAGGGTGCGGGTGAGGAGCTTGCGGCGCCCCAGCGTCGACGTCTCGAACGAGTCGCCGAGTTCCGCGACGATCGTCTTGCGATCGACCTCGGACGATCCACCGTCGTGGCGGTCCTGGATGGACACCTCTTCGGGGATGAACTTCTTGGTGAACTGCACCGCGCCGACACCGAGGCCCAGGATGGCCAGACCCATGGTGAGGCCGATCAGCGGCGTGTACAGGCTGTAGGCGGAGTAGTGCTCTTCACCGGACCCGGCGTACTCCCAGGGCCAGAACAGGTAGATCGCGATGAACGCGATCGCGGAGACACCCGACAGGGCGAACCAGAACGCGACCGACCGCTCGGCGCGCTTCTCGGCCTTCGTTCCCGGAACCGCCCAGCGGTTGCGGCGGAACGCGACGTCGACGTGGTCGAGGTTGGTTCCGAGCTCGACCAGTTCGTCGCGGCTCAGGTTCTCGAGTTCTGCGTCCGTGTACTTCTTTGGCGTAGCGCCGCCCGGCTGGCCAGCGTCGCTCATGACCTTGCTCCGATCCACAGTGCTGCACCGACGACAGCGATGATTCCGATGACCCACATGGCCAACCCTTCGGAGGCGGGACCGATGCCGCCGAGTCCGTAGCCACCGGGCTGCTTCGTCTCGCCCGACGACTTGATGTAGGCGATGACGTCCTTCTTCTCCTCGAGGGTCAGCTGACGGTCCGAGAACTTGGGCATGTTCTGCGGGCCGGTGACCATCGCGGCGTAGATCTGCTGCTCGCTCGCCGGGTCGAGGACCGGGGCGTACTTGCCGGACGACAGCGCGCCGCCGCGACCGGTGAAGTTGTGGCAGGACGCGCAGTTGAGGCGGAACAGCTCGCTGCCGCGTCCGATGTCGCCGCCGCGCAGCGAAGACTGGGCGATTTCGCCGTTCTCGTCACGAATGACCGTGGGGCCGCCGCCGTTGGCCTGGACGTACGCGCCGATGGCGTCCGTCTGCTCGGCGTCGAACTTGACGGGCTTGCGCTCGACCTGGGCCTCGTTGCGCGAAGCCGGCATACGTCCCGACGACACCTGGAAGTACACAGCGGCCTCGCCGACACCGATCAGGCTGGGACCGCGGTCCTGCACACCCTGCAGGTTCGCGCCGTGGCAGGTGATGCACGACGTGTCGTACAACTGCTTGCCTTCGCGGATCAGCGCCGCCTGATCATCGGTGGCGGTGGCCACCTGCGGGGTTGGCGTCAACGCGGACGCGAGGAAACCGGCGCTGACCAGTCCCATCATCAGGACCAGGGCGCCCGTGACGCGCCTGCGGAGCTTCCGCTGGCGGCGTGCCTTGGCGGCGGACGCTGTGGTATCGGATGCGGGAGGGGGGGATGAACTCATCTGTATCCCTTTGGTATGTCGGGACGGACTGGACGTCAGGGGGCTGCCTGTGGCGTTCAGCTGATCAACGGATGAAATAGATCGTGGCAAACAGGCCGATCCACACGATGTCGACGAAGTGCCAGTAGTACGAGACGACGATGGCGGCGGTGGCCTGGGCGGGCGTGAACTTGCTGACCTTGGTACGGGCGATCAGGAAGACGAACGCGATGAGGCCGCCGATCACGTGCATGCCGTGGAAACCGGTGGTCATGTAGAACACCGAGCCGTACACGCTGCTCGAGATGCTCGTGCCTTCCTCGACCAGGTGGATGTACTCGTATCCCTGCCCGAGGACGAAGAAGGTGCCCATCGCCAAGGTCAGGAGGTACCACCGGCGGAGACCGAAGACGTCGCCGCGCTCGGCCGCGAACACACCCATCTGGCAGGTGAACGACGAGGCGATCAGCACCAGCGTCACCGGTACGGCGAGGAACAGATTCAGCTCGGTCGGCTCCGGCGGCCAGTTCCCATTCGCCTGTGCTCGCGCCACGAAGTACATGGCGAAGAGCCCTGCGAAGAACATGAGCTCACTTGACAACCACACGATGGTGCCAACGCTGACCATGTTTGGTCGGTTCAGCGAGTGCACGCGTTGGGTGATTGCTGATCCTGAAGTCCCTACTGCGCTCGTCACAGACAGAAGTATGACGCTTCGTCGTAAGAGACGACTACCCGGGTCCACCCTCGGCGCGTCCGGACGCCGCGCTTGTCCGATTCTCCCTGCTGACGGCCCTGGTGGCGGGCCGTGACAGGGTGGAGTCATGCGCTCTCGTGACAACAGTACGGGGTGGCTGCGGCGGCTGTTCGGCAGTCGGCAACCGGCCCCTCTCGATCAGGATCGCCCCGACCTCGTGGTCGTCGCCTCGAGCTTCGACGACGTGGAGGCGTGCTCGGCCGCACTCGACCGCGCCGCCGCCGAGGAACCGCGGTGGGAGGCAGAGGCGGAAGCGGTGCTGCGGCACCATCTGCGGCTGCCCGCGCCCGCGGTGGCCGACGCCGTGTCGATCGCCGCCCAGGACGGCTATCGGCCCCAGAATTCGGACGAGGCCGCCACCTCCGCCGGGGACGGTGCGCCGGTGACCTTGGTGCTGCAGCGCGTCCAGGTTCTCGACGCCCTGCACTGTTCCCAGGAACGGTCGAGAATGGCCGGGCTGGCGCAGCGGCTCGGTGGCTCGGTGGACGGCTGGGATGCGATGCAACCGGCGCGCGAGTCCGATCCGGCCGGTGACTAGGCTGCCAGGATCGGATCCGCCACTAGTACAAGGGGACACGACGATGCAGAGCCCGACTGCTCAGGGGACGAACGACGGTGTGCTGCCGGCACGCACGTGGCCGTCGGTCCTCGGCGCGCTCACCGACGGACGTGACCTCGCGGTAGACGATGCGAAATGGGCGATGGACGAGATCATGTCCGACAACGCCACGTCCGCGCAGATCGCCGCGTTCGGCGTCGCCCTGAAGATGAAGGGTGAGACACCGGACGAATTGCGCGGCCTGGCTGAGTCGATGCTCGGGCACGCACGCAAGGTCCCCGTCGACGACGACGTCGTCGACATCGTCGGCACCGGGGGTGACCGATCCAACACGGTGAACATCTCCACGATGGCGTCACTGGTGGTCGCGGCGTCCGGCATTCGCGTCGTCAAGCACGGAAACCGGGCCGCGTCGTCCAAGAGCGGCGGCGCGGACGTGCTCGAGGCGCTCGGGGTGAAGATCAATCTCGGGCCCGACGAGGTGGCCCGATGCGTCCGGGAGGTTGGCATCGGCTTCTGCTTCGCGCCGGTGTTCCATCCCGCCCTGCGGTTCGCGGGTGCGCCCCGCAAGGAGATCGGCATCCCGACCGTTTTCAACGTGCTCGGACCGCTCACCAACCCGGCCCGCCCCCGGGCCGGCCTCATCGGCTGTGCGTTTCCGGGCCTGATCTCGGTGGTGGCCGGTGTGCTCGCGCAGCGCGGCAACTCGGCCCTGGTGGTGCGCGGCGACGACGGCCTCGACGAGTTGACGACATCGACCACGTCGACCGTGCACGTCGTCGCGGACGGGGCGGTGACCACCCGTCAACTCGACCCCCGCGACATCGGGATCGCGCGGGTGCCGCTCGACGCACTCCGCGGCGGCGACGCCGACGTGAACGCGGCGGTGGCGCAGCGACTCCTCGCCGGTGAGACCGGGCCGGTCCGCGACGCGGTGCTGCTCAACGCGGCGGCGGCGATCACGGCGTTCCGCGGGCTCGGCGGCCGCACGCTCGAAGAGGGGCTGTCGGACGGGCTCTCGACGGCGGCGCAGTCCATCGACAGTGGAGCGGCCGCGACGCTGCTCGCGCGGTGGGCCGAACTCACGTCGGGTCTGGCCACCAGCAAGTAGCCGGCGGACCTATTCGCCGATCGAGAAGCCCGCTTCCACATCGGCGCTGGAGTAGGACTGGAAGGCGATGTGCGTCGCCGTCCGCGAGACGCCGTCCACCTTGTTGATTCCCTCGGTGACGACCTCCGCGATCTTCGCGTGGTCGCGCACCCGCACGATCGCGATCAGGTCGACGTCGCCCGCGCAGGAATAGACCTTGTCGACGCCCTCGATGTCGGCGACGGCCTGAGCGGTCTCCGGGATGCGGTGGGCTTCGGCGTGGATCAGGACGATGGCGTTGATCATGATCGCCAGCCTAGGCGGTGATCGACGGAATCCGGCGCGGGAGGTCGGGTCTCGTCGTCCCGTGTCGATGAGCTGCCTGCCCGTGCAAGCGCACACCACGCGGACCACGATCCGGCGCCCCGCGCGGGTTCGCACCACCCGGACGAGGCGCTGACGATCCGGGTGTCCTCCTGCTCGAGCCAGCGTGCGAGCAGCCCGGCCTCCTCGGGCGACGCGCCCCGGAGGGGAGTCGCGTCGGGGACCACGGTTTCGGCGGTCAGGACCAGCGCGTCGACCACCGGCATCGGATGGATCCCGCGCCGCGCACAGCCCGCGGACGCGAGGCGTCCGGAACGGATCACCGCGAACTCCCAGCCGCCGGTCGCGGCCGGGCGAGCCGCCACGAGCTGATCGAGGGCGGTGAGGGCCGCCAGACGCTGCATTCTCCGCAGAGCGAGGACTACCTCCGCGGTGCGGTCGCGCAGTCGCGCGGCGTTCTCGAACAGTTCGGCGGCGGCGAGTTCCTCCACCCGTGCACGCATGCCGTGCAGTGGCGCGTCGCCGTCTCCGCGCAGGAACCGGCGGAAGAGTTCCGGTCCGGGACGGTACGCATCCTCCGTGTCGCGGGCGTGGACGGACGCGGGACAGCGTCCCAGCTCACGGGGTGGGCACTGCGCACCGTGCTCCCTGCCCTTCGGTATGCGACTCGTGCAGGTCCGGAGAATGCAGTACTCGGCGAGGACGTCGGCGACGTCGACGGCTGTCGAGCGGGACCGGAACGGGCCGAGCGAGTCGGCGGTCGGGGTCCGCACCACCGACAATCGGGGGAAGGCCTCGGCGGTGAGCGTGATCCACCAGCCGCGTTTCGGGTACTTGGACCTTCGGTTGTACGGCGGAGTGTGGGCGGCCAGAAGCCGCAGTTCGCGCACGCCCGCCTCGAGAGCGTGCGCGCATTCGACGTGGTCTATGCGGGTGGTCAGAGCCACCATCTCCTTCATCCGGCCGCGGGTCTCGGAACCGGTGAAGTAGTTGCGCACCCGCCGGCGCAGGTCGGTCGCGGTGCCGACGTAGAGGACCTCGTCGGACGGTCCACGGAACAGATAGACGCCGGGAGCGTGCGGGAGGTGGCTGGCCAGTGTCCGCTTCGCCCTCTGGTGCGAGGAGACGTCGGGGAGGTAGTCGACCAGCTCGGTGAGGCTGTGCACGCCTTGATTGCCGACGCGGTCGATGAGGGCGTGCAGGACGTCGACGGTGGCGCGGGCGTCGTCGAGGGCGCGGTGCGTCGGGGTGGTCCCGACATCGAACAGCCGGGCCAGCGACGACAGCTTGACCGACGGCGCCTCGTCGCGGGTGAGGACCCGCCGGGCCAGTTTGACGGTGCACAGCACCGTGAACTTGGGCCAGGGAGTGTCGGTGGCCGACGCGGCGGCCTTGAGGAATCCGGTGTCGAAGGGAGCGTTGTGCGCGACGAGCACGGATCCGCGCGCGAATTCGAGGAACGCGGGCAGCACCCGCTCGATCCGCGGGGCGTCGATGACCATGGCGGTGGTGATGCCCGTGATCTCCACGATGTGCGGCGGGATGGACCGGCCCGGGTCGACGAGCGTGGCCATCTCGCCGATCACCTCGCCGCCGCGGATCTTGACGGCACCGATCTCGGTGATGGCGTCCTCGCCCGGCCGGGCGCCGGTGGTCTCGAGGTCGACCACCACGAACGTGGTGTCCCGCAGTGGGGTGTCGAGCTCGTCGAATCTCAGCTGTTCGGGTACACCGGGGACACTCACGGCTCAGAGCGTATGGACGGGCACCGACACAACCGCCCGGACCGCCCGGAGAGACGAGGATCACACCTCACTGCGCAGGCGTCGATCGGGGGCCGCGCGACGAGTGGCGACGCGGCCCCGGGGAGTGCCGTGCCGGTCGCGCCGGGACGGTCGGCAGCGGTCGTGGCCGCCGCGCCGGGTCTCGTCGGTGGACCCCGGTTGAACAGCGGGAATGCGGAACTGGAAAGGCGTCGGGCAGTCGTGCGCCGCGCGAAATGCCCACTCCCGCTATCGAAAAGAGTTGGGAAACATACCGCTTGTTATCTAGCCGTTACCGAATGCGGGTATCGCGCGCCCGCAAACCGGGAAACGGCCCAAACGGACACTTTCCGCGTGTTCCGGTCGACATCGGGGTATTCCATTTCGTAACCTTCCTGAGACCTAGCGGAGTCTCGCCGCCCCACACCGGGGCGGCATCGCTAGTCACCGCCTAATCGGCCACTCGCGAGAGCGGTCGTACCGGGAACCCAAGTTTCTACTGGGGTGAATCCCGCCGGGACGTCCTCACGGACCGGTGGGTAGGGCTGATCTTCCCAGCCCGAACCCGTCAGCTAACTCGGTCGGCGGATGAACGGAAGAAACGGAGTACCCCTTTCGTGGCGTCACAAGTTTCCAAGCGGAATGTGCGACGGGCAGTCGTCGCCGGCGCGCTCGCCATCGGAGCGCTCACCGCTACCGCGGCCCCCGCGGCCGCAGACCCCGTCACCATCCCCGGTGTCGGAACGTTCGAGATCCCCGGTGTGGTCATCCCGCAGATCCCGGGCATCCCGAACCTGCCCGCCCCCGCGGTGCCGGGCAGCACCGCAGGTGAGAAGGCCGTGCAGGCCGCACAGACCAAGCTCGGCTCGCCGTACGTCTACGGCGCCGCAGGTCCCAACTCGTTCGACTGCTCCGGCCTGGTGCAGTGGGCGTTCAAGCAGGCCGGACTGAACCTGCCGCGCACCAGCTACGCGCAGGCGGCGGCCGGTACTCCCGTGTCGCAGTCCGATCTCCGCCCCGGTGACGTGATCTCCTTCTACGGCGGCTCGCACTCGGGCATCTACGCCGGCAACGGCAACGTGATCCACGCATCGACCGAGGGCCAGCCCGTCAAGTTGGCGCCCATCGCGTCGATGCCGTTCGACGGCGCACGCCGCTACTGATCCACTCGCGAAACGATGCATCCGCCGAGTCGAGGGCGGGGATGCACGGGGTAACTTCGTAGGATCCCGCACGACCACCGAGGGTGGGTTCGAATTCCGATTCGAACCCACCCTCGATGTCGTTGTGCCCCAGGTAGACACCCGTTGTCGACCCACCGGTGGCCCTCGCCACGCGAACCGTGACATGGGTGGACACAAACGTATGCCATTCCGTAACCTATCCGAGACCTTGCGAAGTCTTGTCGCGCCATCCGGGCGGCATCGCGGGTCACCACCACTTCGGCATTCCGCACACTTTCGCGCCGCACGACGGACGACCGGGTCGGCTGGTGGAGATCGACGATCGGAGAACTGCATTTCCGTGGCCTCACACAAGATGAAGCGCTCCCTGGGCAGCGTGCTGACAGCCGGAGCGCTGTCGGTGGCACTCGTGTCGCTGCCGTCGATCCAGGCGGGCGCAGACCCGGTCACCACCAACCCCACGGACGCACTGACCAAGCTCGGTGATCTGTCCCGGCAGTCCGAGCAGACGTCCGAGGCACTCCACAACGCGCAGATCGATCTCGAGACCAAGCAGGCGGCGCAGCGCGACGCCGACGCGAAGCTCGCCGCGGACCAGGGCGTCCTCGACGCGGCAAACGCGCGCGTCGCCGTGTTCCAGCCGGTGGTGAACAAACTCGCCACCGCCAATTACCAGGGCGCCCGGACCAATCGCCTGTTCGCCGTGATGGTGAGCGATTCACCGCAGCAGCTCCTGGACCAGATGTCCGCACTCGACGTCATCTCCAACGACACCCGCAACCAGGTCGCGCAATTCCAGTCGGCCACAGCGGACGCCACGAAGGCGGCCTCGGAATCGAAGCAGTCCGCGGATGCCGCGCGGTCCGCGACGGAACAGGCCAAGGCGGTCAGCGACGATCTGCAACGCAAGCAGAGCGACCTGCAGGCGCAGATCGCCGACGTTATCAAGGCGTTCGGAGATCTCAGCGGCGCGGAGCGCGACCAATTGGTGGGGACCCCGTTCCCGCCCGGCTTCGATCCGAACACGATCCTCGCGCACCTCACGCCCGGCTCGGGCACCAGCGCACTGCAGGCGGCCATGACCCGCATCGGCGACCCGTACGTGTGGGGCGCCACCGGTCCCGACGAATTCGACTGCTCCGGACTCGTCGTCTGGGCCTACAAGCAGATCGGCAAGACGCTGCCGAGGTCGAGTCAGGCGCAGGCCGGCGGCGGTACCCCGGTGTCCCGCGACGACCTCCAGCCCGGCGACGTCGTCCTCTTCTACAACGACGCATCGCACGTCGGTCTGTACGCCGGAAACGGCAACATCCTGCACGCCTCGACGTTCGGCGTCCCGGTGAGGATCGAATCGATGGCGAAGTTCCCGTTCTACGGCGCGCGCCGCTACTGACGGCGACCGTCCGACAGCGGCGCGGCGGGGAGCTCATACACTCACCGGCGTGCCCGCATCAGACCCGTCGTCCGCAACGGATCCGACCCCACGCCGCCCGGCGCGCCCGTGGGAGCGGGCGGCGCTGGCCGGACTCGGCCTCGCCGTGGTCGTCGTCCTCGCGCTCACCGGGTTCTCGCACACCGACCGCGGCGCCGACGGGACCGCGGGCGCCGCACCGGCCGACGAAGCGTCGCGGACCGCGCAGGTGCAGGCACTCCTCGACACCTGGGCGTCGGCGGTGCGCACTAACGACGAGGCCGCTCTGCCGGGTCTGATGGACAAGGCCGCGGCGCCGGGTTTCCTGGCGGCGGAGACGCGGCGCGCTGCACACGTCGCCGGGGTGGAATTCTCGGATTGGGGTTACGAGATCGCGGGTGGTTCCGAGACGGTGGTTCCCGCCGGTCTCGTGGACGCGCTCGGCGCCGACGAGGTGTGGGCGCCTGTCGTGCAACTCCGCTACGCGATCGCGGGTGCCGACGAGAGTCCCACCCGCAAACCGGTGGCGCTCGTCGTCGCGCGGCGCGGCGACCGCTGGGCGCTCGTCAGTGACAGCGCCACCGCGGACGACGAGCGCCGGACATGGCGCGGACCGTGGGATTTCGGGCCCGTCGTGTCCCGTCGCGTCGACACCGGCGACGGGAAGACATCGGTGGTCCTCGGACATCCGGAGAATGCCACGATGGTCGATCGGCTGGCCGCCGAACTCCCGGCCGCCGTCGTCAACGCCACTCAGCTGTGGGGCTCCCGGTGGGCGGGCCGCGCGCTCGTCTGGGTCGCCGGATCCCAGGACGAGTTCACGGCGCTCGTCGGGCCGAATCACGACGGCCGCGACATCGCCGCCGTCGCGATCTCGGACGCCGTCGACCCGGACGCCGCCACGGTCTCCGGACAACGGATCGTGTTCAGCCCGGCGTCGGCGGAACGGTTGACCGACGTCACCCGGCGGGCGATCCTGCGGCACGAACTGACTCACGTGGCGGCGCGTGCCGAGACGGTGGACCGTTCACCGATGTGGGTTCTGGAGGGTTACGCCGAGTACGCGGCATACCGGGGGACGGGCGAGCCCGTTCGGCAGATCGCACCCGCGCTGACCGCGCAGGTGGGGGCCGAGGGCGCGCCGACCGAGTTTCCCGACGACACCGACTTCTCCGGATACGGCGCACGCGGCTCCGTCGCCTACGAGACGGCCTGGTCGATCAACGCGTTCGTCGCCGAGGAGTACGGCGAATCGAGGCTGACGGAGCTGTACCGGACGCTGGCGGTCGGGGAGGCCGACCCGGAGACCGTGGACGGGCGCCTGTCCGACGTCCTGGGCGTCGACGCGGAACAGTTCCGGGACCGCTGGACCGACTGGGTGCGCGCCCGGCTGGGGTGACCCTGCGTCCGCAACCGCACCGCGAACCGCCTACGGTGATCACATGCGCCGAACCCTGTTGGTGACGAACGATTTTCCACCGCGACCCGGCGGAATTCAGTCGTACCTCCACACCTTCGCCAAGCACCTGCCCGCCGACGATCTCGTCGTCTACGCTCCGCGCTGGCGTGGCGACTCGCACATCAAGTTCGATGCGCGGCAACCGTTTCAGGTCGTCCGGCACCCCACCACGCTGATGGTGCCCACACCGTTCGTCGCGCGCCGCGCGGCCAAGCTGCTCGCCGAACACGACTGCACCGGCGTCTGGTTCGGCGCAGCAGCCCCGCTCGCGCTGCTCAGCCCCACGCTGCGGCGTGCCGGGGCGGAACGGGTGATCGCCAGCACCCACGGCCACGAGGTCGGCTGGTCGATGCTGCCCGCTGCCCGCCAGGCACTCGGTCGCATCGGCGCCCGGACCGACGTCGTCACGTACGTGAGCCGCTACACCCGTGGCCGATTCGCCTCCGCATTCGGCGCGGGTGCCGCGCTCGAACACCTGCCGCCCGGAGTGGACACCGACCGGTTCACCCCGGACAGCGGGGCGCGGACGGAACTGCGGGCCCGCTACCGGCTGGGAGAGCGGCCGACGGTCCTGTGCCTGTCGCGTCTCGTGCCGCGCAAGGGGCAGGACATCCTGATCCGGGCGCTCCCGGGTATTCGCGAACACATCGACGGCGCGGTGCTGGTGATCGTCGGCGGCGGACCCTACGAGGACCGCTTGCGGTCGCTCGCGCGGTCGGTGGGGGTCGAGGAGCACGTCGTGTTCACGGGAACGGTGCCGTCGGCCGAATTGGCGGCCCATCACACGATCGCCGACGTGTTCGCGATGCCCTGCCGCACGCGGGGCGCCGGACTCGACGTGGAGGGCCTCGGCATCGTCTTCCTCGAGGCGTCGGCGACCGGTGTCCCCGTCATCGCCGGGCAGTCCGGGGGCGCTCCGGAAACGGTGCGGCAGAACGAGACCGGGATGGTGGTCGACGGCACCTCGGTGGCGGAGGTGGCGCGGTCGGTGATCTCGGTGCTGTCGGATCGTGATCGCGCGGCCGCGATGGGCGCCGCAGGCAGGGACTGGGTCAAGGCGGAGTGGCGGTGGGACGTGCTCGCCGCCAAACTCCAGCATCTGCTCGGCCCGTGAGTACGTGTCAACCGCCCGCGGTTGACACGTACTCACGAGCCCGAAGGGCACTTATTTTGCGTAGATGGCCGCGATGTCGTCTGCGAAGGTGTCGTGCACCACGTTGCGCTTGAGCTTCATCGTCGGCGTGAGCTCGCCGGTCTCCTCGGTGAAGTCGACGGGCAGGACCCGGAACTTCTTGATGGCCTCGGCGTGCGACACGAGCTTGTTCGCCTCCGCGACGGCCTCGTCGATCTCGGCCGTGAGGTCGGCGTCCGCGAGCAGATCCGCGACCTTCGTGCCCGCGGGCTTGCCGTTGCGTTCGTTCCACGCGGGCAGGGCGTCGGCGTCGATGGTGATGAGCGCGCCGATGAACGGCTGCTGGTCGCCGACGACGATGGCCTGGCTGATCAGTGGGTGCGCGCGCAGGTGATCCTCGAGCTGGGCGGGGGAGACGTTCTTGCCGCCCGCTGTGACGATGATCTCTTTCTTGCGGCCGGTGATGGTGATGTACCCGTCGGCGTCGACCGATCCGAGGTCACCGGTGTGGAACCAGCCGTTGTCGATCGCGTCGGCGGTGGCGTTCTCGTTGCGCCAGTAGCCGCTGAAGACCACCGGTCCCGACAGCAGGATCTCGCCGTCGTCGGCGATGCGAACGGAGTTCCCCGCCAGGGGCTTGCCGACCGACCCGACCTTCTGTGCGCCGATCGTGTTGACCGCGAACGCCGCGGACGTCTCGGTGAGGCCGTAGCCCTCGTAGATGGTGATGCCGATGCCGCGGAAGAAGTGGCCGAGGCGCGCGCCGAGCGGGGCGCCGCCGGAGATCGCCAGCTGGCACTTGCCTCCGAGGGCCGTCCGCAGCTTGGAGAACACGAGCTTGTCGAACAGTGCGTGCTTGGCCTTGAGTACGATCCCGGGCCCGCCCTGGTCCTGAGCCTCGCTCCACGCGACGGCAGTCTCGGCGGCGGCGTCGAAGATCTTGCCCTTGCCCTCGCCGTGCGCCTTCGCGCGGGCGCTGTTGTAGACCTTCTCGAACACGCGTGGCACCGACAGGATGAAGTCGGGGCGGAATTCGCCGAATGTGGGAACGAGGTTCGGGATGTCGCTGGTGTGGCCGAGCGCGGCGCCGGCGTCGAACGACGCGATGCTGACGGCGCGGGCGAGGACGTGCGCCATCGGCAGGAACATGAGGGTGCTGACGCCCGGTGTCTTCAGCAGGGTGCCGAGGCTGGAATCGAGGATGCCCTTGGACTCGGCGATGAGGTTGGAGTGGGTGAGCTGGCAGCCTTTGGGCCTGCCGGTGGTGCCGGAGGTGTAGATGAGCGTAGCCGGATCGCTCGACTTCAGCGCGGAGACGCGGGCCTCGACATCGGAGTCGGAAACACCCGCGCCCAGTTCGGTCAGTTCCTCGACCACGCCGCGGCCGCCGTCCGAGGCCTCGATCTGGTAGACGCCCCGCAGCGCGGTCGCGTCGGCGGCCACGGCCTTCACGGTGGCCGCATGGGTCGCGTTCTCGACGACGAGATCGATCGCGCCGGAGTCCTCGAGGATCCAGCGGACCTGCTCGGCGGAGGACGTCTCGTAGATCGGGACGGTGACGCCGCCGGCCGCCCAGATGGCGAAGTCGACGAGCGGCCACTCGTACCGCGTGGCCGACATCAGTGCCACCCGGTCACCCTGCCGGACGCCGAGGGCGATGAGTCCCTTGGCGACGGCGGTGACCTGAGCCGCGAAGTCGGCGGCCGTGACGTCGGTCCACCGGCCGCCGATCTTGCGCTTGTACACGACCAGCGTCGGGTCGGCCGCGGCGTGGGCGAACACCGAGTCGACCGCGGACGCGTCCTCCGCGATCGTGAACGACTGGGGCGCGCTGAACTCGGGCACGAAAACCTCCGACACTGAAGATACTGGCGAGTAGGATTGTCTGGCCCAACTTTAGACCTTCGCCTGGGGTGTCCGCGTCCTGGCCGAAGTAGCGTGGTTGTGGCCACGTCCGACGGGGCGCCGCGGAACCCCGCGACCGGCGGGTGTGCCGGTATGTGAAGCTAGTCGCCGTGAGCAGCATCCAGGTCGCAGACCAGACGTTCATCGCGGCCCCGCCGCAGCAGGTCGCGGCGGCGATCGCGTCCCCGTCCCGCTGGCGCCGGTGGTGGCCCGACCTCACCCTCGCCGTCCGCGAGGACCGGGCCGAGAAGGGGATCCGCTGGACCGTGGCCGGTCCCCTCACCGGAACGATGGAAGTGTGGCTCGAACCGGTGCTGGACGGGGCCATCGTCCACTACTTCCTCCACGCCGAACCCGCCCGCGGCGAGGGCAGCCCGGATCTGGCCGCGCTGAACCGCCGCAGGCGCGTCGAGGGCAAGGTGATGTCCTTCGAGGTGAAGAAGGAACTCGAGGCGGGGCGCGCCGCCGGAGAACCCCCGTCCTGATGCCGTTCGGGTCGTCGGTGAGGTCCGGCATTGTGTCCGGGCGCCGGAATCGTGTGTGATAGTCGGGCACAACCCAGACATACGTAATCGGTAACGGTGTGGCCCCGCGATCGACGAGCGGGTCGGCCAGGCGAAAGGAAGCGTTCACTCCATGCCCGAGAGGACCAAGAGGTCGATCAGTATCGAGGCGCCGCCCGCCCGGGTGATGGATGTGATCGCCGACTTCGACGCCTACCCCGCGTGGGTGGCGGCCGCGAAATCCGTCGAGATCATCGAACCCGGTGAGAACGGCCGGGCCGACCGGGTTCGTTTCGTGCTCGACGCGGGCATGGTCAAGGACACCTACGTACTCCGGTACGACTGGGCGCCCGACGGCAAATCCGTCAGCTGGGAACTCGAGTCCGGTGAGATCCAGAAGTCGCAGTTCGGTTCGTACGTGCTCGAGGACGACCCGGACGGCGGCACCATCGTGACGTACGAGCTCACCGTGGATCTGACCATTCCGATGATCGGCCTGTTCAAGCGCAAGGCGGAGAAGGCGATCACCGATACCGCGCTGAAGGAACTCAAGAAGCGGGTGGAAGGCTGAGTAGCGAGGGTGGTGCCGGACCTGCGCGGGTCCAGTTCTTCGTAGGGAAGGGGGGCGTCGGAAAGACGACGCTCGCGGCTGCGACGGCACAGGCGGCAGCGGAGGCGGGACACCGGACTCTCCTCGTCTCGCTCGACCAGGCACATTCTCTCGCCGACGTGCTCGGGATCGGCTCCGCCCGCGACGTGGTGTCGGTCACCGGCGACCTCGACGTGCTCGAACTCGACACCCTCGCCCTGCTCGAAGACAGATTCCGGAGCCTGGCAGCGGTTCTCGCGGCCGCGGGCACGCACGACCACGGTGCCCAGCTGTCCGCACTCGAACCGGAGGAACTGACCGGGTTGCCCGGCGTGCAGGACGTACTGGGGCTGCGTGAGATCGTCCGGTTCGCCGCCGAGGGTCGGTACGACGCGGTGGTGGTCGACTGCCCGCCCACCGCGGACAGTCTTCGGACGCTCGCGGCGCCGGCGATGACTCTCGAGTACGTCGAACGGGTGTGGCCGCAGCATCGCCGGATCGCGGCGCTCCTCGGTTCCGATCCCCGCCTCGTCATGCTGGTGACGCTGATCGAACAGGTGGTGTCCGCTGTCGGCGAGGTGCGGGACATGCTCGCGGACCGCGCGAAAACCACTGTGCGACTGGTGACGACGCCGGAGCGGGTGGTGCTGACGGAGACGCGGCGGACCGTGGCGGCGGCCGCGCTGTCGGGCCTGCGCATCGACGCGATCCTCGTGAACAACCTACTGCCACAATTCGATTCGCCGACAGGACACGACGACCCCGGTGTGGCATGGTTGATCCGGCGGCGAGCCCTGCAGCAGCGGGTGCTCGCCGAGCTGACCGCCTCCGCGGGCGCCACGGTGATCCTCACGGTGACCCGGTCGGTGACGGAGCCGGTAGGGTTGGCCGATCTCGGCGGTATCGCGCGGGAGTTGTATGCCGACGACACGGACGCGGTGGCGGTGTTGGGGAAGAACCCACCTGCGGTGCGGGTGGGGCTGGAATCGGGGGCCGGTGTGAATTCTGTGTACACGATGCGGATGTATCTTCCGCTCGTGAACCCGTCGACTCTCACGTTGGGCCGGGTGGACGACGACCTGGTAGTGGGCGCCGAAGGGGTGCGCCGGCGGGTGCGCCTCGCCTCGGTCCTGCGCCGGTGCGTCGTCGCGGGCGCGGAACTCGACGGCAGCGATCTCGTCGTGCGCTTCACACCCGACCCAGAGGTGTGGCCGGTATGAACGACGACCACGCGCAGCTGATCGCGGAGCTGCGGGCGCTGGCCGACACCGCCCTGGACCGTCTGGAGCCGATACTGCAGCGCGCCGCGGCACCGCACGCCCAGGCGGAGGCGGCAGGTGCGCCCCCCGGGACCGGGCAGTGGTCGGGATGCACGTGGTGCCCCGTGTGCGCGCTCGCCGCGCTGATCCGCGGCGAGCAGCACGATCTCGTGACCCTCGTCGCCGGCCAGGCGTCCGTTCTGATCGCGGTTCTGCGGCAGATCCTCGACGAGCACCGCGTGCACGACACCCCGGGCCCCGGCGGTCCCGAGTCGCCGGAACCCGGCCCGGGCGGTGGGGGCGGCACGTCCGGACCCGACGGCGGTTCGGCGTTCGAGCCGATCACGGTCACGTTCAAGCACTGAGCGCCCCGACGCGGGCCGGATCGCCCGACTCGTGCACGGCAGCGATCCGGCATGGGCACAATCATCTTCATGGGTACAGGCGCGGGCAGCGAACGCAACGGCAGTTCGGCGCTGACCATCGGCATCGACGTGGGGGGAACCAGCATCCGTGCGTCCGTCGTCGATTCGGCCGGTGACGTGCTCGATTCTCTGCAGTCGCCGACCCCGGCGTCGGCGCAGGCCCTCGAGAACGGACTGGACCGCGCGGTCCGCGAGCTGTCTGCCCGGCACGACGTCGCCGCGGTGGGGCTCGCCGTCGCCGGGTTCATCACCCCCGACCGGACGACGGTGCGATTCGCGCCGCACCTGCCGTGGGTGGGTGCGCCGGTCGGCAGGGACCTCGGGCAGCGTCTCGGACTGCCCGTCATCCTCGAACACGACGTGAACGCGGCGGCCTGGGCCGAACACCGGTTCGGTGCGGCGGCGGGCGGGCGGAACGTGGTGATGCTCGCGATCGGCACGGGCATCGGCGCGGCGCTGCTCGCGGACGGCCGGCTGTACCGCGGCAGCCACGGCGTCGCCCCCGAGCTGGGGCACATCCAGGTGGTCCCGGGCGGTCGTCCCTGCGCGTGCGGCAAGCACGGCTGCTGGGAGCGGTACTGCAGCGGGACGGCCCTCGTCGACACCGCGATCGAACGTCTGGCCGCGGATCCGGCCACGTCGACCGTCCTCGCACGGGAGGTCGCCGTCGATCCCGGTGTCCTCACCGGCAGGCGGATCGCGGGCGCCGCCCAGGACGGTGATCCGCTGGCGCTCGAGACCATGCGGGATTTCGCCCACTGGCTGGGGGTGGGCCTGGCGCTGATCGGTGACGTGTACGACCCGGATCTCGTCGTGATCGCGGGCGGAGTCGCGACGTCCTCGCCGTTGTTCATCGACGACGCCCGCGAGAACTACGCCGCCCTGACGACGGGGGCAGGGCACCGCCCGCTGGCCCGAATCCGGCCGACCCAGCTGGGGGAGGCGGCGGGCATGATCGGAGCGGCGGAACTCGCGAGAGCCGTCCTACCCGATCGGGTAGGTTGACGCGCGGCCGATCGCTGTAAACCCGCAGATGTGATGCTGTGCGGGCTCTCAGGCCGTGTGTAGCGGCCCTCACCCACCCGAAGTAGAGTCGACCCGAACGAAGCTTGGGTTGTGAACGGGAGGGACGCCATGTGGTACTGGCTCTTCAAGTACGTGTTTTTGGGGCCGGTTCTCTGGGGGCTGGGTAGGCCGACCGTGGAGGGTACGGAGAACATTCCGGCCGAGGGCGGAGCCATCTTGGCGAGTAACCATCAGGCGGTGCTGGATTCCTTCTTCCTGCCGTTGCGGGTTCCGCGGAGAATCACCTTCCTCGCCAAGAGTGAGTATTTCACCGGGACTGGACTCAAGGGCGCTTTTCAGCGCTGGTTCTTCTCGGTGGTCGGGCAGGTGCCGATCGACCGGACCGGCGCCGACGCCGCACAGGACGCACTGAACGCCGGATTGCGTGTCCTCTCGCAGGGCAAGCTGCTCGGCATCTACCCGGAGGGCACCCGGTCGCCCGACGGACGCCTGTACAAGGGCAAGACCGGCCTCGCGCGGATGGCCCTCGAATCCGGTGTGAAGGTCATCCCGGTGGCGATGATCGGAACGGAGAAGGTCAACCCGATCGGCTCCCGGGTGTGGCGTCCCGCGAAGGTCACCATCCGGGTCGGCGAGCCGATCGACTTCTCGCGCTTCGAGGGGATGGGCGGCAACCGTTTCGTCGAGCGGGCCGTCACCGACGAGGTGATGTACAAGCTGATGAAGCTGTCGGGGCAGGAATACGTCGACATCTACGCGGCCACGCTGAAGAAGAAGGCACCTACCGCCGACGCCCCGGCACCGACTGCGGTGGCCGACGTCACACCGGCGACCGATGTCACACGACTGCCGGACACCCGGGCGAGCTGACGCAGCGGAACTCTCAGCCGACGGGGACGGTGAGATCGTCGGAGGTTTCCGACCGATCGCCGTCCTCGTCGGTCTGTGCGGGGCGGGTGCGGAACGCGACGATCGCGACCAGCACCACGGACAGTCCCCACCACACGTACGACGACGCGAGGAACTGGTCCCACAGGCTCCAGTGGGTGCCGCTCCAGCGCCCCACTCCGAGTTTCCAGTGTGCGGCGAGTTTGACGATCACGACGCCGGCCACGGCGGTGACCGCCAGCAGGGCGCTCCGGCGCCGGTAGGCGAGGATCCCGAGCACGAGGACGACCGGCACCGCCCACACCCAGTGGTGCGACCAGGACACGGGTGAGACGAGCAGTCCGAGAACGGCATTGAGGCCCAGCGCGAGCGCGGTCTCGCCGGCGCGCAGTGCCCGCACCATCGCGAGCACCACGAGCGCGAGCACCAGGACGCTCAGCAGCAACCAGATCGGCGTCCGCGCCGCATCGCTCACACCGAGCCGGGCCAGCACTCCGGTGATGCTCTGGTTCGCGGGATAGGCGGGCGTGCCGATCCGATCGGAGTCGAAGAGGGTCTGCGTCCAGTAGGTGACGGAGTCCTTCCACGTCGCGAGTGCGCCCACCGCGCTGAACGCGGCGAAGCCGGCCGCGGTCACGACGGCGGAGCGGAAGTCCTTGCGCACCAGGAAGAACAGAATGAACACTGCCGGCGTCAGCTTGACCGCCGCCGCCAGGCCGATCAGCACACCACGGGGCCACGGCGTCTTCTTCGGAAGGCAGTCCGCCGTGACCAGCAGCATGAGCAGGATGTTGATCTGCCCGTAGTCCAGGGTCGACGAGACGGGTTCGAGGGCAAGCGCCACCGCGAGCGCACCGAGTACCGTCCACACCAGCGTGGTGCGGGGGGAGATGCCCAGCGAGTCGAGAGTGACCACCAGCACACCGAACAGGGCGATCAGCGACAACGCCGTCACGACGGTCCCGGCCGTCGCCAGCGACACCGTCGACAGCGGGCTGAAGACGACGGCGGCGAGCGGCGGATACGTGAACGGCAGGAAGTTGCCCATCTGAGTGGCCGGCATCGACCCGTACAGGGTCGGACCGTGCAGGAACACCGCACCGCCGAGGCGATAGACGTCGAGATCGAGCCGGTAGTAGCTGCCGAACGGCCGCAGACCCGGCAGTCCGAGCAGGTTGTACGCGAATCCGACGGCGAGACCGGCCAGCACGAGGAGGCGGATCGCCCATCCTCCGGCACGCAGATGCAGGGGCGTCCGCGGGGCGTCGAGCGGGTCCGCGTCGGGGACGGCGGACTGTCGACCGTCGGAGGGTGCGCTCACCAAGGCCTCCTTCACGAGGTAGGGGTGGATCCGGTTGACGCCAACGGGTGAGGCATAGTTTGCGGGCGTGCGTTACTTCTACGACTGCGAGTTCATCGAGGATGGTCGCACGATCGACCTGGTGTCGATCGGGGTGGTCGCGGAGGACGGACGTGAATTCTACGCGGTGTCCACCGAGTTCGATCCCGAGCGCGCGGGCAAGTGGGTGCGCAGGAACGTGCTGCCGAAGCTGCCGCAGCCGTCGTCGCCACTCTGGAAGAGCCGGGCGCGGATCCGTGACGACCTCTACTCGTTCCTGATTCCCCGGCCCGGCATCGTCCCCGAGTTGTGGGCCTGGGTGGCCGCCTACGATCACGTCGCCCTGTGCCAGCTGTGGGGAGACATGACCGAGCTCCCGCAGTCGCTGCCCCGGTACACGCGGGAACTGCGCCAGTACTGGGAGGAGCACGGTAGCCCGGCGCTGCCACCTGCACCGGGCGACGCTCACGACGCCCTCGCGGACGCCCGGCACAACCTGGCGAAGTTCGAGGCAGTTCGGGCGGCGCGGTCACTCCGGTGACCTGACTCGCCAACGCTCGTGTCGAGCGAATATCCTGTATGGGTGAACTGGACTGTCGACGTGCCGATCGACCGCTTGCCCGAACTCCCGCCGCTGCCCAACGAGATGCGTGAGCAACTCGACGCGGCGCTGGCCAAGCCCGCTGCGCAGCAGCCGCAGTGGCCCGAGGGTCAGGCCGCCGCCATGCGGACCGTCCTCGAGAGCGTGCCGCCGATCACGGTGGCCAGCGAGGTCGTGGCCCTGCAGGCGAAGCTGGCCCAGGTTGCCCGGGGCGAGGCGTTCCTGCTCCAGGGCGGCGACTGCGCCGAGACGTTCGCCGACAACACCGAGCCCCACATCAAGGGCAACATCCGCACGCTGCTGCAGATGGCCGTCGTCCTGACGTACGGTGCGAGCCTGCCCGTCGTCAAGGTCGCCCGCATCGCCGGTCAGTACGCCAAGCCGCGGTCGTCGAACGTCGACGCCCTCGGGTTGCAGTCGTACCGCGGCGACATGATCAACTCCCTCGTCGCCGACGAGGCCGTGCGCGCCCACGATCCGTCGCGGCTCGTCCGGGCGTACGCCAATGCCAGCGCCGCGATGAACCTGGTCCGGGCGCTCACCGGTGCCGGCATGGCTGATCTGCACAAGGTGCACGACTGGAACCGCGAGTTCGTGTCGTCGTCGCCGGCCGGTGCCCGCTACGAGGCGCTCGCCGCGGAGATCGACCGTGGCCTGCAGTTCATGAACGCCTGCGGTGTCACCGACCCGAGTTTGCAGCAGGCCCAGATCTTCGCCAGCCACGAGGCGCTCGTCCTCGACTACGAACGCGCGATGCTGCGCCTCGACAACGACGACGATCACCCCAAGCTGTACGACCTGTCCGCGCACTTCCTGTGGATCGGCGACCGCACCCGTCAACTCGACGGCGCGCACATCGCGTTCGCCGAACTCGTGTCGAACCCGATCGGACTGAAGATCGGACCCAGCACCACACCGGAGATGGCCGTCGAGTACGTCGAACGCCTCGACCCCACCAACAAGCCGGGCCGCCTCACCCTGATCTCGCGCATGGGCAACAACAAGGTGCGCGACATGCTGCCGCCCATCATCGAGAAGGTGCAGGCCACCGGACACCAGGTGATCTGGCAGTGCGACCCGATGCACGGAAACACCCACGAGGCGTCCACCGGCTACAAGACCCGTCACTTCGACCGCATCGTCGACGAGGTGCAGGGCTTCTTCGAGGTTCACAACGGACTGGGCACCTACCCGGGTGGCATCCACGTGGAACTCACCGGTGAGAACGTCACCGAATGCCTCGGCGGCGCACAGGACATCTCCGACCTCGACCTGTCCGGTCGGTACGAGACGGCCTGCGACCCGCGCCTGAACACCCAGCAGTCGCTGGAACTGGCTTTCCTCGTCGCGGAGATGCTTCGCGGCTGAGCGAGCACACCGTCGGCGGACTCACTGCCCTGCACCTGCGGGGTCAGGGCAGTGAGACGAGGGTGACCGTGCTCCCGGGCCTCACGAGGTCGCCGCTCCCCGGGTTCTGGCTGATCACGAACGAGCGGTCCGTGTCGGTCACCTGACGTACCTTCACGTCGAGTCCGAGCCGGCTCAATTCGTCGCGCGCCGATCCGACCGTCCGGCCGAGCATGGACGGCATCCGCACCGCATTCGACACGCTGAGCGTCACGCTGGTCCCCGCCGTGACGCGGGTGCCCGACTTCGGATCGGTGGCGATGGCGTCGCCGGCCGCCACGGTGCGGTCGAAGTCGCTGGTGACGTCCTGCACCACGATGCCGACCGCCTCCAGGGACGCTCGCGCCTCGGCCTCCGACATTCCCTTCACGTCGGGAACGTCCACCGGCGGTGCGCCTTTGCTGACGATCAGCTTGACGGTGGAGCCCGTTGCGAGTTCGGTGCCCGGCGCCGGATCGAGCGCGGCCACCGCACCGATCGGGACCTTCGCGCTGAACGCCTGACCTCCGTCGACCGGGGTGAACGTGCGGTTGCGCAGCTCCTGCTCGATCCCCGCGCGTTCGCCGCCCGCGGGAAGAGGCGGGACGGTCGGTCTGCCCAGGGACACGAGCAGCGCCACCGTGCCGTCGCGGGCAATCCGCGACCCGCCGGTGGGATCGGTCCCCAGCACCGTGTCGAGCGCCGCCGTGTCGGAGTACTGCCCGCGGATCTCCGTCGACAGTCCGGCCGCGTCGAGTGCCGTCACGGCGGCACCACGGTCGAGGCCGTCGGTGGTCGGGACCGCGGTGTACCGGCCCGAGCCCATCCACCAGCCGCCGACGCCCACCGCCACGGCGAGCATCAGGATCACGAGCAGCCACACGATCGTGGTCCGGCGCGACCGCTGCCGTTCGGCGGCGAAATCGGGGAAGTGGTAGCCGTCGTCGGGCTCGTCCTCCACGGCGAACTGCGGTTCGTCGATCGGCGGGCGCGGAGTCTGGGTGGTGACGACCCGCGTGTGCTGGACACCGGGCTGCGGTGGCAGCGGGCTGGGCGGCGACAGCGGCGCGGCGGGCGGGAGGTGCACCGTGGGCGGTGCGAGATGGCCCGGCGGTGGGCCCAGCGGAGGCGCGCTCGCGGCGGCCGCGGCGCTCAGATGCTGCGCCGAGCGCCTCGGGGCCGGAACCCGGTACGCGGGCAGGTCGAGCGCCGCCGCGATGCTGCGCAACGCCGTGCCCATCTGCTCGGCGTTGGCGAAGCGGTGCGACGGTTCCCGGTGGGTGGCCTCGGCGACGAGTTCGTCGAACTCGGGCGGGACACCGGCGATGAACGATCCCGGCCGCGGAACGTCCTGGTTGATCCGCTGATAGGCGACGGACAACGACGTGTCCCCGGTGAACGGCGTCCGTCCGGTGAGAAGTTCGAACAACAGCACGCCGGTGGAGTAGACATCGCTGCGGGTGTCGGCGATCCCGGACGTCACCTGCTCCGGCGACAGATACGCCGCCGTGCCCAGAATCACACTGTTCGAGGTGGCGTTCGACGCGGCGGCCGCCCGCACCAGACCGAAATCGGCGATCTTCACCTCGCCGCCGTCGGAGATCAGGATGTTCTCGGGCTTGACGTCGCGGTGCACGAGACCCGCCCGGTGGGCGACGGCGAGAGCGTCGAGAACCGGGCCCACGACCGCGGCCACCGCGTGCGGGGGCATCGGCCCGCGTTCCCGCAGGAGTTCGCGCAGCGTCCCACCGTCGACGAGTTCCATGACCAGGAACGCATGATCGCCGTCGTGCCCCTGGTCGTAGACGGCGACGAGCGAGGGATGCTTGAGTCGCGCCACCGACCGGGCCTCGAACTCGAACCGCGAGACGAACGCCGGATCGGCCGCGAACTGCGGATCCATCACCTTGATGGCCACCGGACGGTCGAGACGCGTGTCGAGCCCCCGGTAGACGGTGGACATGCCGCCACGCGCGATCGTGGCATCCACCCGATAGCGCCGGTCGAGCAGCTCGCCGATCAAACGTTGACCTCCATCGTGCACAGTGTCCGTTTCCCCGTGGGTGCGCGCAGCCGGCCACGCGCCCCTCAATCGTAGCCAGCGACACCGACCGGTAGCGCCACGCAGGAGGCGACCAGATAACGTTAGGGGAGTGAGTGCCATCCCTTACTGTGACGATGTCCTGGACCCTTCCGTCTCGCTCCTCCAGTTGGTGGACGTCGCGAAGAATCTCGGTGTGGCGGTCACCCGTGTGCAGCAGCTTCTGCGGGATCAGCAGCTGATCGCCGTGCGCCGGGACGGCGTCCTCGGTGTTCCCGAACTCTTCTTCGACGACGCCGGCGAGACCGTCAAATGGCTGCCCGGCCTCATCGCCGTGCTGCACGACGGCGGGTTCAGCGACGAGGAAATCCTGCTGTGGCTGTTCCGTGAGGACGACAGCCTGCCGGGCACCCCCGTGCAGGCACTGCACGGCCACCTCGCCCGCGAGGTGATCCGCCGGGCTCAGGCGATGGGATTCTGACCACCCGTCACCGCGACCGACCTCCGGCAGGCACCGCGAGCCGGGCGAATTGGGGTAGCGCCGTCGCCCACCGATTTCTCCGGGCCACGGTGGCGCGCCGGTCGAGAACCCGGTAGCCCCCGCGTTCGATCTCGTCGAGGATGCGCGAATACAGCACGAACGCGGTCCGGATACCGGGTTGCACCCGCCGGTCCAGCATCGCGATGCCCGGCTCCGCGTCCCGGTACACCGATCGGGTGATCGCGATCAGGTGCGCCAGGGCCCGCACGATGCGCCGGTCCGTGGTCCCGCTGCGGCGGCAGTGCACGAGAAGGTCGGTGTCGACGCCGAACGCCGCCAGTTCGTCGGCGGGCAGGTAGACGCGGCCCCGATCGAGATCCTCGCCGACGTCGCGGAGGAAATTGGTCAACTGGAACGCCTCACCGAGCGCCGCGGCGTGCGGCGCCGCGTCCTCGACCCGTCCGGTGGTTCCGAGGACGGGGAGCATCTGCAACCCGATCACGACCGCCGACCCGTACATGTACGTCCGGAGTTCGGTCATGCTGCGGTATTCGGCACGATGCGCCGCGGTCCCGGGAACGTCCATCCGCATCGAGTCCAGGAACGCGAAGAAGTAGTCGCGGGAGATGTCGAACTCCGCCACCGTGTCGAGGAATGCGGGGAGCACGCGCAGCATCTCCGGTGTGCAGGACTCCGGCGCCGGCGCGGTCCGATCGGTGAACCCGTGCCGCAGGACGTCTTCGATCCGATCGAGTTCGGCGGCGCAGTTCCCGGCCGTCCGGCCCGGATCGACGTCCACGATGTCGTCGACCGTGCGGGCGAAACCGTACAGGGCGTGCACCGCGTGCCGGCGGCGTTCGGGAAGAAGTCGCGTCGCGAGGTGGTATGTCCGCCCGTGCTCCGCCGTCACTGCGCCGCAATACCGATAACTGTCCGCGGGTTCGGTCATCGAGGGGTCACTCGATGCCGGGCGACGACGCAGCACCTGCGAGGTCGGAGGTGCGCACGCCCTCGGGAGGCCGGGGTGTGCGCAGACGCAGCGGGTCGACGGTGCGCAGCGACACGGCCGCGACGACCGCGGCGAACGTCGCGAGCGCCACGTGCGCCACCGTGTACAGACCGATCGACCCGTCGGGCTGGAAGACCAGCATCAACCAGGTCGACAACCCGACGAGGACCATCAGGGTCCGCGTCGACAGCGCGAAGCCGGCGGCGATGGCGATGGGCCACGAGTAGTACCAGGGCAGCGCCGCGGGCGAGAGGATCACGATCGCGACCAGGACGATGAGGATGCCGAGTATCGCGTCACGCTCGGTTTTCCGGTACCGCCACCAGACCGTCAGCACGATCGCGACCAGCGCCACCGCGCAGATCGGACGGGTGATTGCCAGCACCTCACCCAGTCGCAGGTCCGCGAACCACGACGTTCCGACTGTCACGATGTGGGCGAGGATCGTGGGTAGTGACAGCCAGTTGATGATTTTGTTCGAACCGGACAGCGCGGTCATCCAGCCCAGCCCGACCCCGGCGACGGCGGAGGCGGCCGCGAACACGGCCACGAACACCGCGAATCCGGCCCCGGCGGTCTTCGCGAACGACGCCAGGGGTGACGCGGGCGGGCGCCCTTCCGCCTCGGCCCTCTCCTTCTCGTGAACCATCCAGATCCACACCATGAACGGGAGGGCGGCGCCGGCCGTCGCCTTGATCGCGACCGCCACCGCGACGAGGGCGATGCCGGCGAGGTGGCGGCGTTCCAGGACGAGGGCGATGCCGGCGATCATCAGGCCGACCATCAGCAGTTCGTTGTGGACACCGCCGATGAGATGGACGAGGACCAGGGGATTGAGCACGGCGAGCCACAGCGCGATCGCCGGATTTCCGCCGAGGTGGCGGGCGAGGTGTGGAACCCCCCACACCATCAGCGCGAGCCCGGGCAGCATCGTCACGCGCAGCAGCATCGTCCCGGCGATCACGTTGTCGCCTGTCAGTGCCGTGATGCCCTGACCGAGGAGCAGGAACAGCGGCCCGTACGGCGCCGTGGTGGTGGTCCACACATTGCTGACGTTGTCGAGGAGGACCCCCGGGTTGACCACCGGACCCACGGCGTACGGGTCGAACCCGTCCCGCAGGAGCGCGCCCTGCGCGAGGTAGGAGTAGGCGTCCCGGCTGAACATGGGCACCGCGAGCAGCAGCGGCGCCGTCCACACCGGGACGATCATCCGCAGCTGCCGCAGGCTCACGTTTCCGCCGAGGGTGGCACGGCCCAACCGCACCCATGCCGCGATCATCGCGACGACACCCACCCAGACGATGACGGTCGACAGAATCTGGCCGTGACCGAATCGCAGCCACGACAGGTGCATCGCCTCGAGAAGCGGGTCCTCGCGGCGGACGCTGCCGGCACCGAAACCACCGAACGTGATCATCACGGCGCCTGCGAAACCGAGGATCGCGGCGTGCCCTTCCGGGCTGCGGAGGAAGTCGGCCGTGGTCTGTGGCCACGATCGCTGCGGCGTGGTCGTCGCAGCGGCGACGGTCGCCTGCGGGGCAGAGGACGTCATGAGTGCAGATTCCTCCCCCGAGGTGAGTTCGGTTGCGTTCGGAGCGCTCGTCGTCGCGCGCTTCGCATGGTCGAGGACCCAGTTTAATTGCTGTCGGCGCCAGTTTTCGCCACGCCTCGCCCTATCCTCCCGCACTTCGTGCTTTCCGGACCAATTTCGCACTTCGTGCGGGGGCGGCCCCGGTGATGCGCGCCGCCGCGAGCTTTCCCGAGAGCAGGACGGTGGGGACTCCGACGCCCGGAACGGTGCCCGAACCGGCGAGAACCACGTTGTCCAGGCCGTCGACCAGGTTCGGACGCCGGAACGGTCCGGTCTGCCGGAACACGTGCGCCGCCGCGAACGGACTGCCGGCGGCCATGCCCTTGCCGAGCCAGGTGAGCGGGGTGTCGACGTGGTCGACCGTGAAATGCTCCGCGATGCCGGTGTAGCCGCGCGTCTCGAGTTCGCGCAGTAGTTCGTCCACGTAGGGGCGGGTCAGCGAGGACCAGTCGAGCGGCGCGCTGTGCAGGTTCGGGCACGGCGCCAGCACCGACACCGGCTCCGAGGCGGTGCCCGCGCGGTCGACGACGAGCCCCGGATCGGAGACTGCGGGCCGCGTGATCAGCAGCGACGGGTCCGTCATGAGCCGACCGTGTCCCGCGCGCGCCGTGATCTCCGCGAACGTGCGCGCCCACGCGTCACCGAAGTCGATGGTGTGGTGCCGCCGGGCGGCCCAGCGGGACGTCACCGCCGTGGGGACCGTCCCGTGCAACACGACGGCGGACGGCGACACCCGCACCCGTCGGGGGGTCCGGCGGGTCACCGGGCGGAGGAGTTCGTCGACGACGGCGGTGTCCGGGGTGAGGACCAGCGCGTCGCAGTCGATGCGCTCACCTGCCGCGGTCACGACGGCGGTGACGCGGTCACCCGACTTCTCGACGGCCGCGACCTCGGTGCCCAGCCGGATCTCGCCACCGGCGGTGGTGAGGGCGTCGGCGAGGGCGAGCGCGATCGAGCGCATCCCACCCCGCGGGAAGTACACGCCGAGCGACGTGTCCATGTGGGCGATCGCGCCGTACACGGCGAGGGCGTCGGCAGGCGCGACCCCGGCGTACAGGGCCTGGAACGTGAAGATCCGGCGCAGCCGCGGATCGGTGATCGTGCGGTCGACCCGGGCGCCGAGCTTGCCGAACCCGCCGAGCAGGGTGAGCTTCAGCAAATCCTTCGCCGCCGCACGGGACGCGACGAGATCGAGCGGTGAGTCGAAGTTGGCGTCCATGAAGCGGTGGTACTCGGCGTCGAAGATCCGGCCCAGCCAGCGCCGCAGCCGCAGGTACCGCGCCGACTCGTCCGCCCCGCACACCCGGCCGATCTCGTCGACCATCCGGTCCGGGTCGGAGTGCACGTCCAGCGAGGATCCGTCCGCGAACCGCGCGTGATACGCCGGGGTCAGCCGTTCGAGGACCAGGGCGGGGCGGGTGGACTCGAAGTCCGCGCCCACCGCGGCGAGCGCCTCACCGACCAGTGCGGGCATCGTGAGCACGGTGGCGCCGTTGTCGATGTCGTAGCCCGGGCCCCGGTACGTGCCCACCCGGCCGCCCGGTGACGATTCCCGCTCGAGGACGGTGACGCGCCGCCCCGACCCGGTGAGGTGCAACGCGGCCGACAGCCCGGCGAGACCGGCCCCGACGACCACGACATGATCGGTCCGGCCGGGAACCGTCCGGAGCGCGCGAGCCATCGTCGACCTCAGTAGTCGCGGCGCGTCGCGGCGACGGCCATCTCGGTGAGTTGCTGCTTCGCCTCGTCGGTGGCGGTACTCGCCGTCAGCGTCGCCAGCGCATTTCCGACGAGTTCCTCGATCTGCTTCTCCACGTCCGCGACCGCGCCGAGCGACGTGATCGTGGTCCGGAGGGTGTCCACGTCCGCGTCGGAGAGGTCGGTGCCGACCCCGTTGCGGAGTAGCTCGGCGGCCGCGGGGTCGTCGGCGTCGGCACGTTGCAGGGACATCGCGAACAGGACGGTGCGCTTACCGGCCCGCAGGTCGTCGCCCGAGGGCTTCCCCGTCACGGCCGGATCGCCGAAGACGCCGAGCAGGTCGTCGCGGAGTTGGAAGGCGATACCGATATCGGTGCCGAATCGGCGGTAGGCCGCGACGAGGGCGTCGTCGGCGCCCGCGAGTGCGGCGCCGAGATGCAGTGGCCGTTCGATGGTGTACGCCGCGGTCTTGTACCGGTTCACCTTCATGGCCGCGTCGATCGATTCGTCGGCCCGGGCCTCGTTGCTGATGTCGAGGAACTGTCCGCCGAGCACCTCGGTCCGCATCGCGGACCAGACGGGGGAGATCCGGGCCGAGGCCTCCGGGGTGATGCCCGAGTCGCGGATCATGTCGTCGGCCCAGGCCAGGGCGAGATCGCCGAGGAGGATCGCGACGCCCTCGCCGAAGTGAGCGGAATCACCGCTCCACCCGCCGGCGCGGTGCCGGTCCTCGAACTCGACGTGGACGGTGGGGAACCCCCGGCGCGTGGTGGAGGCGTCGATGATGTCGTCGTGGACCAGTGCGCAAGCCTGCACCAGTTCGAGCGCCGAGCAGGCTCGGAGAACCGGTTCGGCGTCCGGACCCCGGGGGTCGCCGCCCGCCCCGAGCCAGCCGGTCCAGGCGAAGGCCGGGCGCACCCTCTTGCCGCCGCGCAGGACGAAGTCCTCGAGGGTGGTGACGGCGTCACGGTAGCCGCCGCCCACGGCATCGACCAGGTACCGCCGGCCGGCGAAGAAGTCGCGAAGCGCATTTTCGACGTCGGCCGCGAGTGCGGCCGGGCGCGTTCCAACGGACAGGGTGGCCTCCAGGATCGAATTCTCGCGTGCGCGCCGAGAGCGGCGACAGGCGTCGACACCACCATAGTGGGCATCCACCGGGGAGGCCCGATGCCCGGATCCGGCCGCGCACGGAGACGCAGTGGGTGCATTGCCCCGGGCAATACCTATGCTGGACGGGTGACATTCGATTCCGTCCGGGGGCGGGCCAGCGATGGCTGGGTCACCCGCACCCCGTCCATCGTCGACCGGATCCGGTCGTCCGGCGACGGTCGGGTCCCGTTCTCCGTCGAGTTCTCGCCGCCTCGCGACGAGGCCGCCGAGGCTCGTCTGTGGCGTGCGGTCCGCGAGTTCGAACGCATGGGTCCGGCCTTCGTGTCGATGACCTACGGCGCCGGCGGGTCGACCCGCGACCGCACGGTTCGCGTCACCGGCCAGCTCGCCGAGGAGACCACGCTGCTCCCGGTCGCGCACCTCACGGCCGTGTCGCACAGCGTCGACGAACTGCGGTCGATGGTCGGGGCGTACGCCGACCGCGGCATCAGCAACATCCTGGTCCTGCGCGGCGACCCGCCCGGCGACCCGCTCGGCGAATGGCAGAAGCATCCGGACGGCGTCGAGTACGCGGAGGAGCTGGTCCGCCTCGTGCGTGACCTCGGCGACTTCCACGTGGGTGTGGCGTCGTTCCCGGAAGGTCACTACCGCGCACCCGACCTCGCGCACGACACCCGGTACCTGGTGTCGAAGCTGCGGGCCGGCGCCGAGTACTCCATCACGCAGATGTTCTTCGACGTCGACGACTACCTGCGCCTGCGCGACCGGGTGTCGGCGTACGACCCCGAGCAGGGCGCCAAGCCGATCATCCCCGAGATCATGCCGATCACGTCGCTGGGATCGGTTCGCCGGATGCTCGAACTGTCGGGGTCGAGGCTCCCGGCGCACCTCGAGAAGCGGCTCGCCACGGCAGCCGGGGACGGTCCGGAGGAGAACCGCGCCGCCGTGCGGGAGATCGGCATCGACCTCGCCACCGAGATGAGTGAACGGCTCATCGCGGAGGGTGCCCCGGGTCTGCACTTCATCACCCTGAACTTCGCCCGCGCCACCAGCGAGGTGCTGGCCCGGCTCGGCGACAAGGTCGGCTCCGGTGTCGCGGCTCCGCACCCGGTCACGCCGACCCCGGTCAGCTGAGAGTCCGGCCCTTCCACCGGGTGCGCCCGCGACGGTGACGGCGGTGCGACGACACCGTCAGTGCCGTGACCGCGGCAACGGACACCGGGTGCGCGCACGCGCCGGCCACGTCGGCGACGGTGAGGCGGTCGCCACGCTCGAGAGCGCGCGCGCACAGCCGGGAGGCCGTCGCCGCCAGATATCCCACCGCCCCCCACCGGCGCACCCGTCCCCGGCCCGCCGCAAGGGCGACCGCGGGCACGACGTACGCCACACCTGCCACACCGAGTACCGCGGCCGCGCCGATGCGGGAGCCGAACGCGGTCCACAGCCAGCGGTCGTAACCGGCGCGTAGAGCGCGCGCGTCGTCGTACATCCGGCACGATGCGGCTGCACCGGCGACGAACAGTTCCGACGGCAGACCCCGCCGGCGAATCGCGCGCGCGAGGTCCAGGTCCTCGGTCAGGCTGTCCGCGACCGTGCGGTGACCCCCGACCCCGCGGTATGCGGCGGTGTCGAAGATCATGAACTGCCCGCAGGCCACGACCGTCGACGGCCGTCTCGACCGGTTGGCCACGCGAACGGGCAGGGTCGCCGCCCACGACCACGCGAGCAGCGGTTGTACCAGCGCCCCCGTGGCCGATCCGGCCTGCTGGAACGGCCACGGACAGACCAGGGCCGCGCCCGACGCCCGCAGCGCGGCGCACCCGGCGGCCAGGGCGTCCGGGCGCAACCGCACGTCGGCGTCGAGGAACACGAGAATTCCGGGCCCGCCGCGGCCCTGTGTGACGGCGTGCTCGCTCACCCGGTGGCAGGCCGCGGGTTTGCCCACCCAGCCGGGCGGCGGGTCCAGGGTGCCCCGCACCACGGAGAACCGGGGGTCCGCCGCGCACGCGGCTTCCGCGACGGCGGCCGTCCCGTCCGTGGAGGCGTCGTCGTAGACGAGCACCCGGAGATCGGGGACACCGGTCGAGCGCCGCAGGTCGCCGATCAGGTTCGGCAACCGGTCCCGCTCGTTGCGGGCCGGAATGCAGACGGTGACGGGTTCGCTGATCGGGCCGGCCGCGGCGGGGAGTCGGGGGGCGCGGCACAGGTTGGTGGCCGCCGCGGCGAACCCGAGAACGGAGATCAGGGAACCGGCCCCGACGATGCGGGGGATCGACGCGGAGGTCACACCTCCGAATGGTCCTTCGTGCGACCGCTGCCGGCCACCGGGTCCCTGTTGCGGGCCAGCCAGGCCAGCGCCCCGACGATCACGGCGACACCCAGCGTGACACCGGCCATGATGCCCGCCCATCCCGCGAAACTGCGCGTGCTGGGATCGGAGTAGCGCACCTCGGCCCGGATCGTCGAGGTGTCGCCGGCGGGCAGCTTCCACGACACGATGGAGTCGCCTTCGCGGGTGCCGTTGGTGGTGGCGACGCGGGCCGGGAAGGCGATGGTGAACTGCACGTCGCTGCCCTGCGCGGGCACCGAACTGAGATCGGCCTTCCCGTCGAGGGTGACGAGGTCGCCGGTGCGCTGGAGCGAGATCTGGAAACTGCCGGTGGCCTGCTCCGACATGGTGCCGAGCTGTTGCACGTCGCCGAAGGTGAGGTCGCTGAAGAACGCCTGACTGCCGACGTAGCCGTCCTTCTTGTACTCCTGGATGCGCACCTTGTCCGACAACGAGTCGGGGGGTGTGAGCTGGGGACCCTTGTCCTGATCGTTCGCGGGTACGGCGGCGGCCACGATCTGGCCGGAGACCCGGTCGTCGGCGGACACGCCCATCGACACCTGCACTCGCAGGCAACCTGCGAGGAACGGGACGAGCAGGAGACCGAGGACGGCGAGGGACGCGGCCCTCCGCGAGCGGGTCGAGGTGGGAACCGAAGGCAGCTGCACAGTCGTATCGTGCCAGGGGAGTGGTTCGGTGTCAGGCGTGAGGGTGCGTGTCGTGGCCCCGGGGTCGCCGGGAGCGCGGCCGCAGCAGCGTCACGAGCAGGGGAACACCCAGGATTCCCATCGCACACCACCCGTAGACCGCGGAATACCGCAACTCGGGGGCGAGCAGGAAGACCGTGTGGGCAAGCGCCGAACCCAGCCACGTCCATACGAACACTCCGATCGGGACGCCGTCGCGGTGCCGGGTGCCGGTGCCGAGACGACGATCGATCCCGTCGACGGCGATCGCCATCACGGCCGCGACGAGAAGCCACCCCGCGTAGTTCGTCAGCGGAATGTGCTCGATGCCCGGCAGTCCGGCGTCCGTCACGCACCAGTGCCACTGGCCGTCCGCGACCATCTGCGGGTCCAGATACAGATCCCAGCCGACCACCCCGACGGTCGTCAGCGCGATCCGGGCAGCCCGCCGGTGCGGGCCGCGCGCGAGCACCGACGCCGCACACCACACGGGGTAGAAGCCGGCCGTCCAGGCGAACGGCACGACGAGGGGAACCCCGGCGAGTGCGGGCCCGAGCCGGTCGACGGCGTAGTCGTAGCATCCGTACGGGAAGCCGGTGGCCGTTCCGCCGACCTCGGAGACGAGACCCAGCCCCGCGGTCACGACCACCAGTCCGGCCGCCCACCGTCCGCCCCGGGTCACCGTGGCATGGGTGACGGCCGTCGCGGCGAGCAGCGCGACCACGCACACCGTGACGACGTCGCGGGTTCCGCCGTGCACCAGGGGGTAGAGGATCTGCGCCGCGATCGCCGCGCCCGCGAGGACGACGGGAACGCGGGAGGTCATCGCCGGCGCCACACCCGCGCCAGACCCCTCCGGTCGTCGTGGAGCGCGACGCGTGCGGCGCTGCGGCCACTCGCGCCGGACACCCCACCGCCCGGATGCGTCGACGCCCCCGTCAGGTACAGGCGGTCGGCGCCGGGAACCCGGTGTCCAGACAGTTCGGGGAGCGGGCGCCACATCATCATCTGGTCCAACGACATCTCGACGTGCATGACGTTGCCGCCGAGCAACCCCATCTCGTCCTCGAGGTCCTGCGGCGACTGCACGTGCCGGTCGAGGACAGACTCTGTGAAACCGGGTGCGAGCGTGTCGATCTCCGCGACGATCCGGTCGGCCTCCGACTGGGCGACGTCGCGCCACCGCCGCCCGCCGCTCAGCCGGTAGGGCTGCCACTGCGACCACAGCGTCACCTGGTGCCTGCCCGGGGGTGCGATGGTGGGATCGAGGCCGCTGAAGCTCATTCCCAGGACCGCCGGTCGCGGCGGAAGCTCCCCGGCCAGGGCGGCGCCGTGCGCGAGCCGCAGGTGTGCCCGATCGGACACCAGTAGCTGGAGCCCGTGAGTCACCGAGTCCCCGGGCGCACTCGGGTAGGCGGGGAGGGCGTCGGTGGCGAGCCGCACCACCATCCCGATTCCCGGGCCGACGCGGATCCGGCGACGCCACCGGGCGAGGGTCTGCGGGTCGAAGCCGCCTCGTTCGAGAAGGCCGAGGGTCGTCAGCACATGACAGCCCGCGACCACCGTGCGGGAGCGGATCTCGCGGCCCGACGACGTCCGTGTCGTCCAGGTGCCGCCGTCCCGGCTCAGTGACGTGACCGAGTCGCCGAGCGTCACCGTGCCGGCATCGGACCTCAGCCGGGACGCGAGCGCCGCGGTCAGGGCGCCGCTGCCGCCGACGGCGCGGCCGGGCGGAACGGTGTGCATCAGGGCGGCGAACCCGACCATCGGTGCCGTTCCCGGCTCCGACATCGGCGGGCCGGACTGGGCGCCGAACCACGCGAGGGCGGCCTTGAGCCGTTCGTCGTCGAAGTATTCGTCGAGCAGTGCGTCGCCGGAACCGAGGAACTGCCGGGAGAGGTCGCTGCCGCCGTCGCCGGTGTCGAGTCCCCAGAACGACGAGAGCAGCGCGGGCGCTGTCGGCGGCTTCGAGAACGCACGCATCACGCGTGCGCTGCGCGGACCCCACACGTCCACGAACCGGCGGTATGCATCGGCGTCCGCCGCTCCGCAGGACTCCTCGATCGAGCGGCAGGTCTCGTCGAGGCTACGGCGGAAGACGATCCCGGGCCGGTCCGTGCCCGCGGGGGCCGGGGCGAACGCCCACGGATCGCAGTCGAGGTACCGCAGGCCGTGCGCGCCGAGATCGAGTTCCTCGACGATCCCGGTGTGTCGGACCATGATGTGGGCGGACGACCCGCGGTCGACCTTGTATCCGGGAAAGCGCTCCACCGTCGACACCGCACCGCCGAGAACGGTGTCGCGTTCGATCACCTCGACCGACCACCCGGACCGCGCGAGATAGCACGCCGACACGAGGGCGTTGTGTCCCGAACCGACCACCACCGTGTCGATCACAGCGGAAGCCCGCGACCCAGCACCGCGAAGGGCCGGTTGTCCCCGGCGAACCGGAAGTGGCGCAGCACATCTCTGAAGCCGAGGCGCCGGTAGAGCCGCCACGCGCGGTTGTCCTCGTCCGCGACTTCCGGCGTGGAGAGCAGCACACCCCGTTCGGGTCGCCGGTCGAGGAGACGGAGGAGGAGGGTCTCGCCGAGCCGGTGTCCCTGGGCGTCGGGGTGGACGTGCAGTTCGGTGAGTTCGAAGTAGTTGCCGAGGATCACGTCGATCTGGTCGCGGGACCACCCCGTGTGGCGCAGACCGGACCGGACCTGCTGGTGCCACCACTGTTCGGGTGCGCCACGGTAGCCGTAGGCGACGGCCACGAGGCGGGCGGCCTCGCCGTCGGCGGAGCCGTCGCCGGCCGGGACGAGCGCGCCGACGCCACGCCACCCGGATCGCTGCACGTGCTCGTTCCACATCGGTGCCCGGTGGTACTCGGTGCCGTGGGGATAGCCCATGGCGGCGACGTAGATCGACAGCGCCTCGTGCAGGCGGTCGCGGAACTCGGCGGCCGAGAGTTCGACCACGAGCGGAGTCTGGTCAGCGTTCGTGTCGACCGGTCTCACCTTTCTCTTGACGATGTGTCGGTGGGTCCAGCTATATTGAATAGGTCGAACGGATGTTCGATAGCGGGGATCCGGCGATGCTCGAGGGAAGCGAGCATCGCCGGTCCCCGAACTCACGACCTGACTACGCCCGGCGGGGTGGTTGCACCGGGGTTTTGGAGGTGTTCGAAGTGATGACCAACCCGGTCACGGGACCGACCTCTGGGAACTCGCGCCGCCCGGGCGATGTACGCCACCCGGCCTCCCGGCGCGGTTCGACGCTGCTCGATCGCGCCGACGCCCTGCTGGCCCAGTCGGTGGGGGCCGGCGCGGCGGCGGACCGATTCCACAGTGCGTATCTGGCCGCGCTGCGGGGCGCGGGCGCGGTGCTGGCCGCGGCGGAGGGCCTGGCGGCGGGGAGCAAGCGGACACGAACGCGGAACGCGTGGGTTCTCATGGCCGCCGCGGCCCCGGAGTTCGCGAACTGGGCCGACTATTTCGCGGGTCACTCGCCCACGCGGGCCGCGATCGAGGCGGGTATGACGCGGACGCTCACGGATCTCGAGGCCGACGAGTTCTTCGTGGAGGTCGGGCGCTTTCTGCAGGCCGTCGAAGATCGCATCGGACGTGGCGCAGGTCTCGATCTGCAGGCGTCATAGCCGTGTGGCGACCGGAAAAGGCCGGGAAACGGTGAGGCGTGCACGACATTGCGGTGCCCCGAACGGGGTTCGGTGCGGGAGTCCGTAAGGTTGGTGGCGAACTCGTACGCGGAGTAGGTGGTACGGGGGTCGAACTGCTCGTATTATTGAATCTAGGTAGCCGCCAAAGTCGGTTACCCACCGTCTCGCACCGTGAGGCGGTGGCCAACACTCCAGTGCCGGGGGAGGTACCGTGCCACTCTCCGAGCACGAGCAGCGCATGCTCGACCAGATCGAGAGCGCTCTCTACGCCGAGGATCCCAAATTCGCCTCCACTGTGCGAGGCGGTCGCATGCGTGCGGCATCGAGTCGTCGTCGATTGCAGGCGGTGGCCCTGTTCGTTCTGGGGCTGGTCCTGCTCATCGCCGGCGTCGCCCTTCCGATCAAGCCGGGCGGTTTTCCCGTCATCAGCCTGATCGGTTTCATCGTCATGTTCGGTGCCGGAGTCCTCCTCCTGTGGGGTGGAGGAAAGAGCAAGTCCGGCCAGTCTTCGCGTGGTGGCTCGACCGCGCAAGGCGAGACCGGTCGTGCCGATCGCGGTAAGCCCCGAAGCGGGCGCAAGAGTGGCGGATTCTCGTCGCGAATGGAAGACCGCTTCAAGAAGAGGTTCGAGCAGGAGTAGTAACAACCCGCTCGGCATTATCGGCGGCGTGGCATGTCAATGCCACGCCGCCGATGCTGTTTCCGGGAAGCGCCTGCCCGCACGACCCCGCGCAATTCGCCGGGGCGATTTCGGTGGGGCCAGTGAACGCTCCCGGTCGCGAATCCCCACCGTCACCCACCTCGTTTCCCCACTTTCCCCCATCGGCTCCGCCGGGGGTGGTGAGGCGGGCAGCTCGTCGCGTTCGATTAGGCCTTCACCAGGCCTTTTGTCGTATCCGGCTCTGTTGTGAGGTGGTCGCCGGCCGGCCGCGCGCGTGTCGGCGATCACGTCGGGAATTTCCCCCCACCCTTCGCAATTAGCGTTGACCAGCAAGTATCGGGCAAATTGCGGTGCAACACGCCGTTATCCACCTTGTGAGTGGGGGGAAGTGGGGTACTGTGGTGCGCAGCGGGGAGCGAAGGTGAACCGCCCGGCCAAGCGGCGTTCGATATGAACGCGGTGGGAGGTGTCGAGTGTTTCTCGGTACCTACACGCCGAAGCTCGACGACAAGGGGCGGCTCACGTTGCCCGCAAAGTTCCGGGATGCGCTGGCGGGAGGGTTGATGGTCACCAAGGGTCAGGATCACAGCCTCGCGGTGTATCCCCGAGAAGAGTTCACAGCTCTTGCACGCAAGGCCGCGGCCGCGTCGAGAAGCGATCCGGAGGCGCGGGCCTTCGTTCGTGGATTGGCGGCGGGTACCGACGAGCAGCACGCAGATGCCCAGGGGCGCATCACCCTCTCGGCAGATCACCGTCGTTACGCGGGTCTCTCCAAGGACTGCGTAGTGATCGGTTCGGTCGATTTCCTCGAAATCTGGGATGCGCAAGCCTGGCAGACCTACGTCGAGGCGAACGAGGAGAACTACTCGCAGGCAACAGGAGTCGCGCTCGGCGACATCGTCTGAGCGTGACCGCGTCCTCGCGAATGCCGCGAGGCCTCTGTCCGACGGAACCCTGACGCACTTCCCCAGCGCCAGGTTTCCATTTCGGGCAGGGACCTCGAAGCATTCGCCACGGCGACTGGCCGACACGAGAAGTTCGAGAAGTGGACCCCGGTACCGGGAACGTTCACCCGCACCGCAGAGCAGGAGCCGGAGGGACCATGGTGGATCACGAGGGGGAAGATTCCTCGCCCGCCGACGGTTTCGGTCACATTCCAGTATTGCTTCACCGCGCAGACGAACTCCTGGGCCCTGCCCTCACCGCCAACGACCCGCAGGGCGGGGGAGCGGTCATGATCGACGCGACCCTCGGTCTCGGCGGACACTCCGAGCACTTCCTGCGGACCTACCCCCAGCTGAGGCTCGTCGCGCTCGACCGCGATCCGCACGCGCTGGAGATCGCCGGCGGCCGGCTCGCCCCGTTCGCCGACCGGATCACCTTCGTGCACACCCGCTACGACGGCATCGAGGATGCGCTCACCCAGGCCGGCCTTCCCGCCCAGGAATCGGTGCACGGCATCCTCTTCGACCTCGGCGTCTCGTCGATGCAGCTGGACGAATCCGACCGCGGGTTCGCGTACTCGATCGACGCACCCCTCGACATGCGGATGGACCCGACCACCGGCATCACCGCGGCGGAAGTGCTCAACACCTACGGTCACGGCGATCTCGCCCGGATTCTCAGCACCTACGGCGAGGAACGCTTCGCAGGGAAGATCGCGTCGGAGATCGTCCGTCAGCGCGCGAAGGAGCCGTTCACCACCAGCGCTGCGCTGGTCGAACTGCTGTACCGCACCATACCTGCGGCGACCCGCCGCACCGGGGGACATCCCGCGAAGCGGACGTTCCAAGCCCTTCGAGTGGAGGTCAACGGCGAGCTCGATTCCCTGCGCGCCGCGGTACCGGCTGCACTCGACGCGTTGACCGTCGGGGGACGCGTCGTGTTCATGTCGTACCAATCCCTGGAAGACCGGGTCGTCAAGCAGGAAATCACTCCCAGGTCCAAGTCGAAGAGCCCGGAGGGGCTTCCCGTCGAACTACCCGGGATGGGACCGGAGTTCCGGATCCTCACGCGAGGGGCGGAGCGGGCGTCCGAGCAGGAAGTCGAAGAGAACCCACGATCAGCCCCGGTGCGTTTGCGCGCTGCAGAAAGAATTGCCAGGAGGTCCGCGGCATGACGGTTCAGTTGAGTTCCACCGAGATGCGGCCCGCGCGGGCGGACAACCGGTCGGGCGCGGCTGAACGTGCGTACAAGAAGCGCACCCAGCGCGCGGCCGTGCACAACGGTTCCGGCGTCGCCGTCTCCGGTCGGAATCGCACCGGCACGCTCACCGCCCGCATCCCGTTCGTGGCGACGATCCTCGTTCTGCTCGCCATGGGCCTGGCCGTCACGCTGCTCCTGACGACGCGTTCCGCCGAGGATTCGTACCAGCTGAGTGCCGCACGCGCCCACAACCAGTCGCTCGCGGAGGAAAAGGCGGCGCTCCAGCGTGACGTCGAGACGGCCAACTCCGCCCCGAAGCTGGCAGAGGAAGCGGCCAAACTCGGCATGGTGCCCGCCAACGATCCGGCCAGGCTCGTCGTCCACGCCGACGGCAGCGTCGAGGTCGTCGGAAAGCCCGCCCCGGCATCGGGTGCGCCCGTGCCGCCGCTGGACGTCGCCGCGCCGTCCGCCGGAGCCGGAAGTTCCGTCGCGACCGCCCCGAACCGGGGGACCACCACGCAGTCACCGCGCGCCACGCCGCAGCCCGGCAATGGCACGGAGATCCAGGCGCAGGGTGAACAATTGGTTCCCGTGATCCCCTCGACCACCGCACCGACGACGGCTCCACCGTCCGGCGGTCGCCGGTGAGCCGAAACGCACCGAGAAGTCGTCCCCGGCCCCGCACGGGTGCCGGGACCGCGTCCTTTCCGTTCAGGCAAATGTGGGGACGCGGACTGATGTTCTTGGCGCTCGGCCTCGCCGCGCTGCAACTCTTGTGGATTCAGGTCATCGACGCCCCGCAACTGTCGGCGGAGGCGGCGAATCAGCGCACGACCACCGAGGTGGACCCGGCGCTGCGCGGGTCGATCACCGACCGCAACGCCAACCCGATCGCGTTCACGATGGAAGCGAAGGCGCTGACGTTCCAGCCCGCACGCGTGCGGAAGGAACTCGAGGAGGCGAAGGCGAAGAGCGACACCGCCCCCGACGTCGACACCCGCCTGGACGCGATCGCGAAAGAGATCCACGACAAGCTCGGTGACGCCGCACCCGAGAAGGATCTGAAGGAGAAACTGCACGGCGACGACACCTTCGTCTATCTCGCCCGCAGCGTGGACCCCGCGGTCGCGGCGCAGATCAGCGATGCGTTTCCGGAAGTCGGTCTCGAGCGGCAGGACATCCGCGAGTACCCGGGCGGCTCGCTCGCCGCGAACCTCGTCGGCGCCACCGGCTGGGACGGGCACGGGCTGCTCGGCCTCGAGGACTCGCTCGACTCCACCCTCGCCGGCACGGACGGCTCCCAGACCTACGACCGAGGGTCCGACGGTGCGGTGATCCCGGGCAGCTGGCGCGACAAGCAACCCGCGGTGGACGGGTCGAGCGTCGAGCTCACCATCGACTCCGACCTGCAGTACTACGTCCAGCAGCAGGTGCAGATGGCCAAGGACAAGTCCGGCGCGAAGGACGCGTCGGCGGTCGTGCTCGACTCGCACACCGGTGAGGTGCTCGCGATGTCGAACGACAGCACGTTCAATCCGGCGATCGGGGTGGGCAACAATCCCCGCACGGTCGAGATGGGCAACCTGCCGGTCAGCACGCCGTTCGAACCGGGTTCCGTCAACAAGATCGTCACCGCGTCGGCCGCGATCGAATACGGGCTGACCACACCCGACGAGGTGCTCGAGGTTCCCGGCAGCATTCAGATGTCGGGGGTGTCGGTGAAGGACGCCTGGGACCACGGGGTCGCCCCGTACACGTCCACCGGTGTGTTCGGGAAATCCTCGAACGTGGGCACCCTGATGCTCGCGCAGCGCGTCGGCGAAGACCGTTATGCCGACATGCTGTCCAGATTCGGTCTGGGCCAGCGCACCGACGTGGGTTTGCCGGGTGAGAGCGCGGGCAGCGTGCCGAGCCGCGACCAGTGGTCCGGGGGCACGTTCGCGAACCTGCCGATCGGGCAGGGCCTGTCGATGACGTTGCTGCAGATGACCGGCATGTACCAGGCGATCGCCAACGACGGGGTCCGCATACCGCCGCGCATCGTGAAGGCGACCGTCGACGCGTCGGGGAACCGGACGGAGACCGAGAAGCCCGAGGAGGTGACGGTCGTCAGTCCCCAGACCGCCGCCACGGTGCGGGACATGTTCCGGTCCGTCACTCAGAACGACACCGGCAACCAGCGGGGCACCGGGGTGCAGGCTGCCGTCGAGGGGTACCAGATCAGCGGCAAGACGGGCACCGCCCAGCAGGTCGACCCCGCCTGCAAGTGTTACTCGAACTCGAACTACTGGATCACGTTCGCCGGGATCGCCCCGGCCGACAACCCGCGGTACGTCGTGGGGATCATGCTCAACGCACCCACACGCAGCGCGGACGGCTCCGGCGGTCAGTCTGCCGCCCCGCTGTTCCACAACATTGCGTCCTGGATGTTGCAGCGCGACAGCGTGCCGATGTCCCCGGACCCCGGACGCAGGCTGGTGCTGCAGGCCGATTGAGCGAAGGTCGGCCGAATCGGGTTCCGGGAGCTCTCACGGTAATCTGACACGTCGGCCGTTCAGTGGCCACGGAATTTTTCCGTGGACACACCGAACTGCCGAGGTAGCACGCTGTATCGATCCGTGCACTACGCCGTTGTCAGTGAGAGTCGACATCCGAGAGGAGCCCGGTGCCTGTTCCGTCCCGCCCGCAGTCGGCGTCAGCGGAGGTGAAGATCTCAGATGGTCTTCGCCCCGCCCAGCCGGTCCGTACCACGGTGAGCGCTCTGGCAGCGCTCGCCGGAGCGAGGGTCGAGGCACCCACCGGGGCCGCAGAGGACGTGATCGTCACCGGGGTGGATCTGCGCGCCCAGGGGATCACGGACGGCGATCTGTTCGCGGCGCTTCCCGGAGCCCGCGCGCACGGCGCCGAGTTCGCTGCCGACGCCCTCGAACGCGGGGCCACCGCCATCCTCACGGACGAGGCCGGATTCGCGCTGGTGTCGGAATTGAAGTCGGACACACCGGTGCTCGTCCACGACGACCCGCGGGGTGTGCTCGGCGAGCTGTCCGCCACCATCTACGGTCGGCCGTCCGAGAAGATGCAGGTCATCGGGATCACGGGGACGTCGGGGAAGACCACCACGTCGTATCTCGTCGAAGGCGCGCTCAACGCGGCGGGCCGGACGACCGGTCTCGTGGGCACCATCGAGACCCGGATGAGTGGCCGCCGGGTGCCGAGCGCCCTGACCACCCCCGAGGCGCCGCAACTCCACGCACTGTTCGCCGTCATGCTCGAGCAGGGAATCGACACCGTGGTCATGGAGGTGTCCAGTCACGCGCTGTCCCTCGGCCGCGTCGACGGGGTCCGGTTCGACGTGGGCGCGTTCACGAACCTCTCCCAGGATCACCTGGATTTCCACCGCGACTTCGAAGACTATTTCGCCGCGAAGGCGCGGCTCTTCGCGGCCGAGTCGTCCGTGCACGCCCAGCACGCCGTCGTCTGTGTCGACGACGTGTGGGGGCAGAGGATGGCCGAGGTCGCACGCGGCGCGCACGCCGTGGTGACGACGGTCGCCACCACCCCGGACGCAGCGGATGCAGTGTGGACCGCCGGTCCGGCGACGGTGTCGCCCTCCGGCTCGCAGACCTTCCCCCTCACCACCGCGGAGGGCACGACACTCGACGTGGAACTGCGCCTGCCCGGGCAGTACAACGTCGCGAATGCGGCGCTCGCCGTCGCGTTGTGCGCGGCGCTGGGCGTCGACCCCCGGGATGCCGCCCGGGGCATCGCCGGAGTCGACGTACCGGGCCGGGTGCAGCGGATCGACCGGGGGCAGGATTTCCTCGCCGTCGTCGACTACGCGCACAAGCCCGCGGCGGTCGAGGCCGTGATCGCGACCTTGCGGAAGCAGGCCCGGGGTCGCGTCGCCGTCGTCGTGGGCGCCGGTGGTGACCGCGACGCGGGCAAGCGGCCGCTGATGGGTGCCGCCGCCGCGCGCGGCGCCGACCTCCTGATCATCACGGACGACAACCCGCGCACCGAGGACCCGGCGGCCATCAGGGCCGCGGTCCGCGAGGGCGCCCTCGCGGTGCCCGAATCCGAGCGGGGACAGGTGTGGGAAGTGGCGGACCGAGCGAAGGCGATCGCCGACGCCGTCGGCTGGGCGCAGGCAGGCGACGTGGTTCTCGTCGCAGGTAAGGGACACGAGATCGGTCAGGAGATACACGGGGTGAAGTACCCATTTGACGACCGCGACGTACTGGGCGACGCGATCGAGCGGACTGTCGGAGGAGCGCAATGATTCCGATGACACTCGCTCGCATCGCCGAGATCGTGGGCGGCGAGCTGCACGACGTTCCTGACCCCTCGGCGGAGGTGACGGGGACCGTCGAGTTCGACTCGCGCAAGGTCACCGCCGGGGGACTGTTCCTCGCGCTGCCCGGCGCCCGCGTGGACGGCCACGATCACGCGGCGGCGGCGGTCGCGGCCGGTGCGGCGGCGGTCCTCGCCGCGCGTCCGGTCGGTGTGCCCGCCGTGGTCGTCTCCCCGGCGCCGACGGGTGTCCCGAGCCGGGCGATGGCGCTCGAGCACGACACCGACGGCTCGGGTGCCGCGGTGCTCGCCGCCCTGGCGACCCTCGCGCGGGCGTCCGTCGACGATCTCACCGCGAAGGGGCTCACCGTCGTCGGCGTCACCGGGTCGGCGGGAAAGACGTCGACCAAGGATCTGCTCGCTGCCGTCCTGCGTCCGCTGGGCGCCGTCGTCGCGCCGCCCGGATCGTTCAACAACGAACTCGGGCACCCGTGGACCGCGCTCCGCGCGGATTCCGACACCGGATACCTGGTCCTGGAGATGTCGGCCCGCGACCGCGGTCACATCGCCTCGCTCGCGGAGATCGCACCCCCGAAGATCGGGGTGATCCTCAACGTCGGAACGGCGCACCTCGGCGAATTCGGTTCGCGTGATGCGATCGCCGCCGCCAAGGGTGAACTCGCGGAATCGTTGCCGTCGGCGGACGAGGGTGGTGTCGCGGTCCTCAACGCGGACGATCCGCTGGTGACGGCCATGGCGCCACGGACGTCGGCGCGGGTGGTCTTCGTCGGGCGGTCGGAGTCCGCGCACGTGCGAGCCACCGACATCGTGCTCGACGAGAAGGCAAGGGCGCGTTTCACTCTCACGACGTCGGCGGGCAGCGTCCCGGTCGAGCTCGCCGTGCACGGTGAACACCAGGTCGGCAACGCGCTCGCCGCAGCGGCGGTGGCACTCGAATGCGGGGCCGGCCTCGAGCAGATCGCGCAGGCCCTCTCCGGTGCCGCCGCGGTCTCGGCGCGACGGATGGATGTCCGCGACCGGCCGGACGGTGTGACCGTCGTCAACGATTCGTACAACGCGAACCCCGACTCGATGCGTGCGGCCCTGAAAGCGCTGGTGTCGATGGCCCGGACGGGCCGGGGTGCGGCGCGCCGGAGTTGGGCGGTGCTCGGCGAAATGGCCGAGCTGGGTCCAGAATCAGTGGTCGAGCACGACGCCATAGGCAGGTTCGCGGTCCGGCTGGACGTGAGCAGACTGATCGTCGTCGGAACCGGCAGGCCCGCCCGCGCGCTGCACCAGGGTGCGGTCATGGAGGGGTCGTGGGGTGAGGAGTCGATCCTCGTTCCCGACATCGCCGGTGCGATCGCAGTGCTCGAAGAGCAACTGGCGCCGGGCGATCTGGTGCTGGTGAAGGCGTCGCAGTCCATCGGATTGTGGGAGGTTGCGGACAGGGTGTTGACGGGAAGCACGGGACAGCAGGGTTCGGAGGCCACGCGGTGAGACAGATCCTCTTCGCGGCGGGCATCGCGCTCGCCGTCTCGATTCTGCTGACCCCCGTTCTCATCAAGGCCTTCTCCCGTCAGGGGTTCGGCCAGGAGATCCGTGTCGAAGGCCCGGCGAGCCACCAGTCGAAGCGCGGGACCCCGACGATGGGTGGCGTCGCCATCCTCGCCGGCCTGTGGGCCGGCTACTGGGGTTCGCACCTGATCGGCATCGGGTACGACGCGGACGGGCCGTCGGCGTCGGGGCTCCTCGTTCTCGGACTCACCACCGCGCTCGGCGGGGTCGGATTCCTCGACGACTTCATCAAGATCCGCAAGCAGCGCAATCTCGGCTTGAACAAGACGGCGAAGCTCGTGGGGCAGCTGATCGCGGCGGTCGCGTTCGGCATCCTCGCGCTGCAGTTCCGGGGCGCGAACGATCTGACCCCCGGCAGTGCGCACCTGTCGTACGTGCGGGACATCGCCACGGTCACGATGGGTTCCGTCGTGTTCGTCGCCTTCTGTTATCTCCTGGTGAGCGCCTGGTCCAATGCCGTCAACCTCACCGACGGCCTCGACGGTCTCGCGGCCGGCTCCATGAGCCTGGTGCTCGGGGCCTACGTGATCATCACGTTCTGGCAGTACCGCAACGCGTGCGAGACGAGCCCCGGCAAGGGCTGCTACGACGTCCGGGATCCGCTCGACCTCGCCCTGATCTGCGCGGCCGGTGCGGGGGCGTGCATCGGATTCCTGTGGTGGAACGCGGCGCCCGCGAAGATCTTCATGGGCGACACCGGTTCGCTGGCGCTCGGCGGCATGCTCGCCGGACTGTCCATCACCACGCGCACCGAACTGCTGATGGTGGTGATCGGCGCACTGTTCGTCGCCGAGGCGGCATCGGTCGTGATCCAGGTCGCGGTGTTCCGGTCGAGCCGAAGACGGGTGTTCCGGATGGCGCCGTTCCATCATCACTTCGAACTCGCCGGGTGGGCGGAAACCACGGTGATCATCCGCTTCTGGTTGCTGGCCGCCATCGCCTCCGCGATCGGCCTCGCGCTGTTCTACAGCGAGTACCTGGCAGCGATCGGGGGCTGACGGCGTGGCAGAGGAACAGCTCGACTGGTTGCGGGGTCGTGGCGTCCTCGTCGCGGGCGCGGGTGTGTCCGGCCGGGCCACCATCGAGCCCCTTCGTGACCTCGGCGCCCTGGTCACCGTCACCGACGCGAACGTCGACGCTCTCGCCGAGTGCGCGCGGCTCGGCGCCGCCACTGTCCCGATCGACGACCTCCTCGCCGCGCGTGACCGGGTCGCCGACTTCGCGCTGGTCGTGACGAGCCCGGGATTCCGCCCGGACGCCCCGCTGCTCTCCGTCGCCGCCGGCGACGGGGTGCCGATCTGGGGAGACATCGAGTTCTCCTGGCATGTCGACCGGGCAGGACTGTACGGCCCGGCGCGACAGTGGCTGGTGGTCACCGGCACCAACGGCAAGACCACGACGACGTCGATGCTGCAGTCCGTCCTCGAAGCGGCCGAGCGGCCCAGCCTCGCCTGCGGCAACATCGGGCTGCCGGTGCTCGACGCGCTGCGGCGGACCGAGCCCCGTGCGGAGGTCCTCGCGGTCGAACTGTCCTCGTTCCAGCTGCACTGGGCGCCCTCCGTGCGACCCACCGCCGGCGCGATCCTCAACATCGCCGAGGACCATCTCGACTGGCACGGCGGCATGCAGCCGTACATCGACGCGAAGGCACGCGCGCTGACGGGCGAGGTTGCGGTCCTGGGTCTCGACGACGCGGTCGCGTCCTCGCTCTTCTCGTCATCCCTCGCGGTCCGGACCCTGGGCTTCCGGCTGGGTGTGCCGGCCGCGGGAGAACTCGGTGTCGAGGACGGGTATCTCGTCGACCGCGCGTTCGCCGACGGCGAGCGGCTGGCCCCGGCCGCAGGGATCACCCCAGCCGGCCCGGCGGGACTGATGGACGCCCTGGCCGCGGCCGCGCTGGCCCGGGCGATCGGCGTGGCGGCGGACGCCGTCGCCGCAGGTCTGGCCGCCCATGTCGTGGGCCCGCACCGGGCGGCGCACGTCGCCGACGTCGGGGGAGTGACGTTCGTCGACGACTCCAAGGCCACCAACCCGCATGCCGCCCGTCCGTCGATCCTCGCTCACGACCGCGTGGTGTGGATCGCCGGCGGACTGCTGAAGGGCGCGCGGGTCGACGAACTCGTTCTGGAGGTCGGCGGCCGCCTCGCCGGGGCGGTCCTGCTGGGACGCGATGCGATGCAGATCGCAGAGTCCCTTGCGCGACACGCCCCCGAGGTTCCCGTGGTCATCGTCGAAACGGGAGACGATGCAGGAGTGAGTGCAGTTCCGCAGACCGCGACGCACCGGGTGGTGCTCCCCGCGGACACCGACAGCGATGCCGTGATGGGTGTCGTCGTGCGGGAGGCGGCGGCCCTGGCAACGGCAGGGGATTCCGTCGTGCTGGCACCCGCGGCCGCGTCGCTCGACATGTTCGACAGCTACGGCCATCGCGGTCGCAGCTTCGCGGACGCCGTCGGCAGGCTCGACGAGTCCGACATCTCCCGGACGCTGCGATGACCTCGGCCGGAGCACGGACCCGCCGCGTCGCCGAGAGCCGGCGGTCCCCGGCCCGCAGCGCCGCCCCGGGGGTGGCCGCGCGCGCACCGTCGAGGCCCCGCACCCGGACGGCACCGCCCCGCGGCCCGCGCACCCGGATCGGGGCCTGGCTCGCCCGGCCACTGGCGTCGTTTCACCTCGTCGTCACCATCGCCTTCCTGCTGACGGTGCTCGGCCTGGTGATGGTGCTGTCGTCCTCTAGCGTCGAGGCCTACGCCTCGGACGGTTCGGCGTACACCCTCTTCACTCGGCAGGCACTGTTCGCGGCACTCGGGCTCGGCTTGTTCTACGCGGCGCTGCAGATCCCGGTGCGGGTGATGCGCGCACTGTCCTTCCCGGCGTTCGCGGCCACGATCGTCCTGCTGGTCCTCGTCCTGATCCCCGGCATCGGTACCGTGTCCCAGGGCACCCGCGGGTGGTTCGTCATCGCGGGATTCTCGCTGCAGCCGGCCGAGCTCACCAAGATCGCGCTCGCCGCCTGGGGCGCGCATATTCTGGCGTCGCGCCGCAGCGACATCTCCAGCATCCGGGACATGCTGGTTCCGCTGGTTCCGGCCGCGCTCGTCGCGTTCGTCCTCATCATTCTGCAGCCCGACCTCGGAACGACGGTGTCGCTGGCCATCATCCTGATGGCGCTGTTGTGGTTCGCGGGTCTGCCGCTGAAGCTGTTCCTCGCCGTCGTCGGCACCGGTATCGGCGGAATCGCGATCCTCGCGCTCACCGCCGGTTACCGCTCCGCACGTGTCCGCGAGTTCCTGAATCCCGGTTCCGATCCGCAGGGCATCGGCTACCAGTCCCGGCAGGCGATGTACTCGCTCGCGGACGGCGGCATCCTCGGACGGGGACTGGGCCAGAGCCGCGCGAAGTGGAGCTACCTGCCGAACGCGCACAACGACTTCATCTTCGCGATCATCGGTGAGGAACTGGGATATCTCGGTGGCGCGGCCGTCCTCGGACTGTTCGGGCTGTTCGTGTACACGGGCCTGCGGATCGCCACCCGGTCCGCCGACCCCTTCCTTCGTCTGCTCACCGGAACGGCCACCGTGTGGATCACCGGGCAGGCGTTCATCAACGTGGGATACGTGATCGGGTTGCTGCCCGTCACCGGCCTGCAGTTGCCCCTGGTGTCGGCGGGCGGAACGTCGACGGCCACCACCCTGTTCATGTTCGGCCTCGTCGCCAACGCGGCCCGGCACGAACCGGAGGCGGTCGCGGCGCTGCACTCCGGTCAGGACGGCCGGTTCGGCCGGCTCCTGCGGCTCCGGAAGCCGGAGGCGTATTCGCCGGTGCGGGCCGACGCCGCGCGGGCGGAGGCGGTGCGCCGGGCCGAGGCGCGTCGCCGGGCGGGCCGCGAGATGGCACCCCGCACGCGCGCGATCACATACGAGAAGGGCCGCCCCGAACGCGGCAGGGGCCGCACCTCCGAACGGGGCGCACGTCAACAGCGAAGCTCGGGTGGCCGAGCAGGAGAGCGAGGATTTCGTAGGTGAACGGCGACAAGTCCACCCTGTCGGTGATCGTGGCCGGCGGTGGTACCGCCGGGCACATCGAACCGGCTCTGGCCGTGGCCGATGCGATCAAGGCGATCGACGACAACGCGGTGGTGACGGCCCTCGGCACGGTCCGCGGCCTGGAAACCACCCTGGTTCCCGACCGCGGCTATCCACTCGAGCTCATCCCACCGGTGCCGTTGCCCCGCAAACCCACCCTCGACCTGCTACGGCTTCCCGGCCGCGTGCGCGCGTCGGTCCGCCGGACCCGTGAGGTGCTCGACGCCGCCGGCGCCGATGTCGTCGTCGGGTTCGGCGGGTACGTGGCCCTGCCCGCGTACCTGGCCGCGGGTCCCGGGCTGCTCCGCCGTCGTCGCCGCATCCCGATCGTGGTGCACGAGGCCAACGCCAGCGCCGGGATCGCGAACAAGATCGGTGCCCGGCGCGCGGCCCGGGTCCTCGCCGCGGTCGCCGGCTCCGGGGTCGCCGCCCGCGGTCGCACGGACGCCGAGATCCTCGGCATCCCGGTCCGGGCCTCCATCACCGGTCTCGACCGCGCCGCCCTGCGCGCGGAGGCGCGCGCACACTTCGGCCTCCCCGCCGACGGTCCGGTTCTGCTCGTCTTCGGCGGTTCGCAGGGCGCCCGGTCGCTCAACGAGGCCGTGTCGGGTGCCGCCGCATCGCTCGCGGCGGCCGGTGTCGCCGTTCTTCACGCGCACGGGCCGAAGAACACGCTCGACGTTCCCCCGATACCGGGCGGGCCGCCGTACGTGGCCGTTCCGTACCTGTCGCGGATGGATCTCGCCTACTCGGCCGCGGACGCCGTGATCTGCCGGTCCGGTGCGATGACCGTGGCGGAGGTGTCGGCGGTGGGTCTTCCCGCGGTGTACGTGCCGCTGCCGCACGGCAACGGCGAGCAGGAACTGAACGCCCGACCGGTGGTCGCCGCCGGAGGTGGAATGATTGTGGCCGACGGAGACCTGAGCGCCGGATTCGTCGCGGAGACCGTGATCCCTCTGCTGCGCGACCCCGCGCAGTTGGAGGAGATGGGACGACGTGCGGCCGGTGCGGGTCACCGCAGCGCAGCCGCCGAGGTTGCGCGGATCGTGCTCGACGTGGCCGCGCTGACGAGGGGAACCCGATGACCGACCTGCCCGCGGAGTTGGAACGCGTCCACATGGTCGGGATCGGCGGCGCCGGGATGTCCGGAATCGCGCGGATCCTGCTGGCCCGGGGTGGTCTCGTGTCCGGATCGGACGCCAAGGAGAGCCGCGGGGTGCTCGCTCTGCGTGCTCGTGGCGCGCAGGTCCGGATCGGCCACGACGCCGGCGCGCTCGACCTCCTGCCCGGCGGCCCGACCATGGTGGTCACCACGCACGCCGCCATCCCCAAGGACAACCCTGAACTGGTGGAGGCGGCCCGGCGCGGGATTCCGGTCGTCCTGCGACCCGCGGTCCTGGCCGCGCTGATGCAGGGGCACCGCACCCTGCTGGTGTCGGGCACCCACGGCAAGACGTCGACGACGTCGATGCTGGTGGTGGCGCTGCAGCACTGCGGTTTCGATCCGTCGTTCGCGGTGGGCGGCGAGCTCAACGAGGCCGGGACCAACGCCCATCACGGCAGCGGTGACGTGTTCGTCGCCGAGGCCGACGAGAGCGACGGCTCGTTGCTCCAGTACGAGCCGAACGTCGTCGTCGTCACCAACGTCGAGGCCGACCACCTCGACTACTTCGGCAGCACCGAGGCATACATCCAGGTGTTCGACGACTTCGCGGCGCGGCTCGTCCCCGGCGGCCTGCTGGTTGCCTGTCTCGACGATCCGGGATCCGCGGCGCTCGCGCAGCGGGTCGCCGCGCGCGGACTGCCCGGGGTGCGGGTCGTCGGCTACGGGAGCGCGGAGAACGCCGCCGGCGCGTTCGACGCCGTCGACGGCGTCGAGGTCGGCGCGCGTCTGCTCAGCTTCGAGGCCCGGGACGTGGGCGGAGTCCTGCAGTTCCAGCTGGCGGGGGAACAGTCGCCGCGGACGATCCGGATGGGGGTGCCCGGCCGGCACATGGCGCTCAACGCGCTGGCCGCTCTCCTCTCCGCGCGCGAGGCGGGCGCCGACGTGGACGAGATCCTCGAAGGTCTCGCCGGATTCGGTGGAGTGCACCGCCGGTTCCAGTTCACCGGCCGCGAGCACGGGGTGCGCGTCTTCGACGACTACGCGCACCACCCGACGGAGGTCCGGGCCGTGCTCGGTGCCGCCGCCGATCTGGTGCGCCAGCCCCACGAGGCCGACCGCCGCGAATCCGAGGACTCGGTGCGCAGCGGCAAGGTCATCGTGGTGTTCCAGCCGCACCTGTATTCCCGCACAGCAACATTCGCGGAAGAGTTCGGGCACGCACTCGACCTCGCCGACGAAGTGATGGTGCTCGACGTGTACGGGGCGAGGGAAGAACCGCTCCCAGGTGTCAGCGGCGCGCTGGTCGCGCTGTCGGTGACGAAGCCGGTGCACTACCAGCCGGACCTGTCGCAGGCGCCGCGTCAGGTCGCGGCACTCGCGTCACCCGGCGACGTCGTGATCACCATGGGCGCCGGTGACGTGACGATGCTCGGCAACCAGATCCTCGACGCTCTGCGTGCGATTCCGCACCACCACCCGTCGCGATGACGCGGGAGCGCCGCGGCCGGTCGGAGCGGCCGGACCGCCCCGTCCGTCGCGACTCCCAGCGCAGTCCGCGGCCCGGGCAGGCGCCCGGCGCGCGGGTGACGGCGGGTGAGCGGTCGTCTGCGCGTCGCCGCACGTCGACCGCCACCGATCCCGGAACCGGTCGTGCGCGCGAATCCGCCTCGGCGGCACGGAAGTCCGCGGCGGCGGCGCCGCGGCGGCCGTGGTACCGACGCCCGGCCGTGATGGGCGTCGTCGGACTGGTCGTGGTGGTGGCCCTCGGGCTCGTCGCGTGGTTCACTCCGCTGCTGTCGGTGCGCAAGACGGACGTCGCGGGTGCGGCGTCGATCTCCGAGGAGCAGATTCGGCAGGTACTGGCGGTGCCGCAGGGGCAGCCGCTGCTGCGTGTCGACACCGAGGGTGCTGCGCAGCGGGTCGCGGCGATCCCGAAGGTGGCGTCCGCGCGGGTGCAGCGGGTGTACCCGTCCACCATCCGGGTGACGGTGACCGAGCGCCTGCCCGTCGTGTTCATCGACACCCCCGGAGGTACCCACCTTCTCGACGACGAGGCCGTCGACTACGAGATCGCCCCGCCGCCGCCCGGCGTCCCGCGACTGGTGACCGCGACACCGGGATGGGGCGACCCGTCGACGGAGGCGGCCATCGAGGTGCTGGAGTCGATGCCGCCGCAACTGCGTGGTCAGGTGGGACAGGTTGCCGCGAAATCGATTTCGGACATCTCGGTGACGCTGCTCGACGGCCGGATCGTGGTGTGGGGCGGCACGGAGAAATCCGAGCGCAAGGCGGCGGTCACGTTGCCGTTGCTCACGCAGCCCGGGCAGACGTACGACGTGTCGAGTCCCGACCTGCCGACGGTGCGGTGAGCCGCAGTGGGCCCGGGCGCGAAGCGGACGCGGGGGAGTTCGTCAAATAACTCGGCGCGTCTCGGCGCGCCTAATGGCGTATCCCGATGCCGGTGCATAGCGTTTCGCTCTAGTCGAGCAGCACTTGACATAGCCGTAACCCTATGGTTGAAGTTGAGGGTTCAGGCCCGGCTGGTCTGTACGAAAGCGTGATACACACTCATGGAAGGCGAGAGCCGATGACGCCCCCGCACAACTACCTCGCCGTAATAAAGGTCGTCGGCATCGGCGGCGGCGGCGTGAACGCAGTCAACCGGATGATCGAGCAGGGACTCAAGGGAGTCGAGTTCATTGCCGTCAACACCGATGCGCAAGCGCTGCTGATGAGTGACGCCGACGTGAAGCTCGACGTCGGCCGGGAACTCACCCGCGGGCTCGGAGCCGGCGCGGATCCCGAAGTCGGCCGGAAGGCCGCAGAAGACCACAAGGACGAAATCGAGGAAGTTCTCAAGGGCGCCGACATGGTGTTCGTGACCGCAGGCGAGGGCGGCGGCACGGGTACCGGTGGCGCACCCGTCGTGGCGAGTATCGCGCGCAAGCTCGGAGCCCTCACCGTCGGCGTCGTCACCCGGCCCTTCTCCTTCGAGGGCAAGCGCCGCGGCGGACAGGCCGACACCGGCATCCAGTCGCTCCGCGAATCCTGCGACACCCTCATCGTGATCCCCAACGACCGCCTCCTGCAGCTCGGCGACGCCGCCGTCAGCCTCATGGACGCGTTCCGCAGCGCCGACGAGGTTCTGCTCAACGGTGTCCAGGGCATCACCGACCTCATCACCACCCCCGGTCTGATCAACGTCGACTTCGCCGACGTCAAGGGCGTCATGTCCGGCGCCGGTAGCGCGCTGATGGGCATCGGATCCTCGCGCGGCGAGGGCCGGGCCATCAAGGCCGCGGAATCGGCGATCAACTCCCCGCTGCTCGAGGCGTCGATGGAGGGTGCGCGCGGCGTGCTGCTCTCGATCGCCGGTGGCAGCGACCTCGGCCTGTTCGAGATCAACGAGGCAGCGTCGCTGGTACAGGAAGCCGCCCACATCGACGCCAACATCATCTTCGGCACCGTGATCGACGATTCGCTCGGCGACGAGGTGCGGGTCACCGTCATCGCCGCCGGATTCGACGGCGGCGCTCCGGCTCGCCGCCCGGTCGAGTCGGGTGCCGCCGGACGCAGTGCCATCGGCGCCGGCCGGGCGGGCGAGGTGGGGCAGTCCGAGCCGCAGAGCAACGAGCCGATGTCGGTGACCCGCGAGACGATCGGCTCCCACCAGAGCCCGAGCAGTCTGCCGCCGCTTCCGGGAAACGGTCAGTCCCGCGCGGTCCCGGTGTCCGACGAGGAGGGTGAAGACGAAGTCGACGTGCCCTCCTTCATGCGTCGTTGAGTTCGGCGTCCGCGCCCGATTTCCGGGTTCGGCGGGTCGTCACCACCCGCGCGGGAGGGACGTCCGTCGCGCCGTACGACACGTTCAACCTCGGTGACCACGTCGGCGACGACCCGGCGGCGGTGGAGGCGAACCGGCGTCGGCTGGCGGACAAGATCGGCGTGCCGTTCGACCATCTGGTGTGGATGGAGCAGATCCACAGCCGCACCGTGACGGTGGTCGACGGCCCGACCGACACGGCGGTCCCCGCCACCGACGCGCTGGTGACGACGGTCCCGGGGCTCGCCCTCGCGACGCTCAGCGCCGACTGCGTTCCGGTGCTGCTGTCCGACGACGAGGCCGGGGTCATCGCCGCGGTCCATGCCGGCCGGATCGGAGCCCGTATCGGCATCGTTCCCCGGGTGCTCGACGTGATGGTCGAGCAGGGTGCGCAGATCGAGCGGATCGGTGCCTTCCTGGGGCCCGCGGCGAGCGGCCGCCGGTACGAGGTTCCGGCGGCGATGCAGGCGGACGTCGAGAAGTTCCTGCCCGGCAGCGCCACCCGCACCGCCAAGGGCACGCCCGGTCTCGACCTGCGCGCAGGCCTGCGGAAACAACTGCTCGACGCCGGTGTGGCGGGAGTGGCGGAGGACCCGCGCTGCACCATCGAGGACCCGACCCTGTTCAGCCACCGCCGGCAGGCCCCGACCGGTCGGCTCGCCGCGGTGATCTGGATGGATACTGGGCAGGACGGAGCGTGACCGTGCCGCGGCGGGCGGTGGAGGATTCGGTGTGGGAGTGGACACGATGAGCAGGGTCGGGGAGATCGAGGCTGCGCTCGGAGCCGTGCGCGAACGGCTCGACGCGGCATGCAGGGACGCCGGGCGCGACCCGTCGGAGGTGGCGCTGCTGCCCGTCACCAAGTTCTTCCCCGAGTCCGACGCACGGATCCTGTACGACCTGGGCTGCCGCGAGTTCGGGGAGTCGCGGGAGCAGGAGGCCACCGCGAAGATCGAGGCGTTCCGCGCCGCCGTGACCGACCCGTCGGTGCGGTGGCACATGATCGGGCACCTGCAGCGCAACAAGGCGAAGGCCGTCGCGCACTGGGCGTACGCCATTCACTCGGTGGACAGCGAACGACTCGTCGGTGCGCTCGGCCGGGCGGCGACCACGGCCCTCGAGGCGGGGGAGCGGTCCGAACCACTGCGGGTGCTCCTGCAGGTCAGCTTGGACGGTGATCCGCAGCGCGGCGGTGCGGCGATTTCCGACCTCGAACACCTTGCCGCGCAGGTGCAGTCGTCGCCGGGGCTCGAATACCGCGGGCTGATGGCGGTGCCGCCGATCGATGCAGACCCCGACGCGGCATTCGAGGAGTTGCAGAGCGTACACGCGAGGCTGCGGCGCGAACACCCGGATGCGACGGAACTCTCGGCGGGCATGACGAATGATCTCGAGCACGCCGTCCGACACGGGTCCACGTGCGTGCGTGTCGGAACCGCGCTGTTGGGTTCGAGGCCTATAACCTCGAAATAGATCGCCCAGGTGATCGCCAACCCGTCCACACCGCTGCGACCGGTCGCAGGGGGATCGTGTCCGCCGCGCCAAGGAAGGTCGATCAATGAGCAGTCTGCACAAGTTCAAGGCTTACTTCGGCATGGTTCCCCTCGACGACTACGAGGACGAGTACCTGGACGAGCCGGAACCTGCACGCAGGCCTGCTCGACCTGCGCGCGACGGGGGACGCGATCCGTACCACGACCGTGACGACCGCGACTTCGCGGAACCGGCGTTCAGCAAGGCTGCCTACGCTCCCGGCCGCCGCGACGACCTCGACGACGACTTCGACCGCTACGAGGCCCCCCGGCACTCGTCCCGGGTGGAACCGGTGGCCGTGCGGTCGGCCCGGCCCAGCGCGAGCGGTGCGGTGCGCGGCGGCACCCGCGGTGCACTGGCCGTGGACACCCGGTCCGAGCGCGTGGAGAGCTGCCGCGGACCCCTCTTCGACGAAGGTGGCCCCCTGTCCAAGATCACGACCCTCCGGCCCCGCGACTACGGTGAGGCCCGGACCATCGGCGAGCGGTTCCGCGACGGCACTCCCGTCATCATGGATCTCGTCGAGATGAGCAACGCCGACGCCAAGCGACTCGTGGATTTCGCCGCGGGCCTCGCGTTCGCGCTGCGCGGTTCGTTCGACAAGGTGGCCACGAAGGTGTTCTTGCTCTCACCCGCAGACATCGACGTGTCCGCCGAGGAGCGTCGCCGCATCGCGGAGACCGGCTTCTACAGCCAGAAGTAGATCGGGGAAACGACCATCGGGATCCGAACGTCCGAAGCGACGCGGGCCGCGGCGGCTGTGGCGGAAAACGCCCTGGCCACGCGGCTCGTTTTGATCGGCCGGACATTCTCAGGCAGAGTGAAGGTGTGGCCTTGTTCTCGGTGATCTACTTGATACTGTTTGTGTTCTGGCTGCTCCTCATCGGCAGAATCATTGTCGAGTTCGTACGGACCTTCGCACGAGACTGGCGGCCGACCGGCGTCGTGGTCGTTGTTCTCGAGGCGATTTTTACGGTCACCGATCCACCGGTCAAACTGCTGCGGCGGTTGATCCCCCCGATCAATCTCGGTGGGGTGCGGTTGGATCTATCCATCATGGTCTTGCTGTTCATCGTCTTCATACTGATGTCGATCGTTCAGGGACAAGCGCGAGCTACAGGACTGGTGTGACAGAATGGGCCCCATCGATCCAGTCTTGTTTCACCGTTACGTAGACTGCGCTGTAACTGAATGCTTGCTAGACCGCCAAATGACGCGTGAAGGGATCCTTCCATGCCGCTGACTCCCGCTGATGTGCACAATGTCGCGTTCAGCAAGCCACCGATCGGTAAGCGGGGCTACAACGAAGACGAAGTCGACGCGTTTCTCGACCTCGTCGAGCAAGAGTTGTCGCGCCTGATCGAGGAGAACGCCGACCTTCGGCAGCGAGTGGGGGAGCTCGACAAGGAGCTCGCCGATGCGAAGAAGGCTCCACGCTCCGGGTCCGCAGCACCGACGCCCGCTCCCAAGGCGGAGCCGGCCCGCGTCGTCGAGCAGCCCAAGGCGCCCGCGCCCGCCCCGGCTCCCGCGCCCGCCGCGGCCGCTGCTCCCGCCCAGGGCTCCGACGCGCACATGCAGGCGGCCAAGGTTCTGGGTCTCGCCCAGGAGATGGCGGACCGCCTCACGAGCGACGCGAAGACCGAGTCCGAGCAGCTGCTCGGCAATGCGCGCACCAACTCCGAGCAGCTGGTCAGCGATGCCCGGACGCGTTCCGAGACCATGGTCGCGGACGCTCGCCAGAAGTCGGAAGCCCTGATCACCGACGCGCAGACCCGTTCCGAGACCCAGCTGCGCCAGGCCAAGGAGAAGGCCGACGCGCTGCAGGCGGACGCGGAGAAGAAGCACACCGAGATCATGGCGACGATCAACCAGCAGCGTTCCGTTCTGGAGGGTCGTATCGAACAGCTCAAGACGTTCGAGCGCGAATACCGTGTGCGCCTGAAGTCGTATCTGGAATCGCAGCTCGAGGAGCTGGAGCAGCGGGGATCCGCGGTTCCGGTGGACGGCGGTCAGGATTCGTTCGCGCAGGGCGGATCGCAGTCCAATTACAGCCAGTCCTACGCCAAGGGCAATAGCTGACTGAGCGCGCGGTAGTTGCCCAGCCAGCGGCCCGGATAGAGGTTGAGCCGTGCTGGTCGTGACACTCGCTCTTGCAGCGGTGGGATTCGCTCTCCTGGTGGTGGCGCTGATGACCGGTTCGGTCGTCTGGGCCTGGGGATGCATCGTCGTGTGCGTCGCCGGGGCGGTCCTGCTGCTCGTCAGCGCCCTCGCCGGAAAGAAGGCGGCGGTGGTGCCGGGGAAACCCGTGAGTGGTGTACCCGGCGAGCGCCGCTCCGGCCCGGATGCCGGGCCGGCACCGGGTTCCGACGAGGCCGACTGAGCTGTCGCCCGGCGGTGGCGACTAGACTGCACACAGCGAACAATTCAGTGACCGAGTTTTTGCGGCGTCGATCCGGCCATCACCGGGGAGCCTTCGGAAGAACGGCCGGTACGCCGGCTCAGTAGAACCGAACGGGTGGGCCCGTCACAGCCCGGCACCGAGAGGCGCCTTCCGGGGCGCAAGCGGGGTGGTACCGCGGTGGTGACGCAGGAGGCGTCTCCGTCGTCCCCGTGCCGAGTACGTCAGGCACGAGGAGATCGCGGTGACCGACACCAGCAACGTGACCAGCAGTAACGAGTCCTACCCCAAGGTCGACTACGGCGTCGCGCAGGATGCCGGCGTCCGGTTCCCCGAAATCGAGCAGCGGGTGCTGGCCGGCTGGGACGAGGACGACACCTTCCGGGCGTCGGTCGCCCAGCGTGACGACGCCCCCGAATTCGTCTTCTACGACGGGCCGCCGTTCGCGAACGGCCTCCCGCACTACGGGCACCTCCTGACGGGGTACGTCAAGGACCTGGTCCCGCGGTTCCAGACGATGCGCGGCAAGAAGGTCGAGCGCCGGTTCGGCTGGGACACCCACGGACTGCCCGCCGAACTCGAGGCCGAGAAGCAGCTCGGGATCAAGACCGGCGACATCGGCGAGATGGGCATCGCCCGGTTCAACGACTACTGCCGTCAGTCGGTGCTGCGCTACACCGAGGAGTGGCGCGACTACGTCACCCGGCAGGCGCGCTGGGTCGACTTCGACAACGACTACAAGACGCTCGATCTCGACTTCATGGAGTCGGTGATGTGGGCGTTCAAACAGTTGTGGGACAAGGGGCTCGTCTACCAGGGCTTCCGGGTGCTGCCGTACAGCTGGTACGAGCAGACGCCACTGTCGAACCAGGAGTCCAAGCTCGACGACGCGTACAAGATGCGCCAGGATCCCGCGGTCACCGTCGACATGCCGCTGCACGGGGACGGCCCCCTCGACGGTGCCAACGCGATCATCTGGACCACCACGCCGTGGACGCTGCCGTCCAACCTCGCCGTCGCCGTGCACCCGGACATCGACTACGTCCAGGTGACGGCCGCCGACGGGAAGCGCTACGTGCTCGCCAAGGATCGGCTGGGGCACTACGCCCGCGAACTCGGCGAATCGCCCGAGGTGCTGTCCGAGCACAAGGGCGCGGATCTCGTCGGCCTGCGCTACGACCCGCCGTTCGACTTCTTCGTCGGTCACGAGAATGCGCACCGCGTCCTCTCCGCCGACTACGTCACCACCGAGTCCGGCACCGGAATCGTCCACCTCGCACCGGCTTTCGGTGAGGAGGACATGGAGTACTGCGCCGCGAACGGGATCGAGATCGTGCTGCCGCTCGACGCGGGCGGCACGTTCACCGCGATGGTCCCGCCCTACGAGGGTCTCCAGGTGTTCGACGCGAACCCGGTCATCATCAAGGACCTCAAGGCTGCTGGAAAGTTGCTGCGGCACGAGACGATCGAGCACTCGTACCCGCACAGCTGGCGCAGCGGTCAGCCGCTGATCTACATGGCGGTCCCGTCGTGGTTCGTCGCGGTCACCGAATTCCGCGACCGCATGGTGGAACTGAACAAGGACATCACGTGGGTGCCCGAGCACATCCGCGACGGCCAATTCGGCAAGTGGCTCGAGGGTGCCCGCGACTGGAACATCAGCCGCAACCGGTACTGGGGCAGCCCGATTCCGGTGTGGGTGTCCGACGACCCGGCTTACCCGCGCACCGACGTGTACGGCTCGCTCGACGAACTCGAGCGTGACTTCGGCGTGCGCCCGACCGATCTGCACCGCCCGGTGATCGACGACCTGGTGCGTCCCAATCCGGACGACCCGACCGGCCGGTCGACGATGCGGCGCGTGCCCGAGGTGCTCGATTGCTGGTTCGAGTCGGGGTCGATGCCGTTTGCCCAGGTGCACTATCCGTTCGAGAACCAGGACTGGTTCGAGACGCACTTCCCGGGCGATTTCATCGTCGAGTACAACGGGCAGACCCGTGGCTGGTTCTACAACCTGCACGTGCTCGCGACGGCGCTGTTCGACCGGCCGGCGTTCAAGACGGTGGCGGCCCACGGCATCGTGCTGGGTGACGACGGACTGAAGATGAGTAAGTCCAAGGGCAACTACCCGGATGTCAACGAGGTGTTCGACCGTGACGGTTCGGACGCGATGCGGTGGTTCCTCATGTCCTCGCCGATCCTGCGGGGCGGCAATCTGGTCGTGACCGAGCAGGGCATCCGCGACGGTGTGCGGCAGGCGATCCTGCCGCTGTGGAATGCGTGGAGCTTCCTGCAGTTGTACGCGCCGACGCCCGGCGAGTGGCGCACGGATTCGACGAACGTCCTGGACCGCTACATCCTCGCAAAGCTGGCCGGAACGCGGGACGTCATCACCGAGGCGCTGGAGTCGACCGACATCGCCGGAGCCTGTGACGAATTGCGCGCGTTCTGCGACGCGTTGACGAACTGGTATGTGCGACGGTCGCGTTCGCGCTTCTGGGACGAGGACAAGGACGCCGTCGACACGCTGCACACGGTGCTCGAGGTGGTCACCCGGCTCGCCGCTCCGCTGCTGCCGCTGATCAGCGAGGTGATCTGGCGGGGCCTGACCGGTGGACGGTCCGTGCATCTCGCGGACTGGCCGGCCGAGGGTGAACTGCCGGCGGATGCGGAGTTGGTGTCGGCGATGGACGAGGTCCGGTCGGTGTGCTCGACTGTGCTGGGTCTGCGCAAGGCGCAGAATCTCCGGGTGCGGTTGCCGCTGCCCGAGGTGACCGTCGCCGCCGAGGACGCGGAGCGGCTGCGCCCGTACCTCGGTCTCATCGCCGACGAGGTCAACGTCAAGAAGGTCGACCTGACCACGGACGTCGACGCGCACGGGCGGTTCGAACTCGTCGTCAACGCGCGAGCAGCGGGGCCGCGACTCGGAAAGGATGTGCAGACCGTCATCAAGGCAGTGAAGGCCGGGGACTGGTCGGAGAATGCGGGCGGCGTCGTCGTCGCGGCCGGAATCGAGTTGCTGCCGGAGGAGTACACGCAGCGGCTCGTGGCCGCCGAACCGGAGTCGACGGCGGCCCTGCCCGAAGGTGCCGGTCTGGTCGTCCTCGACTCGGCCGTGACGGAGGAACTCGAGGCCGAGGGGTGGGCGAAGGACCGTATCCGCGAGTTGCAGGACGCACGCCGCGCCGCCGGGCTGGAGGTGTCCGATCGCATCACGGTCGTCCTCGACGTTCCGGCCGAGCGCCGGGACTGGGCACTCGCGCACCGCGATCTGATCGCGGGCGAAATCCTCGCCGTCGAGCTGGAACTGGCCGACGCGCCGGGCGACGCCGTCGAACTCGGTGAGGGTGTGCGGGCGGCGATCGCCAAGGCATGACCTGTCGGACCGGGCGGGTATTTTGCACGGGGTGAGCCGTCGGTGGGTGTTGCACCTCGACATGGACGCGTTCTTCGCGTCGGTCGAGCAGCTCACCCGTCCGACCCTCCGTGGCCGCCCGGTTCTGGTGGGCGGTCTCGGCGGGCGCGGCGTCGTCGCCGGGGCCAGTTACGAGGCGCGGGTGTTCGGTGCGCGGTCGGCGATGCCGATGCATCAGGCCCGCAGGCTGGTCGGTCCCGGCGCGGTGGTGCTGCCGCCGCGGGGCCGCCTCTACGGCGTGCTGAGCAAGTCCGTGTTCGACTCCCTCCGCGGCCCGATGCCGGTGCTCGAGCAGCTGTCCATGGACGAGGCGTTCGGCGAACCCGCCGAACTGGCCGGGGCGGATGCGGCCACGGTGCAACGCTATTGCGAAGGCCTGCGCACCCTCGTGCTCGAACAGACGGGACTGGTCGCGTCCATCGGCGCCGGGTCGGGAAAACAGGTGGCCAAGATCGCATCCGGTCTGGCGAAACCCGACGGGATCACGGTGATTCCGCCCGACGAGCAGCACGCCGTGCTGGACGAGCTTCCGGTGCGGAAGCTGTGGGGCATCGGCCCGGTCGCGGAGGAGAAACTGAAACGGCTCGGGATCGAGACCATCGGCGGTTTCGCGCGGACCCCCGAATCGGAGGTGGCGTCCATTCTGGGCACCACGATCGGACCGGGCCTGCACAGGCTGGCGCAGGGCATCGACAACCGGCCGGTGGCCGAGCGTGCGGAGTCCAAACAGGTCAGTGCCGAGACGACTTTCGCGACCGACATCGTCACGATGGCCGAACTGCGCGGTGCTGTCGAATCGAGCGCGGCGTCCGCGTTCGTGCGCCTGCAGAGGGACGGCCGCGCCGCGCGGACGGTGGTGCTGAAGCTGAAGAAGGCGGACATGAGCATCGTGACGCGCTCGGTCACCCTGCCCTACGCGACGCTCGACCGTCAGATCCTGGTCGCGGCGGCGCAGCGTCAGGTGATCGATCCGCTCGAACTGGGCCCGGTACGACTGGTGGGGGTCGGATTCGCCGGACTGTCGACGGTGCGGCAGGGCTCCCTGTTCCCCGAACTGGACCTCGACGTCCCGGGCTACCAGGAGTCGAAGATCACTGCGGCGAGTGCCGACGACGGCCTCTCGACGCCCGGCCCGACGCCGGCCCGGGCGCTCGACCTCCGGTGGCATCCCGGTCTCGACGTGACGCACCCGGACTTCGGCCACGGCTGGGTGCAGGGGGCTGGGCACGGTGTCGTGACCGTCCGATTCGAAACGCGCACAACGGGTCCGGGGAAGGCGCGGACCTTCAAGGAGGACGACGCAGACCTCGAGCGGGCCGATGTGGAAGGCTCGCTCGAGTAACCGGACCCACCGCCCGGACGAGGGAGTGGAGACCGGCTCCACGAGAAGGTAGCCTCGGGCGCTGGTGCCTACCCTTGGGTAATGTTAGCCCGGGTAGCCAGAGTGCTCAGATCGTCCGAGAACGAACACCGAGAATGAAGAGGTTATTGAGTTGAAGCTTCGTAAGATCACGGTTGCCGGAGTAGCAATCGCCGCAGCCCTCACGATGTCCGCGTGTGGCTCGGACGACAGCAACACGGCGACCAAGACCACGACGACGACTTCCGCGGCTGCCGAGACCTCGGAAGCCGTCGAGGTGCCCACCGCGGCCGATCTCAACTCGCTTCTGATGCAGGGCCTCGACCCGGCCACCCCGCTCGAGGTCAAGTCCGCGATGGTCGAGGGTTCGGAGCAGGATCCGGAGCTCATCAACCAGGTCGCCGCCGCCGCCAAGGCCAACAACGCCGAGGTCACCGTTCTGGACCCGGTCATCGACAACGGAGACGGCACCGCCAGCGGACAGTTGCAGCTGACCGTCAACGGCCAGGTCCAGCAGGGTGGCGTTCCGGCCATCTTCGTTCCCGGCGAGAACGGAACGTGGAAGCTGTCGAAGATCACCGCATGCCAGATCGTGTCGCTCGCGCAGCTGACCTCGCCTGCGTGCCCGGCCTGATTTCGGCCCGGACAACGCGGTCCTGACCGACCGCACTGTTCTCACACGGATGCCGGCGTCCCCTCGGGGACGCCGGCATCCGTCGTTCGGGGCGCTCGCTTCAGCCGGCCGGTGCGGGCGCGAGCTTCGTCACGGCGGTGCCGGTGAGGTCGCTCAGGACGCCGGGGTCGATCGGCTCCTGGCCCGTCGCGACCAACTGGGTGACGGTGCTCCCGACGACGACCACGACCACGTCCGAGACGAGGCTGACGCCTTCGCTCGTGGTGACGAGCCGGAACGCCAGCGAGGCGTCCCCGGCGGGCTGCTGCTCGCGGCCACCGACCCGGTACTGCACCTGCACCCCGTCCGCGTCGGTCCCGGAATACTCGGTGCATCCCGCGAGAGCATCCTGTACCGCCGCGAACGCCTGGGACGCGTCGGCGCCGGTGCCGTAGCTCGCCGCGTCCTGGTCGATGGTTGCGAAGTCGGGTCCGGTGAACCAGCCGGACGCCGCGGCCACCGCACCCGCTCGCTGGTCCGCGACGGGCGACAACACCGCGCCGCATTTCGCAGGATCCGTGCTCGACTTGTCCGAGTCCGCCGACTCCGACGCCGACTGCAGCCCCAGATCGTCCTCGGGATCGGGCACCGGGGTGAACCCGACGGGAAGGTCGCCGACGCTCAGGAGCGCCGCCTTCAACGCGGACTGGTCGGCGAAGGGTGCGCCGACCGCATTCGGCGTCGCGGTCACCGCAGGACCGAGCGGCGCGAGCGACGCGGTGGCACCGGCGTCGCCGGACGCGTCCGAAGAGCACGCCGACAGCGCCAGCACGGCGAACAGGGAGCAGGAGGCGGCGACGGATCCGCGCCGCATCAGGAACCCCACCGGACCGAGTTCGACGTGGTCTGGTGCAGCCGGGTGGCGCCGTCGGGGTCGCTGTACTGCTGGTCACCGCCCACGGTCACGGTTCCGTCCACCGGCAGCGGCAGGCCGAGATCGACGGTCATGGTGCCCGATCCCTGCATCACGTACTGGTCGACGTTCAGCGTGCCCGCCTCCCCGGGCAGGTCCCACACGGGGGACTTCGGCCTCTGGTCGATCGTGTAGTCGACGGTCAGCCGGTTGCCGTCCCGGGCCGTCAATGTGGCGACGGTGGTCTGGTCGAGGGCGATGCCGCTCATCACCTGCTGGCGGATCGTCCACTGAGCGCCCACGCCGACGGGTTCCGCCGGGAACGGGACCGTGCGGTACACGGCCTGGTAGAACGCCTGCTCGATGGCGGAACGCGCGATGTCCTGGGCGTCGGCGTCCGGCCGCAGTCGCAGCGCGGTGATCGCGCCCGAGGGTGCGACCGTGAATCCGGCCCCCGAACCGGCACTGGCTTCGAGGGCGCTGCCGAGCCGCTGCTCGGGGCTGGTGACGTCACCGAGCGTGAGGTCGACGGTGGTGCCGCCCTTCGTGTCGCCGGTGGCCTGTGCGACGACGGCGGTGAGGGGGAGGGTGATCTCCGGTGAGGAGAAGTCCTGGGCGGGCTGATCGTCGATCTGCTGGAACACCTGCGCGCCGGTGGTCAACTGCACCTGCTGCGTCACTCCCTCCGGCGGTCTGCGCTGGATCACCTCCCGCGGGTCGTCGCCGGGTTGGACGAGGTCGACGGTGGTGGCGGAAATCGGAACGGTCACCTCGGCGGGAGTGGATGTCGAACCCGCGGTGTCCGCATCCGAGGAGTCACCATCACCTCCGCATCCGGCGGTCAGAGCGACCAGGGAGAGGGTTGCGGCGAGTAGGCAGAATCCGGGTCGCAGAGCTTTCGAGAACAGTGGCACGCCCCCAGGCTAGTGCGCCCGGGAGCGCGTGAACGGAGGCTTGCCTCCGTAGTGGATGATGAACGGGTGAGTCAAGACCCCACGGCAGAGAACGAGACCGACGCCGACGACCGGCAGGACGGTGACACACCCGGTGCCGCGACGCCCCGGCCGGCGCGGCATCAGCGCAGGCTGCTGCTGTTCGCGATCGCAGGTGTCGTGCTCGCGACGGACCTGCTGACGAAGATCCTCGCGGTCGCCTACATCGAACCGGGACGTCCGGTCTGGCTGATCGGGGACATCGTCTCGCTGCGGCTCGTCCGCAACCCCGGTGCCGCGTTCTCGATGGCCACCGGCATGACGTGGCTGCTGACCCTCGTCGCCGTGGGTGTGGTGATCGGGGTCGTCCGCATCGGTCGCACGCTGCGGTCACCGTGGTGGGCTCTCGGGCTGGGGCTGGTACTCGGCGGTGCCCTCGGCAACCTCGTCGACCGGTTCTTCCGGGCGCCGGGAGTGATGCAGGGGCACGTCGTCGATTTCGTATCCGTCGGCTGGTGGCCGGTGTTCAACGTGGCCGACTCCGGCATCGTGTGCGGAGCGATCCTGCTCGTCGTGCTCACGCTGATCGGCCTGGAACCGGACGGAACACGCAAGGGGGTAGAGAAGTGAGGGAAACACGGTCGATGCCGGTCCCCGACGGACTCGAGGCGATGCGCGTCGACGCCGGCCTGGCGCGGCTGCTCGGTCTGTCACGCACCGCGGTCGCCCAGCTCACCGAGGAAGGCTCGGTCCTGGTCGACGGCGCACCGGTCGGCAAGTCCGATCGGCTGTCCGCCGGAACCTGGCTCGAGGTGGAACTACCGGAACCGCCGCGCCCGCTGACCATCGAGGCCGAGCCCGTCGAGGGCATGGAGATCCTGTACGCCGACGACGACGTGGTCGCCGTCGACAAACCGGTCGGCGTCGCCGCCCATGCCAGCGTCGGGTGGACCGGCCCGACGGTCATCGGCGGACTCGCGGCCGCCGGTTTCCGGATCTCCACGTCCGGCGCGCACGAACGCCAGGGCATCGTCCACCGCCTCGACGTCGGCACGTCCGGGGTCATGGTGGTGGCCACGTCGGAGCGTGCGTACACGCTGCTCAAGCGCGCCTTCAAACAGCGGACCATCGACAAGCGGTACCACGCGCTGGTGCAGGGTCACCCGGACCCCAGCAGCGGGACCATCGACGCGCCCATCGGCAGGCACCGCAGCAACGACTGGAAGTTCGCCGTCACGGCCGACGGCAAACCCAGCATCACCCACTACGACACGGTCGAGGCGTTCCAGGCGGCGAGCCTGCTCGACATCCACCTCGAAACGGGCCGGACCCACCAGATCCGCGTCCACTTCGCCGCCCTGCGGCACCCGTGCTGCGGCGACCTCACCTACGGCGCCGATCCGCGACTCGCGGAACGTCTCGGGCTGGAGCGCCAGTGGCTGCACGCCCGGTCGCTCGGCTTCGCGCACCCCGCCGACGGGCGGTGGGTCGAGATCACGTCCAAGTACCCGAAGGATCTCGAGGACGCTCTCGCGGTTCTGCGGGCGAGCTGAGGTGCGGACCCCACGTCCCAGCGGTACCGCGGTGAGGGCAGTGCTCGCCGCCGTCGTCCTGCTCGCGGTGACAGTCGTGCTCGGACTGCTGCATCCCGTCCGGCGAGCGCCGGTGACGACGGACACTCTGGGCCCGGACAACGGGGAACTGGTGTCCGACTACCTGGCACGGGCGGCCCGGTCGCTCGACGAGACGGACGGCGGCGACAAGCACTGGGCGCTGGTCTCGTTCACGAGACCGGTGACCACTGACGTCGTCCGGGACGTCGCCGCGGGCGCGCGGGTGTCACAGGTCCTGTTCCGCGTGCCCCTCGACCGGGTACAGACGCCGCTCGTGCCCGTCTCCGTGGCGGCAGGCGACGCGGCGCTCGCGCGGGCGAATGTCCTGGCCGCCGGACGTGTCCAGGCGGTGACGGGCGAGACGGACCGGCAGGCACAGATCGCGGCGGTGTCCTCGGCGGAGCTCGCCCGGAACTGCGCCTGCGTGATCGGTGCCGTCGTCCGCGGCGACCACGACGCGCTGACCGCGCTGCAGTCGGCCCCCGACGTCCGGGCGGTCGAGGCGCTCGGCGCCGGCGCCGTCTTCGGCCGGTTCGCCGTGCGACCGCTGCTCCCGGAGCAGACCGAGACCGTCGTGCCCGGCCCCGACGACGGCGTCGTCCCGGGGAGCGGGTCGTGACGGCACGGAAGGCGGAGACCGTGGGCGCCGCGTGCGGTGTCGGCGCCTATGTGCTGTGGGGCGCGTTCCCCGCGTTCTTCGGTCTGCTCGGCCCCGCGGGACCGGTGGAGATCCTCGCCCACCGGGTGGTGTGGACGCTCGCGCTCATGTTCGTGGTCCTCGCGGTGTCGGGCCGCCTCCGCTCCCTGCGCGGGCTGACTGTGCGCACGTGGCTTCTGGTCGCCGCCGCGTCGACGGCCATCGCGGTGAACTGGGGAACCTACATCTACGGGGTCACCTCGGACCGGGTGGTCGAGACGGCGCTCGGCTACTTCATCAATCCGTTGGTGAGCGTGCTGCTCGGGGTGGTGATCTTCCGGGAGCGACTCGTCCCCGCCCAGATCGTCGCCCTCGCCCTCGCCGCCGTCGCCGTGATCGTGATCACTGTCGACTACGGCCATCCGCCGTACATCGCGCTCACCCTGGCCGCGTCGTTCGCGCTGTACGGCCTGTGCAAGAAGGTGATGCCCCTCGATCCGCGGACGAGCCTGACCGCCGAGGGAATCGTGGCCGCGCCCATCGCGATCGGCTACCTCGTGTTCCTCGCCCTCACCGGGGCAGGAACGTTCCTCGGATTCGGAGCCGGGCACACGCTGCTGCTGATGGCCGCGGGACCGGTGACCGCCCTCCCGTTGCTGCTGTTCGGGGCGGCGGCGCAGCGGGTGCCGCTGCGCACACTGGGCATGCTGCAGTACCTGACGCCCGCACTGCAGATGGCGTGGGGCGTCGCCGTTCTCCACGAGGACATGCCGGCGTCGCGGTGGATCGGATTCGCCCTGATCTGGGTGGCACTGGCGATCTTCAGTACCGATGCGCTGGTACGGGTCCGGCGTGAGCGGCGCAAGACCGAACAGTCCCAGGCGTCCGTCCGGTAACTCCCGTCACGACTTCGCCGACACCCGCCGTCGGCGGCCGGTGCTGTCGGCCCGAGGGCCTACACTCGTGAGGCTCCCAGACCTTCAGAGAGGCGCACGTGGCTGACTCGTTCGTACATCTGCACAATCACACCGAGTACTCGATGCTCGACGGTGCGGCCAAGGTCGGCCCCCTGTTCGAAGAGGCCGAGCGGCTGGGTATGTCGGCGGTGGGCATGACCGACCACGGCAACATGTACGGCGCCAGCGAGTTCTACAACGTGGCGAAGAAGCAGGGCATCAAGCCGATCATCGGCATCGAGGCGTACGTCGCCCCGGAGTCCCGCTTCAACACCAAGCGCGTGCTGTGGGGTGACCGCAGCCAGAAGTCCGACGACGTCTCCGGTAGCGGTGCGTACACCCACATGACGATGGTCGCGGAGAACGCGACCGGCCTGCGGAACCTGTTCAAGCTGTCCTCCCTCGCGTCGATCGAGGGTCAGCTCGGCAAGTGGGCGCGCATGGACGAAGATCTCATCGCCACCCACCACGAGGGCATCATCGCGACCACGGGCTGCCCGTCCGGGGAGATCCAGACCCGGCTGCGGCTCGGCCACGACCGCGAGGCGCTCGAGGCGGCCGCCAAGTGGCAGGAGATCTGGGGCAAGGACAACTTCTTCCTCGAACTGATGGACCACGGACTGTCCATCGAGCGCCGGGTCCGCGAGGGTCTGCTGGAGATCAGCAAGACGCTCGGGATCCCGCCGCTCGCCACCAACGACTGCCACTACGTCACCAAGGACGCCGCGGAGAACCACGAGGCACTCCTCTGCATCCAGACCGGCAAGACGCTGTCCGACCCCACCCGGTTCAAGTTCGACGGCGACGGCTACTTCCTCAAGTCCGCCGCGGAGATGCGGGCCCTGTGGGACGACCAGGTGCCCGGCGCGTGCGACAACACGCTGCTGATCGCGGAGCGCGTCCAGTCCTACGACGACGTGTGGGCGCACCACGACCGGATGCCGATCTTCCCCGTGCCGGAGGGGGAGACGCAGGGCACCTGGCTGCGCAAGGAGGTCATGCGCGGGCTGGACCGCCGGTTCCCCGGCGGACCGCCCGAGGAGTACCTCGCCCGCGCCGACTACGAGATCGGCGTCATCCTCGAAATGGGTTTCCCCGCCTACTTCCTCGTCGTCGGCGACCTCATCAACCACGCGCGCGAGGTCGGCATCCGCGTCGGTCCCGGCCGAGGCTCGGCGGCCGGTTCGCTCGTCGCCTACGCGATGGGCATCACCAACATCGACCCCATCCCGCACGGCCTGCTGTTCGAGCGGTTCCTCAACCCCGAGCGCGTCTCCATGCCCGATATCGATATCGACTTCGACGACCGCCGTCGCGGCGAGATGGTGCGCTACGCGACGGACAAGTGGGGAAGCGACCGCGTCGCGCAGGTCATCACGTTCGGCACCATCAAGACCAAGGCGGCCATCAAGGACTCCGCGCGAGTCCAGTTCGGGCAGCCCGGTTTCGCGATCGCCGACCAGATCACGAAGGCGCTGCCGCCGCCGATCATGGCCAAGGACATCTCGGTGTCCGGCATCACCGACCCGAACCACGAGCGGTACAAGGAAGCGGTGGAGGTTCGCGCCCTCATCGACTCCAACCCGGACGTCGCGAAGATCTACCAGACGGCCAAGGGGCTCGAGGGCCTGATCCGCAACGCCGGCGTCCACGCCTGTGCGGTGATCATGTCGTCCGAACCGCTGATGGACGCGATCCCGGTGTGGAAGCGCGCCCAGGACGGCGCCATCATCACCGGCTGGGACTACCCGTCGTGCGAGGCCATCGGCCTGCTGAAGATGGACTTCCTCGGACTGCGGAACCTTACCGTCATCGGGGACGCCATCGACAACATCAAGGCGAACCGGGGTGTCGAGCTCGACCTCGACACCCTCGCGCTCGACGACACCGCCACGTACGAACTGCTCTCGCGCGGAGACACTCTCGGTGTGTTCCAGCTCGACGGCAGCGCGATGCGCGACCTGCTGCGCCGCATGCAGCCCACCGGCTTCGAGGACATCGTCGCGGTGCTCGCGCTGTACCGCCCGGGTCCGATGGGCATGAACGCGCACAACGACTACGCCGACCGCAAGAACGGGCGGCAAGAGGTCAAACCCATCCACCCCGAGCTCGAAGAGCCACTGAAGGAGATCCTGGCCGACACGTACGGCCTGATCGTCTATCAGGAGCAGATCATGCAGATCGCGCAGAAGGTGGCCGGGTATTCGCTCGGGCAGGCCGACATCCTCCGCCGCGCCATGGGTAAGAAGAAGCTCTCGGTGCTGGAGGAGGCGTACGCCGGTTTCCGCGAGGGCATGCTCGCCAACGAATTCTCCGAGCCCGCCATCAAGGCGCTGTGGGACACCATCCTCCCGTTCGCCGGATACGCGTTCAACAAATCGCACGCCGCCGGATACGGCCTGGTGTCGTTCTGGACCGGGTACCTCAAGGCCAACTACCCGGCCGAATACATGGCCGGTCTGCTCACCTCGGTCGGCGACGACAAGGACAAGGCCGCCGTCTACCTCGCGGACTGCCGCAAGATGGGTATCACCGTGCTGCCCCCGGACGTCAACGAATCGGAGGTCAACTTCGCCTCCGTCGGCGAGGACATCCGGTTCGGCATGGGCGCCGTCCGCAACGTCGGCGCCAACGTCGTGGGCTCGATCATCAAGGCGCGCAAGGAGAAGTCCAAGTTCGTCGACTTCTCCGACTACCTCAACAAGATCGACGCCGCCGCCTGCTCCAAGAAGGTCACCGAATCGCTGATCAAGGCGGGCGGTTTCGACTCGCTGGGCCACCCGCGCAAGGGACTCATGCTCGTCCACGCCGACGCCATCGACGCGGTGATGGGAACCAAGAAGGCGGAGGCGATCGGACAGTTCGACCTGTTCGGCGGCGACGACGCCGACGAGTCGATCTCCTCCGTGTTCAACGTGAAGATTCCCGAGGAGGAGTGGGACTCGAAGCACCGGTTGGCGCTGGAACGGGAAATGCTGGGGCTGTACGTTTCCGGGCACCCGCTCAACGGCGTCGAACATGTGCTGTCGGCGCAGTCCGACACCGCGATCCCGACCATCCTCGAGGGTGATATCAAGGACGGCACCCAGGTGACCGTCGGCGGCATCCTCGCGTCGGTGAACCGGCGGATCAACAAGAACGGTCTCACCTGGGCGTCCGCGCAGCTCGAGGATCTGACCGGTGGTATCGAGGTGCTGTTCTTCCCGCAGGCCTACTCGGTCTACGGCATGGACGTCACCGAGGACTCCGTCGTGCTCGTCAAGGCGAGGGTGTCGATCCGCGACGACCGGATCTCGCTGATCGCCAACGACCTTGCGGTACCGGACCTCTCGGCGGTGGGTGTCGCGAAACCGCTCGCGGTCAGTCTGCCGTTGCGTCAGTGCACCAAGGACAAACTCGGCGCGCTGCGGCAGGTGCTCACCCGGCACCCCGGAACCTCGGACGTCCACGTCCGGTTGATCGGGGGCACCGAGGTCACCTTGTGGAAGGTCGACGACGTGCTCCGGGTGGAACCGTCGTCGGCGTTGATGGGCGACCTGAAGGCTCTGCTCGGACCGAGCTGCCTGTCCGTGTGACGGTCAGGGGCGCGGCGGGAAGATCCGTCGCGCCCACCACACCACGACGGCAACCGCGGCGGCGGTGAGGACGGCGGTCTGCACCGTCTGGGTGATGACGAGGATCGTGGCGAAGACCAGGAGCGCAACGGCCAGGGCCTCCAGCTTGTAGAGGGGCCACTCGGTGCCGGCCAGATCGACGGTCCGTGTGGTGTCGTTGCGGCGCAGATCGCGGCGCACGTGCGCGTCGTGTGTCGTCATCGCAGGTCACCTCACTGGTGCAGGGCGCGGGAGCGAACGCCGTCCCCGCGTGGGATGAGGGTACTCGGAACCCGGAGTTCGGCGCAACGAACAAACTGATGCGGTGTTTCGTATGCGCGGTCGTTCGGCGGAATCGGTGGCGCGTTCTCGCGGATCAGGTGTTGACTGGACGCATGCCACTCACAGGTGAATACGAACCCAGTCCGTCCACGTGGGCCGCAGACCAGGCGGAATTGATGGAATCCACCGACGGGGCCGAGGGCACGACGCTGGGCGGCAGGCCCGTCGTGCTCCTGACCACCCGGGGCGCGAAATCCGGCAAGCTTCGCAAGACGCCGTTGATGCGCGTCGAACACGACGGAACGTATGCGGTGGTCGCCTCGCTCGGCGGCGCCCCCAAGAACCCGGTCTGGTACTACAACGTGAAGGCCGAGCCGCACGTCGAACTCCGCGACGGCCCCGATACGCAGGACATGGTGGCCCGCGAGGTGACGGGCGACGAGAAGGCCACCTGGTGGGAGCGGGCGGTCGCCGCCTTCCCGGATTATGCGGAGTATCAGAAGAAGACCGATCGGGAGATCCCGGTGTTCGTGCTCGAATCTGCCTGACGCCCGACCGCACGACACGTCGCTTCGCCGTTCGACCGTCCCCGACCGGAGGCCCGATGAGAGCGAAAACCGTTGCCGACCAACTGGTGCGTCAGCTGCAGGACGCCGGAGTCCGGCGGATCTACGGAATCGTCGGAGACAGTCTCAACCCGATCGTCGACGCGGTCCGGCGGTCGGGCGGCGCGGAGAAGGGCGGAATCGACTGGATCCACGTGCGCCATGAGGAGGCGGCCGCGTTCGCCGCGGCCGCCGAGGCGCAGGTGACCGGGCAACTGGCGGTGTGCGCCGGCTCGTGCGGCCCGGGCAACCTGCATCTGATCAACGGCCTGTACGACGCGGACCGGTCGGGGGCACCGGTGCTCGCGATCGCGGCGCAGATCCCGAGTGAGCAGATCGGACTGGGCTTCTTCCAGGAAACCCACCCGGACCGTCTGTTCGTCGAATGCTCCCGGTACGCGGAGCTGATCGGAAGTCCCGCGCAGGCGCCGCGCGTGACGGCGTCGGCCATCGCACACGCGACCGCCCTGTCCGGTGTCGCCGTGATTACGCTGCCCGGCGACATCGCGGACCGGCCGGCCGAGGGAAAGGCGCCGCCGGTGCCGCGCACCGGCGCCCCCGCGATCGTGCCCGATCAGTCCGACGTGCAGGCGCTCGCCGACGCGGTGAACGCGGCCGGGAAGGTCGCGATCTTCGCCGGTGAGGGTGTCCGTGCGGCCCGCGACGAGTTGCTGAGCCTGGCCGACACGGTCGGGGCGCCGATCGGGCACACACTCCGCGGCAAGGAGTGGATCCAGTACGACAACCCGTTCGACGTCGGGATGACGGGGCTGCTGGGGTACGGGGCGGCGCACGACGGGATGCACGGCGCCGACCTTCTCCTGCTCGTCGGAACGGACTTCCCGTACAACCAGTTCCTGCCCGACGGCGTCCGCACCGCGCAGATCGACCGGGCCGCACAGCGAATCGGCCGGCGGACGAGCGTCGACCTGGCCGTGCACGGCGACGTGGCGAGTACATTGCGTGCGCTCGCCCCGCTGATTCGCCGGAAGGACGATCGTCGATTCCTCGACGACATGCTCGCGAAGCACCGGACGCTGATGACCAAGGTGGTCGGCGCGTACACGAAGCCCGCCAGGCAGCGCGTCCCGATACACCCGGAGTATGCGGCGTCGATCCTCGACGACGTGGCGGCCGAGGACGCGATCTTCACCACGGACACCGGAATGTCGAACGTGTGGTCGGCGCGCTACCTGACGCCGAACGGTGCGCGCCGCTTCCTGTCCTCGGCCCTGCACGGATCGATGGCGAACGCCCTGCCACACGCGATCGGCGCGCAGTTCTGCGCGCCCGGCAGGCAGGTGGTGTCCGTGTCCGGCGACGGCGGTTTGTCGATGCTGCTCGGGGAACTCGTGACGGTCGCGATGTACCGGCTTCCGGTCAAGATCGTGGTGTTCGACAATTCCACTCTGGGCATGGTCAAGCTGGAGATGCTGGTGGACGGGCTGCCGGACTTCGGCGTCGACGTCGCGCCCGTCGACTACGCGGCGGTGGCGTCGGCCCTGGGCATCTTCGCCCGCCGGATCGAGGATCCCGCCGACATCGAATCGGGTCTGCGGGCGGCCTTCGATCACGATGGTCCGGCGCTCGTCGATCTGGTCACCGACCCGTTGGCGTTGTCGCTGCCGCCGACCATCACGGGCGGGCAGGTCACCGGTTTCGCCCTGGCGTTGTCGAAGATGGTGATGAACGGTGGTGTCGCCGAGGCTGTCGAAATGGCGAAGTCGAATGTCCGCAACGTGCCGCGACCATCGCAATTCGATGCGCGCGGCTGAACCCGACTGGTAGTCCATGGCTGGAGAGTGGGAACATATCCGGGTGTCCACATCGCCCGATACCGCAGCCCAGAACATCACCTCGCCCCTCACCGTGGGCGAGATCGACGCGGCCATCGAGCGAATTTCGCACGTGATCGACGCGACCCCGTTGCAGTGGAGTGAGCGCCTGTCGGCGCTGACGGGCGCGAACGTCTATCTCAAACGTGAAGATCTGCAGGTCGTCCGCTCGTACAAACTGCGCGGCGCCTACAATCTCATGGCGCAGCTCGATGCTGCCGAGCGTGCGGCCGGAGTGGTGACGGCCAGCGCAGGCAACCACGCGCAGGGTGTCGCGTTCGCTTGCCGCACAATGGAAATCACCGGCCGCATCTACGTTCCGTCGAATACGCCCAAGCAGAAGCGCGATCGCATTCGCGCGCACGGCGGCGAGTTCGTCGAGCTGATCCTGACGGGGGAGACGTACGACGCGGCGGCCGCCGCGGCCGCCGCGGATGTGCAGCGAACGGGCGCGACGATGGTGGCGCCGTTCGACGACGCCCGCACCGCAGCCGGACAGGGCACCATCGCCGCCGAGATCCTCGTGCAGCTCGGTGCGGCCCCCGACTCCGTCCTGGTCCCGGTCGGTGGCGGCGGGTGCATCGCCGGCATCGCCACGTATCTGCGTGCCCACGCACCCCGCGCGGCCATCGTCGGGGTGGAGCCGACGGGGGCCGCGTCGATGACGGCAGCGCTGGTGGCCGGCGGTCCCGTGACGTTGACGGAGATCGATCCGTTCGTCGACGGCGCCTCCGTGAAGCGGGTCGGCGATCTGCCCTACGCCGTGGTGTCCGCCCTGGGCGCCGAGGTGGTGACGCACACGTCGCTGGGCCAGGCCGATCAGTCGTCCACGATCCGGCTCGACGCGGAGAGCTTCGTGATGACCAACCTCGACGAGGGTGCGCTCTGCACCACGATGCTCGAGCTGTACCAGAACGAGGGCATCATCGCCGAGCCGGCAGGTGCCCTGTCGGTGGCGGCGCTCGGGAACATCACGTTCGAGCCGGGGTCGACGGTGGTGTGCCTGATCTCCGGCGGCAACAACGACGTCTCCCGGTACGGCGAGATCCTGGAACGCTCGCTGGTGAATCTCGGTCTCAAGCACTACTTCCTGGTCGACTTCCCGCAGGAACCGGGCGCGCTGCGTCGCTTCCTGGACGAGGTGCTCGGCCCCGAGGACGACATCACCCTGTTCGAGTACGTGAAGCGGAACAACCGGGAGACCGGCGCCGCTCTGGTGGGTATCGAACTCGGCAAGGCCGAGGGGCTCGGCGAACTGCTCGAGCGGATGGAGCAGTCGCGGATGCAGGTGGAACGTCTGGAGCCGGGAAGCCCCGCGTACCGCTACCTCACCTGAGCCGCTATTTCTGCAGCAGCCGCGCGACGACCTTCTTGTACAGCTCGGGCTCGGGCATCGGAAGCCTGAGCAGCGCCGCCAGGTAGATGCCGTCGCCGACGAGGCGCACGATCTCGGCCTGCACGGGGTCGTCGATCTCGCCCTGCAGACCCTCGTCCCAACTGCGCATGACGTCGGTGACGGCCTTCTGGATCTCGTCGTGCTGACCGTCGACGCTCCGTAGGGCGGCGATGGTCGAACGGTAGAGGGCGAGTTCCTCGGTGGTGTTCGCGTCGGGAACCTGCAGATACCACTCGGACATCGAAGTGCCCCCGGACACGGCGTCGGCGAGTTGGGCGTCGGCCCGCTCGCCGAGCCGGCGCACCATGGCGGCGAGGAGCGCTTCCTTGCTGGGGAAGTGATAAAGCAGTCCGCCCTTGGACACCCCGGCCTCGGCGGCGACGGCCTCGAGGGTCACCTGGGCTATCCCCACGTCGAGCAACAGCTTCTCGAGGGCGTCGAGTATTCGATCGCGCGTACCGGCAGCCATGGAGAGGGACTGTACCCCGGAAATAACTTTACCGTCCGGACGGTTCACGGTATGGTAACGAAACTGTACCGGCCGGACGGTTCAGGTACAGTGTCCGCTCTCGAATCGGAAAGTTGCAGGAAGATAAACATGTCTGTCTCCACAGATCGCGGGATCAACGGCGCCCACGGCGCTCCAGATCAGTCGTCCGCGTCGCGCCGAGACTGGCTCGGACTCGTCGTCCTGGCATTCGCCGTCCTCCTGATCGCCGTCGACGGCACGGTGCTCGACCTCGCACTCCCGTTCATCAGCGCCGACCTCGAACCCAGCAGCACGCAGTTGCTCTGGATCATCGACGTCTACTCGTTCGTCCTCGCGGGCCTGCTCATCACGATGGGCACGCTCGGAGACCGGATCGGACGGCGCCGGCTGCTGCTCATCGGCGCCGCCGGATTCGGTATCGCGTCGCTGATCGCGGCCTGGGCGCCCACGCCCGAGATGCTGATCGCCGCGCGTGTGCTGCAGGGAATCTCGGGCGCGACGCTGATGCCCGCGACGCTCGGCCTGATCCGCACCATCTTCGTCGACCCGCGCCAGCGGACCCTCGCCATCGGCGTGTGGGGTGCGATGGCCGGCGGCGGCACCGCGGCGGGCCCGCTGATCGGCGGCTGGCTGCTCGAGCACTTCTGGTGGGGCTCGGTCTTCCTGGTCAACCTCCCCGTGATGCTGGTCCTGATCGGCGTCGGGCCGCTGGTGATTCCCGAGTCGAAGGATCCCGCCCCGGGACGCTTCGACCTGATCAGCGCGGCGCTGTCGATGACGACGATGCTGCCGCTCGTGTACGCGGTGAAGGAGACCGTCGTGCACGGGGTCGACCCCGTCCTGCTCGCCGTCGGGCTGGTCGGTCTCGCTTCGGGTGTGGTGTTCGTGCGCAGGCAGAAGGCGATGAAGGACCCGATGATCGACATCGGCCTGTTCGCCAAGCCGGCTTTCTCGACCGCAGTCCTCACCAATCTGCTGTCGATCTTCGCGCTGGCCGGTGTGCTGTTCTTCGGATCGCAGTACCTGCAGTTGGTGCTGGGCAACAGCGCGTTCGAATCGGGTGTGCTGATGCTGCCCGGCATGCTGATGAGTGCGATCACGGCACTCGCGGCGGCCTGGCTGGTGCGGCGGTGGGCCACCTCGCACGTGCTCGGCGGCGGACTCGCCGTCGCCGGTGTGGGTGCAGCGCTCATGCTCACGCTCGGCGTGGACGGTGCCCCGACCATGTTCGTCGTGGGCTTCGGTCTCGCCGGCACCGGTGTCGGTATCGCGCTGACCCTGACGTCCGACCTCGTGGTCAGCGCCGTCGAACCCGAACGGGCAGGCGCGGCCTCGGCGGTGTCCGAGACGGCGTACGAACTCGGCATCGCGCTCGGCGTCGCGGTACTGGGCAGCGTCGTCATGGCGATCTTCCGATCCGGACTCGACACGTCGATGCTGGCCCCGGGTCAGGTCGAGGCTGCGCAGGGCACCCTCGGCGCCGCGGTCGCGGAGGCTCAGCACCTCCCCGACACGGCGCGGACGGTGTTCCTCGAGTCCGCGCAGGCGTCGTTCGTCGACGGCATGCACGTCGCCGCCGGCGCGACCGCCGTGATCATGTTCGCGACCGCGCTCCTCGTCCTGCGGATGCTGCGCGACCGTCAGGGCGAGCTGTCGAGCACCACGAACGAGTGACCCGGTAGCACCGTCGCCGACGCGGTCTCGTCCTGCGTCGGCGGCTCCCACCAGAGCAGAGGGGAGCCGCCGACCGGGACGGTCACCGGTTCGGCGCTCAGGTTGCAGGCGATCCGGAGTGCGCCGCGGTGGATCACGATCCACTGCGACGCCTCGTCGTAGTCGACGGACAGGTTCGCGAGCCACGGATCCGTCAGCTCCGCGCGGTCCCGTCGCAGGCGCAGCAACGAGCGGTAGCAGTGCAGCAGCCGGGCGTGCGGCTCCCGGGCCGCTTCGTCCCAGTCGAGCTTCGACCGCTCGAACGTCTCCGGGTCCTGCGGATCGGGGACGTCGTCCGTGCTCCAGCCGTGCTCCGCGAACTCGGCCTTGCGTCCCTCCGCCGTGGCCTTCGCGAGTTCCGGCTCCGGATGCGACGTGAAGAACTGGAACGGGGTGCTTGCCCCCCACTCCTCGCCCATGAACAGCATCGGCGTGAACGGTGAGCAGAAAACCAGCGCGGCCTTCACCGCGAGCTGCCCCGGATCGAGATACGCGCCGGGGCGGTCTCCGATCGCACGGTTCCCGATCTGATCGTGGGTGCACGTGTACGTGACCAGCGAACTGGCGGGTGTTCGCCTCGTGTCCAGCGGCCTGCCGTGGGTGCGACCGCGGAACGTCGAGAACGTCCCGGCGTGGAACCAGCCCTGGCGCAGCGTGTCGGCGAGGCAGGCCATCGAACCGAAATCGCCGTAATAGCCCTGCCTCTCGCCCGAGACGGCGGCGTGGATCGCGTGGTGCACGTCGTCGTCCCACTGCGCGTCGAGGCCGAAGCCGCCCGCGGACCGCGACGTGATCAGGCGGGGATCATTGAGGTCGCTCTCGGCGATCAGCGTCAGCGGCCGCCTCAGATGCGCCGACAGCCGGCGGGTCTCGACCGCCAGATCCTCGAGCAGGTGGGTGGCGGTGTGGTCGACGAGCGCGTGCACGGCGTCCAGGCGGAGCGCGTCGATGTGGAACTCGCGAAACCACCGCAACGCGTTGTCGATGATGAAGCGGCGCACCTCGCCGCTGCCGGGGCCGTCGAGGTTGATGCTCCGGCCCCAGGTGTTCGCGCCCTGAGCCAGGTAGGGCCCGTACCGGTCGAGGTAGTTCCCGGACGGACCGAGATGGTTGTACACCGCGTCGAGGACCACGCCGAGACCGCGGGCGTGACACGCGTCGACCAGCGTCTGCAGACCGTCCGGCCCGCCGTACCCCTCGTGCACCGTGTACCAGAGGACGCCGTCGTACCCCCAGTTGTGCGTCCCGTTGAAACCGTTGACGGGCATCAGTTCCACGAAGTCGATGCCGAGGTCGACGAGATGGTCGAGTCTGTCGACCGCGGCGGCGAACGTCCCCTCGGGCGTGAACGTGCCCACGTGCAGTTCGTAGACGACGGACCCGGCGAGTTGCCGCCCGGTCCAGTGCGAGTCGGTCCAGGCGCTCTCGTCGACGGTGTGGAGTTGGGAGCGGCTGTGCACGCCGTCGGGCTGGCGCGGGGACCGCGGGTCGGGCAGCGCGGTGTCACTGTCGTCGAGAAGGAATCCGTACCGCGAATTCGGCGACGCCGGGGCGTCCACTCGCCACCACCCGTCCGACGACCGGGTCATGTCGTGGTGTTCACCGTCGACCTCGACGCGAACGGAAGTCGGAATCGGGGCCCATACCTCGAATGTGTGCACCCGATCAGCATGCCCGTACCCGGCGGTCCGCGCAGGACAGTCAGCTGTCGGACGCGCCGGTGTCGTCGGCCTCCTCGATGATCTCGGCGCCGAGAACGGACAACCGGTGCTCCTCGGCGTCCTGCACGGTGCCGAAGTCGTGCTCTTCGAGCACGTTGCGGTCCTTGTCGAGGTATCGGTACGTGACCATGTTCCCACCCTGGCACACCCGCGCGGAGACGGCGGCGAGTCGGCCCTTTCGCGTCGACTCCGGAAGTAGCAAGCTGAGAGTACGGACTCGAACGTCGCGAGGAGCAGTCATGCACGTAGCAGTGGGAGACCGGTTACACGTTCAGGGCCGGGTGGTCGGAGTGCACGAGACCACCGCCGAGGTCGTGGAGGTCCACGGAGAGAACGGCGAACCGCCCTATCTCGTCCGGTACGACGACGGCCACGAGGCGCTCGTGTTTCCCGGATCCGATGCCTGGGTGGAACACCCGAAGTCGTAGGTATCGGGCGTTTCGCCCGGTCGATGCGCGGCGGATCGCCGTGTCGTATCGATTGCACGGCTGATGCATCGAATGCATCTAACGTGAGACCGTGCCCGAGATCGCCAAGAGGACCTACAGTTCGCCGCTGCGTGCGGAATCGGCGCGCCGGACCCGTCTCCTCGTCCGCGATGCCGCGGCCCGGCTGTTCACCGACCGCGGATTCGTCAGCACCACGGTGCGGAACGTGGCCGAGGCCGCCGGGGTGTCGACCCGCACGGTGTTCACCGCATTCCCCGGCGGCAAGGCGGAACTGTTCCACGAGGCACTGCACGCGGCGATCGACGGCGACTCCGGCGCGCCGCCCCCGCGCGCACCCCGGGACGGCGACCCGGTCGAACGGATCCTCGATCAGATGGTCGGGTACAGCACCGGGATCCTCGAGCGGGCCGGAACGCTGATGGTGACGTCGATCGAATCCTCGGGGGCGGACCCGGACATGCGGAAGTTCGCCGAGGAGGGAGCGCAGGCGTCCGCCGAGAACGCGATGACCCTCGCCGAGGGACTCGCTGCCCACGAACTCCTGCGTCCCGAGATCTCCGTCCAGCGGGCCGCGGACGTCCTGTTCACCGTCGTGTCCCCACAGGTGCATTCGATGCTGCGCCGGCAGTGCGGGTGGGACGTCGACGAATACCGGAACTGGGTGAAAGCGACGATCAGGGCGAGCCTGCTCCACTGACCGAAGGTTGGGTCGCGGCTACGGCAGCAGTATGAATTTCCCCGCGGCGTGCGGCTTCCGGAGATCGGTGTGCGCCGTCGCCGCGTCGGACAGCGCATACGTGCGTGCGACGCGCACCCGGATGTCCCCGGCGCCCGCGAGATCGACCAGAGCGGTGCGAGCCCGCTTCCTGGGCTCCATGCCGTCCGGCCCCATCGCACCGACGATCCGGAACCCGAACTGGGCATGACGACGTCCGGGGACCGTCGTCACCAACCGTGAACGGTCCCGCACCAGGTCCACGGACACGTCGATCGCCTCGTCGCCACCGGCGGTGTCGATGACGACGTCCACCCCGTCCGGTGCCAGCACGCGGATCCGGTCGCCGAGCCCGTCGCCGTACGACACCGGGGTGGCACCCAGCGACCGGACGTAGTCGTGGTTCTCCGGACGCGCCGTGCCGATGACCGTCGCGCCGCGCATCCGCGCCAACTGCACCACCATCGACCCCACGCCGCCCGCCGCCGCGTGCACGAGCAGCAGGTCGCCGCTGCCGACGTTGCCCGTGTCGAGAGTGTCGACCGCGGTCGCCCCGACCGCGAGGAGCCCGGCAGCCTCGTTCCACGGCAACGACGCCGGTTTCGGGACGACCGAATCACCGGACACGACAAGCCGATCCGCGTACGCCTCGGACAGCGGGTAGGCGATCACCTCGTCTCCCACCGAGAGGGGCCCCATCGGCCCGGTCGCGCCGTCGCCCACCTGGGCGACGACTCCCGCGGCCTCACTTCCGAGGCCCAGAGGGAGGGCGGCGGGGTCGGCGCCGAAAGATCCGCTGTAGAGCTTGTAGTCGAACGGGTTGACGCCGATGGCGCGAACCTCGAGCACCACCTCGCCGGGAGCGGGACCGGCCGTCTCCGCATCCACGACCGCGAGGACCTCCGGCCCTCCGTATGCCCGGGCAATCACTCGTCGCGACATACAAGAGCCAGTACCCCTGTGAGTACTTCTTAACCGCCCGCGGTTAAGAAGTACTCACAGGGCCAGGAGGGCAACGGGGTAGCGGGAGAACAGTGCGGCGACGTCGACGGGGCCGCCGGGATACGCATGGGAGGTGAGCAGGTCGGTCCAGGTGCCGGCGGGGAGGGTGACGGTGGTGTCGCCCCAGCCGCGTTGCTCCACGCCGACGCTGTGACGAGTGGCCAGCGCCACGACGTCCGGAGCCGCGTCCGCGCGTCCGCGCAGGAACCCGACCAGATGCTCCGCCGCCGCCCCCGACGCGAAGATCGGCGCGTAGGTCCCGCCGGCGAAACTGTCCGGACGGTCCCGCCGCAGGCGCAGCGCCGTCCGGACGACGTGCATCTTCGCCGCGCCCATCGCGTCGACCGGCGGAGTGCCGAGTCCGGCGAGCAGATCCCGCCGCACGTCGTAGTCGACGGGACGCCGATTGTCCGGGTCGACGAGGGAGTCCTCCCACAGCTCGGTGCCCTGGTACACGTCCGGGATTCCCGGTCCGCACAGCTGGAGAAGCTTCTGCCCGAGCGCGTCCGACCAGGCGTGCGGCGCCAGCTGGGTGCACAGCGAACCGAGCGCCTTCCCGACGGTTCCGTCGAGCACGGTGTCGAGCCAGCGGTGGAGGTCGCGTTCGAAATCGTCGTTCACGTCGTTCCACGACGTCCGGGTTCCGGCTTCGCGGACGGCCTTCTCCGCGTACGCGTGGACGCGGTCGCGGAAGTCGGGCACGTCGGCGGCGGCCCGGCCGTCGACCGGCCACACCCCGAACAGGTTCTGCCACAGGAACAGTCCGGTGGCGGGATCCGGGCTGGGGGCGATCCGCTCCCACTGGTCGACGCATTCGGCCCACAGGTCCGGGACCTGGGACAGGATGCCGATCCGGGCGCGGACGTCCTCCCCGCGTTTGGTGTCGTGCGTCGACAGGGTCGTCATCGCCCTCGGCCACCGGGAGGCCCGCTCGGCGGCCGCGAGGTGGAATTCGGCGGGGGAGACCCCGACGTTCGCCGGATTGCCGCCCACTTCCTGCAGCGACACCAGCCGGGCGGTGCGGTAGAACAGGCAGTCCTCCACGGATTTCGCCATCACGGCGCCGCACACCTGCTGGAAGCGGGTGGCGGCCTCGCCGCCGGCGATCAGGGCGGCACCGAGGGCGGACAGTGCGTCGGACCGTTGCGGTTCGCGCCGCGCGACGTCACCGATCACGCGGGCCGCGAGCCCGGCGAGTGGGCTGTAGTCGGACCGGTACACGGGCATGGCCGCGACGACGTCGACGACAGCGTCGCGGACGTCCTCGCTGTCGCAGTCGGTGCCGGTCTCCGCGCGGATCGCCCGGACGAGACGCCGGACCTCCGGCGCGAGGATGGTGCCGGCGACGTCCTTCTTGACGGCGGTTTCGTGAGCATGGATCCAGGCCGCGTCGCCCCGGTCGCCGGTGCGGGACGCCGACAGCGCGGTGAGCGCGGGTGCTCCCGACGGATCGACGAAGACGCCGCCGAGCTCGGCCAGCGCGTCGTAGCCGGTGGTGCCCTCGATCGGCAGGTGGTCGTCGAGGGGTTCGGAGTGACCCAGGATCTTTTCGACGACGAGCCAGCGGTCCGCACCGATCACGTTCCGCAGCCGGTCGAGATACTGCGCCGGATCGGACAATCCGTCGGGATGGTCGATGCGCACTCCGTCGATCAACCCGTCCGCCACCCAGCTCCGCAGCTCGCGGTGCGAGGCCTCGAACACGCGGGGATCTTCCTGCCGGATACCGGCGAGTTCGCTGACCGCGAAGAACCGGCGGTATCCGATCAACCCGGAGTCCCACGGGACCAGGCGGTACGACTGCGCGTCGTGCACCGAGACCGGTTCGGCGGCGTCGGTGCCGGGGGCGATCGGAAACCGGTGCTCGTAGAACGCGAGCAGCGGCTCGGGACCCGAGCGGTCGACGGTCAGCGCCGCGAGATCGGCGTCCGATCCGACGACGGGCAGCGCGAGCCGGCCGTCGGCCCCGTTGTCCGCACTCCAGTCGATGTCGAAGAAGTCTGCGTACTCGGAGCGGCGACCGTGGGTGAGAACGTCCCACCACCAGGCGTTCTCACGCGGCTGTGCCACGCCCACATGATTGGGGACGAGGTCGACGACGATCCCCATGCCGCATTCTCGCACCGCCCGTGACAGCGCGACGAGCGCCTCCCGGCCGCCGAGGGCGGGGGACACGCGGGTGACGTCGGTGACGTCGTAGCCGTGGGTCGATCCGGTGGTGGCCGTCAGGATCGGCGACAGGTAGACGTGCGAGATCCCCAGGTCGTCCAGATACTCGGCGATCGCGGCGGCATCCGCCAGGGTGAAGCAGTCACCGCGCAGCTGGACCCGGTACGTTGCCGTGATCGACATTCCTTCTCCCCGGCTCACGCGGTCCGGCGCAGCACGACCAGCGACCGGGCCTCGACCTGCAGTGGATCGCCGGCCTTGATCACCGCCTCCTTCGCCCCGGTCGGGACGGCGGTGTCGAGCACGACCGCCCACTCGTCGGCGTAATCGGAGTTGGGTGTGGAGAATTCGATCTCCTCGTCGTGGGCGTTGAAACACAGCAGGAACGAGTCGCCGACCACCCGCTCGCCCCGGTGGTTGGGTTCCGGGATGCCCTCGCCGTTCAGGAAGACCGCCAGCGACTTCCCGAAACCGCTGTCCCAGTCCTCGGGGGTCATCTCCTCGCCGCCCGGGGTGAGCCAGGCGATGTCGCGGGTCTGGTCACCGCTGCGGATGGGGGTGCCCTCGAAGAACCGGCGGCGACGGAACACCGGGTTCTTCATCCGCAGTGCGATCACCCGTTTGGTGAATTCGACCAGATCGGCGTTGGAGTCGGCCAGCGACCAGTCCATCCACGACAGTTCCGAGTCCTGGCAGTAGACGTTGTTGTTGCCCTGCTGGGTGCGGCCCATCTCGTCGCCGTGCGCCAGCATCGGCGTCCCCTGGCTGAGCAGCAGGGTGGCCAGGATGTTGCGGCTCTGCCGCCCGCGCAGATCGAGGATGTCCGGATCGTCCGTCGGCCCCTCGACGCCGCAGTTCCAGGACCGGTTGTGGCTCTCGCCGTCGTTGTTGTCCTCGCCGTTGGCCTCGTTGTGCTTCTCGTTGTACGACACCAGGTCGTGCAGGGTGAAGCCGTCGTGGGCGATGACGAAGTTGATGCTCGCGCCGGGGCGGCGGCCGGTCGCCTCGTAGAGGTCGGACGAGCCGGTGAGCCGGGACGCGAATTCGCCGAGCGTCGCCGGTTCGCCCCGCCAGTAGTCGCGGACCGTGTCGCGGTACTTGCCGTTCCACTCCGTCCACAGGCCGGGGAAGTTGCCCACCTGGTAACCGCCCTCGCCGATGTCCCACGGTTCGGCGATGAGCTTGACCTGGCTGACGATCGGGTCCTGTTGGACGAGGTCGAAGAACGCGGACAGCCGGTCGACGTCGTGCAGTTCGCGGGCGAGCGTGGACGCGAGGTCGAAACGGAATCCGTCGACGTGCATCTCGGTGACCCAGTACCGCAGCGAATCCATGATCAGCTGGAGGGTGTGCGGGTGCCGGGCGTTGAGGCTGTTCCCGGTGCCCGTGTAGTCCATGTAGTGCTCGGCGTCGCCGTCGACCAACCGGTAGTAGGCGGCGTTGTCGATGCCGCGGAACGAGATGGTCGGGCCGAGATGGTTGCCCTCGGCGGTGTGGTTGTAGACCACGTCGAGGATCACCTCGATGCCCGCCTCGTGGAACGACCGGACCATCGCCTTGAACTCCGACACCGCGGCGCCCGGCTTCTCCGCCGACGAATACCCGGTGTGCGGGGCGAGGAAGCCGAACGTGTTGTAACCCCAGTAGTTCCGCAGCCCCTTGTCGAGGAGGGTCTGGTCGTGCATGAACTGGTGCACGGGCATCAGTTCGATCGCGGTGACCCCGAGGTCGACGAGGTGATCGATGATCACCGGATGCGCCAGACCCGCGTACGTGCCGCGGAGCTCCTCCGGCACCCCGGGATGCGTCGCCGTCATGCCCTTGACGTGGGCCTCGTAGATCACGGTGTCGTGGTACGGGTGTTTCGGCGCGCGGTCCGCGGCCCAGTCGAAGAACGGGTTGATCACGACCGTCGTCATCGTGTGACCGAGCGAGTCGTGTCCCGGCAGCCCCGGCACCGAGATCTCCTCGGGTTCCACGGGTTCCTCGGCGAGCTCCTCCGCGTCCTCCGCCTCGATGTCGTCGGTGTCGACGGTCAGGGCGGTCTCCTCCGGTTCCTCGGGGGCGGGATCGGCGGGCGCCTCGATGTCGTAGGAGAACAGGGAGCGGTCTCCGTCGAAGTCTCCGTCGAACGCCTTGCCGTAGGGGTCGAGGAGAAGCTTGCTCGGGTCGCAGCGGTGCCCGGCGGCGGGGTCCCACGGGCCGTGGATCCGGTACCCGTACCGCTGCCCGGGCACGACGGTCGGCAGGTACGCGTGCCACACGTAGCCGTCGACCTCGTCGAGCCGCACCCGCGTCTCGGTGCCGTCCTTCGCGATCAGGCACAGATCGACCGCCTCGGCGACCTCGGAGAACAACGAGAAGTTCGTCCCGGCCCCGTCGTAGGTGGCGCCCAGCGGGTAGGCGCTGCCGGGCCACACGGGAATGTGAGTGGTGCCGGTCGACTCGCTCGCTTCCATATCGAGAACACTAGCCCGCGTTCGCGTCGCTCTCAGCCCGACGAGAGCGGGCTCTCAGTCCCGGCCGGAGCTCCGTGCGGCAGCAAGCATTCCCGCTGTGATCTTCCGCACGTCCTCGCCGGTGCACACGTACGGCGGCATCGCATAGATCAGGTTCCGGAACGGCCGCAACCAGACGCCGGCCGCCACCGCGGCGTCGGTGGCGGCCCGCATGTCGACGGAGTCGGCGAGTTCGATCACACCGATCGCGCCGAGCACCCGGACCTCCCGGACGCCGGGGAGTTCCCGCGCCGGTGCGAGACCCGATTCGAGTTCGCGGCGCACATCCGCGACCTCGCCTCGCCAGTCGCGCGACAGCAGGAGTTCGATCGACGCCACCGCGACCGCGCAGGCGAGCGGGTTGGCCATGAACGTGGGGCCGTGCATCAGACCGCCCGCCTCGCCGGCGCTGATGGTCTCCGCCACGTCGGTGGAGCAGAGCGTCGCCGCGAGCGTCATGTATCCGCCGGTGAGGGCCTTGCCGACGCACATGATGTCGGGGCCGACGCCGGCGTGGTCCGCGGCGAACAACTCGCCGGTGCGGCCGAAACCGGTCGCGATCTCGTCGAACACCAGCAGGAGTTCGTGCTCGTCGCAGATCCGCCGCAGTTCCGACAGGTACCGGGGGTCGTGGAACCGCATGCCGCCGGCGCCCTGCACCACCGGCTCCACGATGACCGCCGCCAGTTCGCCGGCATGCGCCGCCACCAGGCGCTCGAACTCCGCGACGTACTGCGGGTCGAAGTCGCGCGGCGGCGGTCCCGCGAAGACCTGCCGGGCCAGGACGTCCGTCCACAGCGAGTGCATGCCGCCGTCCGGGTCGCAGACGCTCATCGGTGCGAATGTGTCGCCGTGGTAGCCGCCGCGCCAGGTGAGCAGCCGATGGCGCTCCGGCCTCCCGCGACTGCGCCAGTACTGCAGGCACATCTTCACGGCGACCTCGACGGACACCGAACCGGAATCGGCGAGGAACACCGTGTCCAGGCCGTCCGGGGTGATCTCCACGAGCAGCTGGGCCAGCCGCGCAGCCGGTTCGTGGGTGAGCCCGCCGAACATCACGTGACTCATCCGCCCGAGCTGCGCGGTCGCCGCCGCGTCGAGGACGGGATGCCGGTAGCCGTGGACGGCTGCCCACCACGAGCTCATGCCGTCGACGAGTTCGCGACCGTCGGCGAGGGTCAGGCGCGTCCCGGACGCCTCGGTCACCACGAGCGGGGTGGTCGAGGCCGGGAACGCGCCGTACGGATGCCAGAGCAGCGAGGCGTCGAGGGACGTGATGTCGTCGGCGGAGAGGCTCGGGGAGGTCACGGTCTCGACCCTAGCCACCCGATGAAAAACGGGTCCACCCGGGTTGAACACCGTTCAAGTTCGGGTATCGTGCCGAACGTGAGTACCGACCGCACCTTCACCACCTGGCTCGACGACGTCGAGGACCGACGGCGCGCCGCGGGGCTGCGCCGCGAGCTGCGTCCCCGCACGCCCGGCAACGCGCTCATCGACCTCGCGTCCAACGACTATCTCGGGCTCGTCCGGCACCCGGAGGTGTTGCACGGCGCCATGACTGCACTCCGCCGCTGGGGAGCGGGGGCCACCGGCTCTCGTCTGGTCACGGGATCGACCACCGAGCACGAACTGCTCGAATCGGAACTCGCCGAGTTCGTGGGCGCCGAGGCCGGGCTGGTGTTCTCCTCCGGGTACACCGCGAATCTCGGTGCCGTCACCGCACTGTCCGGCGCCGGATCGCTGATCGTCTCCGACGCGGGCAGTCACGCCTCGCTCGTCGACGCCTGCCGGCTGTCCCGGGCCCGGGTGGCCGTCGCACCGCACTCCGATCTCGACTTCGTCCGCAGTGCCCTGGCCACCCGGCCGGAGGAGCGGGCGCTCGTCGTCACCGATTCGGTGTTCAGCGCGGACGGCGATCTGGCACCGCTCGTCGCACTCCACCGGGTGTGCCGCGAGCACGGCGCGTTCCTCGTCGTGGACGAGGCGCACGGAGTAGGAGTCCGCGGCGCAGGGGGACGCGGACTCGTGCACGAGGTGGGACTCGCGGGCGAACCCGACATCGTCGTCACGGCCACACTGTCGAAGTCGCTGGCCAGCCAGGGCGGAGCGGTGCTGGCGTCGGAGAAGGTCCGCGCGCATCTCGTCGACGCCGCGCGCACATTCATCTTCGACACCGGACTGGCCCCGGCGGCCGTCGGCGCCGCGCGGGCTGCCCTCGGCGTGCTCCGGCGTGAACCACACCGCGCCCGGTCCGTCCTGGATCGCGCGCGGGATCTGGCCCGATTCACCGGTGCCGGAACCCCCGAGTCCGCCGTGGTCTCCGTGATCCTCGGCGACCCGCAACGCGCCGTCGACGCGGCCGCCGCCTGCCGCGACCAGGGGCTGCACGTCGGCTGCTTCCGGCCCCCGTCGGTGCCCGAGGGCACGTCGCGTCTGCGGCTCACCGCCCGGGCCACGCTCGATCAGGACGAACTCGCGCGGATCGAGTCCGTACTCACGGACGTCCTGGCGGGAGCGTCGGCATGAGCGTCCTGGCGATCACCGGAACGTCGACCGACGTCGGCAAGACGGTGGTCACGGCTGCGCTCGCGGCGGCGGCACGCGCAGCCGGCCTGTCAGTGGCGGTGTGCAAGCCTGCCCAGACCGGCGTCGCCCCCGGCGAACCGGGCGATCTGGCCGAGGTGACCCGACTGTCCGGTGTCACGACCGTGGCGGAACTCGCCCGCTACCCCGAACCACTCGCCCCGGACACCGCGGCCCGGCGCAGCGGCCTGCCGATGCTGCGCTGCGCCGACGTCGTCGAGACGGTCCGCTCCCTCGACGCCCGGCACGACCTGGTGCTCGTCGAGGGCGCCGGCGGCCTGCTGGTGCGGCTGGGAGCCGACGGTTTCACGCTCGTCGATCTCGCGCTCGCCCTCGACGCTCCGGCCGTCGTGGTCGCCGCCGCCGGGCTCGGCACCCTCAACCACACCGACCTCACGATTAGGGCGCTGGCAGCGGCCGGCCTGGTCTGCGCCGGAACGGTGATCGGGTCGTGGCCGGACGAGCCGGACCTCGCCGAGCGGTGCAATCTCGAGGACCTGCCCGCGGTGACGGGAATCGACGTCGTCGGCTCGGTGCCCGCGGGCAGCGGGCGCCTCGACCCGGCGTCGTTCGGTGCGGCCACGTCCACCTGGTTCGACGCGACCTGGCTGACGGCGACGGTCACCGCACCCGGATCCGCGGGCGTCAGGATTCCCTGAGCACCGACAGCACGTTGCCCGCGGGGTCGGTGAACCAGGCGATGTCCGGGCCATTGCCGCGCATGATCCCCTTGTCGTCCTGGTCGAATCCGTCGTACCGCAGGAACTGGATCCCGCGCTCGGTGAGGGCGTCGACGGTCTTGTCGACGTCGTCCACGGCGAAGTTCAGGATGGTGAACGAAGCCGGCGTGTGATCGGGTTTCGGGTAGATCAGCACCACCGGACCCTGGGGGAGATGCAGGCCCAGCAGACCCATCTCCTCCTCGGTGACCTCGAGTCCCAGGGTGTCGGAGTAGAAGGACTTGGCCGCGGCGATGTCGTCGACGGCGAATCCGCTGAATGCTCTCGCATGATTCAACATGTCTGGTCTCTTTTCGTGAGGGTCAGGACATCTCGGCCCGCGCCCGCGCGCTGAGCTCGATGATCTGGACGTAGTTGCCGTCGGGATCGACGGCGGTGCCGAACCAGCTGCCGTCGCGATCCTCGAGCGGGGACAGCCACGTGGCACCGAGGTCGTCGAGGCGACCGGCCGCGGCGCGGGCGTCGGTGACCTCCACGTTGAGCAGGACGCGTCCCGGTTCGGGATTCGTGTCACCGACGTCGTCGCGCCGGTCGAGCATGATGTAGAAGCCGTCGAAGTCGAGGACGTCGTAGCCCGGTTCGCCGGGCGTCCGTTCGACCTTCGGCGAGAATGCCGCAGTGTACCAGTCCCGCAGCCGTTCGGGTTGTGTGCTGGCGAGCAGGATGCTTCCGATCGTGGCGTCGGCCATGATGTCCTCCGGGTGGGTTCGTCGGTGATCGTCCTACAGGTACTGACTCGGCGGCCCACCGAAAGTCATCGACGGACTCGGCGGCACCGCCGAAATTTCGTCGCGGCGAGTTGAGGGCCGAAATGTGCGCGAGGTACCCGGCATGTCGGTAGTGTGATTCGTGTCACGGCGTCATCCGGCTGGGTTGGGAGGGGTCACATGTCGACCTCCGAAATGCTCGAATTGAATCGCACAATCGACCGCCTTCGGCGCGCTGTCGGTTCGCTGCAGACGATGTACGGCGACGCCGCATCCGTGCGGCGACTGAGCAACGATCTGGAGCGCCTCGAGATCGACGCGCGCGACCTCGACTCCTCGCCACCCAACGTCGTCCACCGCGAACCGGTGGAGCGAATCAAGGTGTCGGACACCCCATACGACGCGTCGATGTGGCTCGGTGTCGACGACGAGGGGCTGGGCGGGCTCCACTACGAGCGCGGATGAGCGCGCCGCCGAAGAATCCCGAAAGTGCCGGCGTCGGGTCTCCGACGCGTGCCCGGATCGCGGAACGCACCCTCCGGACCGACCGGTGGTGGCTGGCCCCGCTGCTGACGGTCCTCGGCCTGTCCGTGTTCGTCGTGTACGCATCGGTCCGGTCATGGGTCCGTACCGCGTACTTCGTCGAGGACTACCACTACCTGACCCCGTTCTACTCGCCGTGCCTGAGCGATTCGTGTGTGCCCGGTTCGAGCGACTTCGGGACACCCATCGGCGAGTTGCCGATGATCATCCCGCTCGGGTTCCTGGTGCTGCCGTTCCTGCTCGGCTTCCGGCTCACGTGCTACTACTACCGCAAGGCCTACTACCGGTCCGTGTGGTTCTCGCCGCCCGCGTGCGCGGTCGCGGAACCGCACGGCCGGTATACGGGTGAGACGCGACTGCCGCTGATCGTCCAGAACGCGCACCGCTACTTCTTCTACGTCGCACTCGTCGTCTCGCTGATCAACACGTACGACGCGATCCGCGCGTTCCACGGCGCCGACGGCGGATTCGGAATCGGGCTCGGCACACTCATCCTGGTCGGCAATGTGATCCTGCTCTGGGCGTACACCGTCTCGTGCCATTCCTGCCGGCACGTCACGGGCGGCAGGCTCACCCACTTCTCCAAGCACCCGATCCGGTACCGGCTGTGGACCGGGGTCAGCAAGCTGAACACGCGGCACATGCAGCTCGCGTGGACCACCCTCGCCACCCTGATCGTCACCGACTTCTACGTGATGCTCGTCGCGAGCGGCACCATCTCCGACCTGCGCCTGATCAACTGACTGCACCGAAGAGGGAGTGGAATGACGGAAGTCGAACGGCACCAGTACGACGTCGTGGTCATCGGTGCCGGGGGCGCCGGACTGCGAGCCGTCATCGAAGCCCGGGAGCAGGGCCTGTCCGTCGCCGTCGTCTGCAAGTCGCTGTTCGGCAAGGCGCACACGGTCATGGCGGAGGGCGGCTGCGCCGCCGCGATGGGAAACGCCAACGAGAAGGACACCTGGCAGACCCACTTCCAGGACACGATGCGCGGCGGCAAGTTCCTTAACAACTGGCGGATGGCCGAACTGCACGCGCGGGAAGCACCCGACCGGGTGTGGGAACTCGAGACGTACGGCGCACTGTTCGATCGGACTCCCGACGGCCGGATCAGCCAGCGTAACTTCGGTGGCCACACCTATCCGCGGCTCGCGCACGTCGGCGACCGCACCGGTCTCGAACTGATCCGCACCATGCAGCAGAAGATCGTGTCGCTGCAGCAGGAGGATTTCGCCGCCAGCGGCGACTACGAGGCCCGGATCAAGATCTTCGCCGAATGCACCATCTCCGAACTCACCAAGGACGGTGACCGGATCTCCGGTGCCTTCGGATACTGGCGTGAGAGTGGACGCTTCGTCCTGTTCGAGGCACCCGCCGTCGTGATGGCCACCGGCGGGATCGGCAAATCGTTCAAGGTGACGTCCAACTCGTGGGAGTACACCGGCGACGGTCACGCCCTCGCCCTGCGCGCAGGCGCCAACCTCATCAACATGGAATTCGTCCAGTTCCACCCCACCGGCATGGTGTGGCCGCCCAGCGTCAAGGGCATCCTCGTCACGGAGGGCGTCCGCGGCGACGGCGGTGTGCTGAAGAACTCCGAAGGCGAACGGTTCATGTTCTCGTACATCCCGCCGGTCTTCAAAGGCCAGTACGCGGAGACCGAGGAAGAGGCCGACGGCTGGTACAAGGATTCCGACAACAACCGCCGCACACCGGATCTGCTGCCCCGCGACGAGGTGGCCCGGGCCATCAACTCCGAAGTCAAGGCAGGCAGGCAGACGCCGCACGGCGGCGTGTACCTCGACATCGCCTCGCGGATGCCCGCCGACGAAATCGTGCGGCGGCTGCCCTCGATGTACCACCAGTTCAAGGAACTCGCAGACGTCGACATCACCAAGGAGCAAATGGAGGTCGGGCCCACCTGTCACTACGTGATGGGCGGCATCGAGGTGGACCCCGACAGCGGGTCGTCCAGCGTCGCCGGTCTGTTCGCCGCGGGGGAGTGCTCCGGCGGGATGCACGGTTCCAACCGGCTCGGCGGCAACTCGCTGTCCGATCTGCTCGTGTTCGGGCGGCGTGCGGGACTCGGGGCCGCGGAATACGTGAAGTCGCTCCAGGAGCGTCCCGCCGTCTCCGCGGCCGCGGTGGACGCGGCGGCACGGATGTTGTTGTCGCCGTTCGATCCGTCCGTCGAGGAGGGCGGTACCACCGAGAACCCGTATACCCTCCACACCGAACTGCAGCAGACCATGAACGACCTCGTCGGCATCATCCGGAAGGAGGACGAGATCGCGCGCGCCCTGGAGAAACTCACCGAGATCAAGGGCCGGATCGGAGGCGTCGAGGTGGAGGGGCACCGCCAGTTCAACCCCGGCTGGCACCTCGCCGTCGACCTGCGGAACATGGTGCTGGTCAGCGAATGCGTCGCGCAGGCGGCTCTGCTGCGCACGGAAAGTCGCGGCGGGCACACCCGCGACGACCACCCGAACATGGAGGCGGACTGGCGCAACACCCTGCTGGTCTGCAGCGTGGTCGGCGACATGTCCACGCACCCCGACTCCGTGGTCCCGGACGTCACGGTGACCCGCGAGCCCCAGGTCCCGATGCGACCGGAACTGCTGGAGCTGTTCGACATCGACGAACTGGCCAAGTACTACACCGACGCCGAGCTCGCGGAACATCCGGGAAGGAAGGCCTGAGATGGGATACGACGCGCAGTTCCGGGTATGGCGCGGCGACGCCGACGGCGGCGCCCTCGAGGACTACTCCATCCCCGTCAACGAAGGTGAGGTGGTGCTCGACATCATCCACCGGTTGCAGGCCACCCAGGCCCCGGATCTGGCGGTGCGGTGGAACTGCAAGGCGGGCAAGTGCGGGTCGTGTTCCGCGGAGATCAACGGGCGGCCACGGCTGATGTGCATGACGCGGATGTCGACGTTCACGGAGGACGAGGTGGTGACGGTGACGCCGCTGCGGGCGTTCCCGGTCATCCGGGACCTCGTCACCGATGTGTCGTTCAACTACGAGAAGGCCCGGGAGATCCCGTCGTTCACCCCGCCGCCGGGGCTGGAGCCGGGTGAGTACCGGATGCAGCAGGTCGACGTCGAGCGGTCGCAGGAGTTCCGCAAGTGCATCGAATGCTTTCTCTGCCAGAACACCTGCCACGTCATCCGGGATCACGACGACAACAAGCCGGCGTTCTCCGGTCCCCGCTTCTTCATCCGCGTCGCCGAACTGGAGATGCATCCACTCGACACGGCCGACCGTCGTGATGCGGCGCAGGAAGACTTCGGTCTCGGGCTCTGCAACATCACCAAGTGCTGTACCGAGGTGTGCCCGGAGGGGATCAAGATCACCGACAACGCCATCATTCCGATGAAGGAGCGGGTGGTCGACCGCCGGTACGACCCGCTCGTCTGGTTGGGCAACAAGCTGCGACTTCGCCGCCCGTGAGTACTTGTCAACCGCCGGCGGTTGACAAGTACTCACGGGTGCGTCAGCGCACGGCGTGGAGATTGCGGGCGGTGGGTGACTTCTCCACCGATTCGGGGTCGGGGTCGGTGCCGAGGATCCGGTCGGCGGTGCCCGAGGTGGTGACCGTGAACCAGTAGTGCTCGTTCTTGTAGTGGTGGTGGCGGTGGTTGCGCCAGATCGCCCGGTACAGGCGGGAGTTCGGCTTGTAGTCGCTGTGGATGAGGTAGTGCGTCCATTCGTACAGCACACCCAGGATGCTCAGCACCACCAGGAACGTCAGTCCGAGCCCGATACGCGGAAACGCGAGCAGCGCAATGGCCACGAGCACCGGGATCAACCACATCAGCGTCTGCCACGGGATGAAGATCAGCGGCACGTCGCGCGGATCGACGTGGTGCTCGCGATGTTTTCGGGCGAGGAGCGAATCGACGGTCAGCCCCAGAACCTTCCGGGGTTTCCAGTGCAGGATGCACACGTGGATGACCCATTCGGCGAACGGGAAAACCGCCAGCATCACCGCAGGAACCACGGCGTCGGTGATCTGCCAGTCGCCGACGGCGACGCGGGCGGCCACCGCGGCGATCAGCATCCCGCTGATCATCCACGGGGACGGGTGGCGGCGGAACTGGTCCGCTGCGTCGCGGAGGCTGATCGACCTGCGTTGGCGTCGATCTGCGGGAGGTGTCGTGGTCATGTGTCCTTCTCCGAATCGTGTTGCAGTGCGTCGATCACGGCGGTCACGGCCGCCGTCCCGAGGTCGAGGAGGGTGGAGGCGGTCTGTGCCGCGAGTTCGTCGTCGTGCGCGGAGATCGCCTCCGCCAGGCCGCGGTACAGGTCGGTGCGGCCGACCTCCGCGACCATGACGGCGGCCATGGCCGTCATGGTCGGCTCGTACGCGTTGCGCAGGCTGTTGAAGATGAGGCGGAACGCGATCGAATCGGCGGTGTCGACCACGCGCTCCCAGAAGGCCAGGGCGGCGACCTGCTGCGCGACGGGGTCGCTGTCGGACGCGAGGTGATCCACCGCAGCCCGGAGGACCGCGCCCGACTCGTCGGTTGCCCGGGTCGCGGCGAGCCGGGCAACCTGCACGCCGATCATCCGCCGGGCCTCGAGCACGCTGCGGACCACCGCGAAGTCGGGTTCGCCGCCGCGAACGAGCAACTGGGACAGCAGTTCGGGCCCGCCGTGCTGCCGGAAGTCGCGCACCGAGGTCGCGTCGCCCTGCCGGACCTCGACGAGTCCCGCCTGGGCCAATTTCTGGATCGCTTCCCGGACCGCGGGCCGGGACACCCCGAACGCCTCGGCGAGGCGTCGTTCGCTCGGAAGGGCCTCGCCGGCGGCGAGATCGCCGCCCAGCACCCGGGCGGTGATCTGGTCGAAGACTTCGGTGGAGGCGGATTTCCGTGCGATCGGTTCGAACATCATGACCCGACACTAGAACCAGGACAGGTAAGAGGTCAAGTGGTCTTACCAGTTGTCTACTTGAATAGATCCCGGACGAACGCACTCGTGTCGGGCAGGGACGCGGGCATGGTCTGGAGGTGGCCCGTCGGATACGTCCGGAACACGAAGCTCTGTCCATTCGCCGTGAGGTCGGCCGTGAACTTCCAGGTGAGCGCTATGGGGACGACGTCGTCGAACAGGCCCTGGCCGATGAACAGCGGGCGGTCGTAGCCCCGAACGGGCACGCCGAGGGTGGTGCGCACCGCCGCCAGGACGGCCGGGTCGTCGAGCGGCCGCGACATCAACTGTCCGATCGAGATGCCGGCGAGTTGGGGTGCGGCCTCCTCGTAGCAGAGCGATTCGACGCGATCGAGAACGTCGATGCCGAGCGGGGTGAGGTAGCTGTCGATGTCGAGGTCGGGCCGTGACGCGCGGAGCCCGGCGAGTGCGTACGCCACGAACACGGTGCTCCCGGTGAGGGGGATCTGAGGGAAGCCCGGGCCGACGAGCGGCGCCAGGTTCTCCAGATTCGACGGGGCGCCGGTGGCGACGGTGCCCCGGAAGTCGAGATCGGGCGCATACGTGGTGGCCATCGAGGCGGCGACGAGAGCTGCGTGGCCGCCCTGGGATTGGCCGAGCGCGACCCACCGATCCGACAGCGACGGTGTGACGGCCCGCGCGGCCCGCACCATGTCGATCACGCTGTGCGCCTCGGTCGGTCCGTCCAGGTACGGGTGCACACCGGGAGTGCCGAGCCCGACGTAATCCGTTGCGGCGACGGCGTATCCCTGATCCAGCCAGGCACGGACGTACGGTCCGACGATCTTCCCCGTCACCGTCGGCGCGCACGCGTCCGCGATACCGACCGTGCCGTGGGCCCAGGACACGACGGGCCACCCGCCCGGCGGCGCCTCGCCGGGTGGCAGCAGGATCGCGCCGGTGCTGAGCGCAGGTTCGTTCATCGGCCCCGTCGTCCAGTAGGTGACGTAGGTGGCGTCGGCGACGCCCGGCGGTCGCGCGTCCGGCGCCACCGGCGTCGCGACGACGACGGCTCCCGGTTCGCCGCCCGCAGCCTGCTGCGCCGGCGCCGGGGTGGGCGCGCCGAGGAGTGACAGAGCGAGTGCCGCCGCGAGAGCCGTTCCGGCGCGGCGGCCGAGTGAAGACGTCATCGCGTCCGTCCCTGGGCCGTCGGGGGCGCCGCGCGGCCCGCAGGAGGCCGACACGACGTCGACTCAATTGTGCTCGATCAGGGGCGGTGGGCGGAGTCTTTCAGGCGTGCACGAATCCCGTCGACGAACAGCGACAGGCCGAAGTCGAACCGGACCGCCGGATCGCCGTCGAGTAGGTCCTCGTCGTACGCCGCGATCGGCGACTGCGGCGCGTCGGGGGACAGGGCGGCCCGGGTGAGGGCGCCTGCCGACTCCATCTGCGCCCGCGACTGCTCGTCGACCGTGTGGCCGAGGACGTAGTAGAGCAGCGAGTAGGACGACAGTTCCGCGTGTTCGCGGGACAGCCCGGACCGCAGGCCGACCGCGGCGAAGCTCTCCCGGACCCGGGAGTTCGTCATGCGGGACGCGTACGTGGCGGAGACCAGTTCGGCACCGTCGCGGTGGGCGAGCAGTGCGGTGCGGAGGCGGTGGGCGAGTTCAGTGAACTCCGCGTCCCAGCCGGGGGCCGTGACGGGGGCGTCGACGTCTTCGAGGATCTTGTCGGCGAGGGCGCCGAGCAGGGTCTGCTTGTTGGGGAAATGCCAGTACAGGGCGCCCGGTTGGACCCCGAGTGCCGTTGCGAGTCGGCGCATCGTGAGGTCGGCGAGGCCGAACTCGTCGAGGATCGCCATTGCGCCGTCGAGTACGTCGCCTCGTCGCAATTGCACTGTGTGATCTCCCCATCTCGTCGAAAAGCCTGCTTCGGCTTTGACAGTATTCCACCACGGATCTAACGTGAACACCGTTCAACTTGTACGGTGTTCAATTTTTCGGTTCCGTCGATCCGCGACACGTGATCGGCCCGCTTTCCAGGAGATACGTGTGACCTCGGCCCCGGTACAGACAGACATCCTCGCCCTCGCGCGTGATCAGGTTCTCGAGCGCGGAGAGGCGCTGACCGAGAGCCAGGTGCTCGAGGTTCTGCAACTTCCCGACGACCGGCTCGAAGAACTGCTCGCCCTCGCCCACGACGTGCGCATGAAGTGGTGCGGCCCCGAGGTCGAGGTCGAGGGCATCATCAGCCTCAAGACCGGCGGCTGCCCCGAGGACTGCCACTTCTGCTCCCAGTCCGGACTGTTCCAGTCGCCGGTGCGCGCGGCGTGGCTCGACATCCCGTCGCTGGTGGAGGCCGCCAAGCAGACGGCCAAATCCGGTGCCAGCGAATTCTGCATCGTCGCCGCCGTCCGCGGCCCCGACGAGCGCCTGCTCGCCCAGGTCGCCGCCGGCATCGAGGCGATCCGCAACGAGGTCGACATCCAGATCGCCTGCTCGCTGGGCATGCTCACCCAGGAACAGGTCGACCAGCTCGCCGCGATGGGAGTGCACCGCTACAACCACAACCTCGAGACGTCGAAGTCGCACTTCCCGAACGTCGTCACCACCCACACGTGGGACGAGCGCTGGAACACCCTCCGCATGGTGCGCGAAGCCGGCATGGAGGTGTGCTGCGGCGGCATCCTCGGCATGGGCGAGAGCCTCGAGCAGCGCGCCGAGTTCGCGGCCAACCTCGCCGAACTCGAACCCGACGAGGTCCCGCTCAACTTCCTCAACCCCCGCCCCGGGACCCCGTTCGGCGACCTCGAGGTCCTGCCCGCGAGCGAGGCCCTCAAATCGGTGGCCGCGTTCCGCCTCGCACTGCCCCGCACCATCCTCCGCTTCGCCGGCGGCCGCGAGATCACCCTCGGCGACCTCGGTGCCAAGCAGGGCATCCTCGGCGGCATCAACGCCGTCATCGTCGGCAACTACCTGACCACCCTCGGCCGCCCGGCCGAACAGGACCTCGACCTGCTCGTCGATCTGCAGATGCCGATCAAGGCCCTGAACGACACCCTGTGACGACCATGGCGGACACCGTGACGGGTGAGGAGCGATACAACCCCTACACCGGCCGCCGCGTGGTGGCCGGTGTCGACGACGCCGTACCCACGGCGGCGCAGCTGGGACTCGAGCCGCCACGCTTCTGTGAGGCGTGCGGCCGCCGGATGGTCGTACAGATCAGCCCCGACGGCTGGTGGGCGAAATGTTCCCGCCACGGTGTGTTCGACTCGATCTCCGCCGGACGGCGGTAGCGTCGGGGAGGTGACCACACTCCCGCGTTTCAGGCTTCGCTCTGCCGCCGGAATCTTCTGCGGGACGGTGGTGGCGAGCGCGCTCGTGGGGGTGCTGTGGGGTGTGCTCGCACCGGCCGAACATCTTCTGGTCGTCGCCCCCGACCGCGGGGTGTCGCTGACGGGGGAGAGCGTGCACCGGTTCGACGCCATCGGAATGTTCGCGTGCGCGGGCCTCGTGGTCGGCGTCCTCACCGCGGTCGCGGCGTGGACGGCGCGCAGAAGCCGCGGCCCGGTGGCGCTCGGGGCTGTCCTCGGCGGCAGTGTGGTCGGCGCCTGCGTGATGGCGCTCGGGGGAATCGGTGTGGCGGCGCTGCGCTTTCCCGACCCCGACACCTCCGCGGCCGGGGTCGTGGTGGCGGTCGCACCGGGGATCGGCACGCCGCTCGTGCTGATCTTCCAGCCCCTGATCGCGTGCGTGCTGACGTTGGTGCTCGCCGCGCTCAACCCGTACGACGATCTCGGCGTGAGCGACCACCCGGTCGACCTCGACGAGCCGGACGAGCGCGACGCGACGCTTACATCGTGACCGAGGTGCGCATGCGCACGTCGCCGAGAAGGCGCCCGCTGGCGAGGGCGCCGATGCGGCGGGTCGCGAATCGCGTGCTGATCGACGACACCCAGTTCATCACCCCGGAGACGACGCTCGGCGGCGTGCTCCGGCGATCCAGTGCGCGCAACGTCGTCGTCACCACCTGGTCCGGCGTCTGCATGCGACCGACGGCGGCGTCCTCGGAACCGACGACGTCGAAGAACTCGGTGCGGGTGGCGCCCGGGCAGACGGCGAGGACGGTGAGGCCGGTGCCCCGCGCCTCCGCCCACAACGCCTCCGTGAAGTTCAGGACGAACGCCTTCGTCGCCCCGTAGACGGCCATCCCCGGTGTCGGCTGGAACGCGGCGGTGCTCGCCACGTTCACGAGTGCGCCGCGTCCCCGGAGCAGGTCGGGCAGGAACGTGTGCGACAGATCGACCAGCGTCGTGACGTTGAGCTGGATCTCGGAGGTGAGCCGAGCCAGATCGGCGGACGCGAAATCTCCGTGCGTCCCGAAGCCGGCGTTGTTGATCAGGGAGTCGACGCGGATGCCGCGGGCGGTGAGTTCGCCGCGCAGTCGTTCTCCGGCGCCGGGGGTGGCGAGGTCGAACGGAAGGACGGCGACGGACACGTGGTGTGTGTCGCGGAGTTCGGTCGCGAGCCGCTCGAGCCGGTCGGCGCGACGGGCGACGAGGACCAGGTCGGCCCCCCGCTCCGCGAATCGGCGAGCGAACTCGACGCCGAGGCCCGCGCTCGCGCCGGTGATGAGGACGGTCGTTCCGGATACGTCGAAGGACATGTCTGCTCCTAGCGGTGGGGTGCATGCGAATGTAGTCAGTGTCATCTATGTAGTCAACGACAACTTCTTGTTAGGCTGGCCCCATGTCCGTCGCCGAACAGCCCTACCATCACGGAAGCCTTCGCCAGGTGCTGCTCGCCCGCGCCGAGAGCACGCTCGAGAAGGACGGCGTCGACGGACTCTCCCTTCGCCAACTCGCCCGTGAGGCCGGGGTCAGCCACGCCGCACCCAGCAAGCACTTCCGGGACCGCCGGGCATTGCTGGAAGCGCTCGCGGAATCCGGATTCGTTCGTCTCACGCGAGCGCTGGAACGCGCGGTCGACGAGGCCGAACCCCACGCCCGCGCCCGCTTTGCCGCGCTCGCCGACGCGTACGTGACCTTTGCGCTCGGCCACCGCGAGTTGCTGGCCCTCATGTACGGCAGCAAGCACGCTCCCGGGGCGGCCACCGAATTGGTGGACGCAGGCCACGCCGCGATGGACCTGACGGTGCGGATCGTCGCCGACGCCCAGGCGTCGGGCGAGATCGGGCCCGGGGACGCGTCACGCATCGCCCTCGTCGCGTTTGCCACCTTCCACGGGATCGCGACGCTCGCCGCCGGTGGAATGCTCGACGGCGCCCCCGTCGACGAAGTGGTCACGGCCGCATCGGACACATTCTGGCGGGGTCTCGCGCCGGCCTGACGCCGCCCACTCCCGGCGATCTCACAGCGTGCCCTCATCGCGCGCTCGAGTACCGGCGCTTACCTGGAATCGGACAATGTCGATCCCTCAGGAGGCGAAGATGATGTACCCGGACGAGACCCGTTCGATCCGCGGAGTGGTGCTCGTGACCGCGGCGGGCGGCGAGCAGGGCAGGCGCACCGCGCAGGAGTTGCTCGATTCGGGCTGGTGCGTCGCGGTCACCGCACGCACCGTCGCCGAACTGGCCCGGATCATGCCGGGCATGTCCGGACACCGGCTGCTCGCGGTCGCTGCCGACCCCACCGACCCCCGGCAGGTCGAGACGCTGCTCGACCGCGTCCTCGCACGCTTCGGCCGCATCGATTCGGTGCTCGGCGCCGAGTCCTCCGTCGCGTCGGCGTGGCGGCGCCGCAGTGTGTCGCAGGGGAGTGAGGCATCCCAGGGGAACGCGGCGGCCTGATGGTGCGGGTCAGCTCGGCGGCCGGAGCGCGGCGAACTCGTCCGTCACCCGCAGGGTGGAGTCGGTGAACCGGTAGAGCGCGGCCGGGCGCCCGCCGGTGCGTCCCGACGGTGCCGTGCTGCCCGTGGGTGTCAGTACCCCACGCCGGCCGAGGACGCGCTGGAGGTTGGTGGCATCCACCTGGTAACCCAGTGCCGCGCAGTAGATCTCGCGGAGCGTGGACATGGAGAACTCGTCGGGGGCCAGTCCGAATGCGATGTTGGTGTACGACAGTTTGGCCGCGAGACGGGTGCGCGCGTGCCGGACGACGGTGCCGTGATCGAACGCCATCTCCGGGAGTGCGGACACCGGGTGCCACGCGGTGTCGGGGGGCAATGTCGGGTCGGCGGGGAGGGGGACGAGCCCGAGGAACGTCGACGCGATGGTGCGCGGGCCGGGCACGCGGCGCGGGTCGCTGAACACCGAGAGCTGCTCGAGGTGGGAGACCTCCCGCACGTCCACTTTCTCGGCCAGCTGGCGTCGCGCGGACGTCGTGAGGTCCTCGTCCTCGCGGAGGAGTCCGCCGGGCAGCGACCACGCTCCGGCCTGGGGGTCGAGGGCTCGCTGCCACAGCAGCACGGCGAGCTCGCCGCTGCCGGCCGCGTGACGGAGATCACCGCCTTGACCTGCGGTGATGTGGTCCGGGAAGTGGCGAACCTGGAACACCGCGGTGAGCACTTCATGCGTGGTGTTACTATTGGGCATGTTTTCGACCCTAAGTCGAAAACCTCGATTTCGGAAATTCGGGCCAGCCCGCCCGAGTTCACGGTGAAGGAGCAAGCCATGACGACCACGACGTTGTGGGCGGGTACCAACCCGCAGATTCAGGACGGTCCCGGCGGTTACGCGGGCGTCGAGGCGAGCGAAGAGTGGGCTGCCGAGATCAAACGGCTGGCACGGGAGCGGGGAGCGACCCTGCTCGCGCACAACTACCAGCTGCCCGCCATTCAGGACGTGGCCGACCACGTGGGCGACTCCCTGGCGCTCTCGCGCATCGCGGCCGAGGCCCCCGAGGACACCATCGTGTTCTGCGGCGTGCACTTCATGGCCGAAACCGCCAAGATCCTCAGCCCCGCCAAGACGGTGCTGATCCCGGACGAGCGCGCGGGATGCTCCCTGGCCGACTCGATCACCGCCGACCAGTTGCGCGAGTGGAAGGCCGAGTTCCCCGACGCCGTCGTCGTGTCGTACGTCAACACCACCGCCGAGGTGAAGGGACTGACGGACATCTGCTGCACGTCGTCCAACGCCGTCGACGTGGTCGCGTCGATCGACCCCGACCGCGAGGTGTTGTTCCTTCCCGACCAGTTCCTCGGCGCCCACGTCAAGCGTGTCACCGGTCGCAAGAACATGCAGATCTGGGCGGGTGAGTGCCACGTCCACGCCGGCATCAACGGCGACGAGCTCACCGCGCAGGCCAAGGCCCACCCCGGCGCCGAACTGTTCGTGCACCCCGAATGCGGCTGCGCCACCTCGGCTCTCTACTTGGCCGGCGAGGGATTCGTGCCCGAGGACAAGGTGAAGATCCTGTCGACCGGCGGCATGCTCGACGCCGCCCGCGCGACCGGCGCCAAGCAGGTGCTGGTGGCCACCGAGGTCGGGATGCTGCACCAGCTGCGCAAGGCCGCGCCGGACGTCGACTTCCAGGCCGTCAACGACCGCGCGTCCTGCCCGTACATGAAGATGATCACCCCCGCTGCCCTCCTCCGCTGCCTGCTCGAAGGCAAGGACGAGGTGCACGTCGACCTCGAAACCGCGGAGCGGGCCCGCAAGTCGGTGCAGCGCATGATCGAGATCGGAAACCCGGGCGGCGGCGAGTGAGCAGCCCGGCCCGGGGGATTTCCTGGGAAGAGCACGCCGACCTCGTCGTAGTCGGCGGGGGCGTGGCCGGACTGACGGCCGCGCGCACCGCCTCGCTGCGCGGGCTGACCGTGCTCACCGTCAGCAAGGGAGGGCCGGCGGACACCGCGACGCAATACGCGCAGGGCGGCATCGCGGTGGTGGGTGACGCCGTCACCGATTCGGTGGAGTCGCACGTCGCCGACACGTGTGAGGCCGGTGTGGGTCTGTGCGACGAGGACGCCGTACGGTCGATCGTCGCGGGAGGCCGCGACGCGGTGGCCGCGCTGACCGACCTGGGTGCGGTGTTCGACCGCGGCCGCGACGGAACCGTCTCTCGTACCCGTGAGGGCGGGCACAGTACCCGGCGGATCATCCACGCCGGCGGCGACGCCACGGGCGCCGAGGTGCAGCGCGCGCTGGGCGCGGCCGGGCTCCCCGTCCTGTTCGGTGCGTCCGCCGTCCGGGTGCTCACCGATGCGCGCGGGGTCACGGGCGTACTCGTGGACTCGCCGCGCGGACTCGGTGTGATCCACGCACCGGCCGTCCTGCTGGCGACCGGCGGTCTCGGGCAGCTGTACGCGTGCAGCACCAACCCGCCCGGGGCCACCGCGGACGGCATCGCCCTCGCGCTGGACGCCGGAGCGGCCGTCGCCGATCTGGAGTTCGTGCAGTTCCACCCGACCGTCCTGTTCACGCCCGGCGGTCTCGGCCGGCGCCCGCTGGTCAGCGAGGCCGTCCGCGGCGAGGGCGCGATCCTCGTCGACGCGAACGGTGATTCCGTGACCGCCGGGGTGCATCCGCGCGGCGACCTGGCGCCCCGCGACGTGGTGTCGCGGGCGATCGCGTCCCGGCTGCGCGAGCTGGGGCACGACCACGTCTACCTCGACGCTCGTCGCCTGCCCGGGTTCGCGGAACGGTTCCCGACCGTGACGGCGTCCTGCCTGGACGCCGGGATCGACCCGCGTGAGCAACTGATTCCGGTCGCACCCGCCGCGCACTACTCGTGCGGCGGAGTGGTCACCGACGTCCATGGGCGTACTGCTGTCGCCGGCCTCTACGCGGCCGGCGAAGTGGCCCGGACCGGGTTGCACGGCGCCAACCGGCTGGCCTCCAACAGTCTCCTCGAGGGGCTGGTGGTCGGCGAGCGCGTCGGCGCCGCGGCCCTCGAGCGGGCCGACGTCCGCGTGGAGGCGTCCGATCCCGTGCAGCGTGCGCTCCCGACCGCGCCGCGGGAACTGGTGCAGCAGTGGATGACCGACAACGCGTCCGTCGTGCGCGACGGTGCGGGTCTCGGGGCGGTCGCCGCCTCCCTGGCCGTGTCGCCGCGCACGGTGCCCGCGGGGGAAACCGCGCTCGAGGACGCCGCGTTGACGCTCACGGCGACCGCGCTCGTGCTCGCCGCCGGCGCGCGGACCGAGAGCCGCGGATGTCACACCCGCAGTGACCACCCGGAGACGTCCGACGAATGGCGCCGCAGCACGCACGTGCGCCTGCGCGACGGCGAACTCGAGCTTCTCGAACCTCAACTGACAGGAGTGCTGTGATGGCCGACCACGCCCTTCCGGACGGTCTGGACGCGGACGAGGTGCGCACCCTCGTGCGTCTGGCCCTCGACGAGGACCTGCGATACGGACCGGACGTGACGTCGTCGTCCACGGTCCCGGCCGATGCGGTGGCCAAGGCGTCCGTGGTGTCGCGCGCCCACGGCACCGTCGCCGGTCTCGACGTCGGGCTGCTGGTGCTCGACGAGGTGATCGGGTCGGGTCGCTACGAGGTCCTCGACCGGGTCGCCGACGGCACCCGCGTCGCCCCCGGGCAGGCCGTGCTGACGGTGTCGGCACCCACCCAGGGGCTGCTCACCGCGGAGCGGACGATGCTGAACCTGGTGTGCCACCTGTCCGGCATCGCCACCGCGACCGCCGCGTGGGTGGACGCGGTCGACGGCACCGGGGCGAAGATCCGCGACAGCCGCAAGACGCTGCCGGGCCTGCGGTCGTTGCAGAAGTACGCGGTCCGGGTGGGCGGCGGCGTCAACCACCGGATGGGTCTCGGCGACGCCGCGCTGATCAAGGACAACCACGTCGCGGCGGCCGGGTCGGTGGTGGCGGCGCTGCGGGCCGTGCGCGCCGCGGCGCCGGACATCGAATGCGAGGTGGAGGTCGACAGCCTCTCGCAGCTCGACGAGGTTCTGGCCGAGAACGTCGAACTGGTGCTGCTCGACAACTTCCCGCTGTGGCAGACGCAGATCGCCGTGCAACGCCGCGACGCCACCGCGCCCGGCACCAAGCTGGAATCGTCGGGTGGTCTCACGCTGGACGTCGCGGCCGACTACGCCGGGACCGGAGTCGACTACCTTGCGGTCGGTGCGCTCACCCATTCCGTGACCGTGTTGGATCTCGGCCTCGACATGTGATTCTCACCCGTGAGTACTTCTTAACCGCCCGCGGTTAAGAAGTACTCACGGGTCAGACGGCGCGGCGGATCGTCGCGAGGAACGTGGCCGCCACGAAGAACAACCCGGAGAACGTCCGGTTGGTGGCGCGTTGCTGGCGCGGTGAGCGCATCAGCCGCAGGACTTTCGACGCCAGCCCGGTGTAACCGGTCATGACGGCGACGTCGACCGCGACCATGGTGGCGGCGATGATCAGGTACTGGGGGAGCAGCGGTGCCGACGGGATGATGAACTGCGGGAGCACCGCCAGCATGAAGACGACGGCCTTCGGGTTACTGGCGTTGACCAGGAAACCGCGCAGCGTCATCGCGGGACCGCTGGTCTCGGCGACAGCCTCGTCGACTTCGGATACGTCGGTCGCGCTCGCCCGCCACTGCCGGACGCCGAGGTACACCAGGTAGGCGACGCCGAACCATTTGATCACGGTGAAGGCGAGCGTCGAGTTGGCGAGCAGTGCACCGAGTCCGGCGGCGACGACCGCGATCTGCAGCAGCAGCCCCAGCTGGAGACCGGCGATGTTCCAGTAGCCGCGGCGCAGCCCGCACCGCATCCCCGTGGCCATCGACGCGATCGCGCCCGCCCCCGGGGACAGGCTGATCACGCACGACGCCCCGAGCACTGCACACCACATCTGCCACGCCACCAGGTGATCGTACGACGCGTCCCGGCGGCGACCGGTCTACGGGGGATCGACGCAGCTGATCGGCGGATCGACGAGGGAGCAGGCACCGGCGGGCCGAACGGGTCGGTAGCCGGGCGGGAGCCCGTTCGCGACGAGGTCCCGGTACGTCGTCACCGCGTCGGTGGGTCGCCGGGTGAGGGTCGGATCGGTCAGCGCGTCGACGGTGAACAGGCCGAACCGGGGACGGAACGTGCCCCATTCGTAGTTGTCGGTGATGGACCAGTAGTTGTATCCGATCACCGGGGCGCCGTCCGCCCGCGCCCGCTCCATCCAGTAGACGTGATCGCGGAGATGATCGGACCGGGTGTAGCCGTCCGGCCGGGGCTTCCCGTCGTCGGTGGACATGCCGTTCTCCACGACGTACAGCGGCAGTCCGGGGAAGGCGCGGGCGTACCGCATCAGGGCGTGGTAGATGCCGTCCGGTTGGGGGTCGATGGCGTAGAAGGCGTCGGTGACGGCGTTCGCCGCGGTGAGGTTGTCGAGGGAGAGGCCGTAGTAGTAGTCGACGCCGAGGAAGTCGAGTTTGTCGCGGACACGGTCGACGAACGTGGCGTCGAGCGCATCCATCGCTGCCGGGACGTACGCGAGGTTGCTGCTCACCCGGGCGCCCGGGTCCCGGTCGTGGATGAGGTCGTACGCGCGGCGGTGGACCTCGACGAGCCGGTCGAGCATCTGCGGGACCCGGTCCGGGCCGATGCCGCCGAACGTCAGCTCCTTCTGCACGTACACCGTCGGCTCGTTGATCGTGATCCAGAGGGCGCCGAGACCGGAATAGCGCTCGACCACCTTCTGCGCGTTCGCGAGCCAGTCGTCGACGGTGTCCGGCTCGGCCCACCCACCCTGATCGGCGACCCACCCCGGGTACACCCAGTGGTCGAGCGTGATCATCGGGGTCATTCCGCGGCGGGTGATCTCCTGGACGACGTCGTCGTAGTACCGCAGTTCGGTCTCGTCCCATACGCCGGGGGCCGGCTCCACCCGCGCCCATTCGACGCCGAACCGGAACACGTCGACACCCAGGTCCGCGGCGCGGGCGATGTCCTCGGCGTACCGGTGACGAAAGTCGACGGAATTCTCGATCGCGTCGTGGGTCCGGCCGGAGTCGGAGTACCGCCGCCAGTTGCTGTCCGGGGAGGAACCCTCCGACTGGAACCCGGACGTCGCCACGCCCCACAGGAAGTCGTCGGGGAGCGGCGCCGCGTGCACCGCGGCGGCGGGGCTCAGCAAGCACAGTAGAACCGCGCCGGCACCCAGGAGTCGCGTGGGAGTCCGCATCGGCCGAAGAGTATCGGAAATGCACTCCAGAGTGCGCCGATTGGGGGATACTGGCGAGTAGGACTACCCGCCAGTAGGAGGCGCGTCATGGTCGACACCTCAGCTCCGAAGGTCACCGAAGAAGAAGCACGAGCGGTCGCAGAGGAGGCGAGGGAGTCCGGCTGGGACAAACCCTCCTTCGCGAAAGAACTGTTTCTGGGACGGTTCCGGCTGGATCTGGTTCATCCCTTCCCACGGCCGGCTGCGGACGACGCCGCCAAGGCCGAGGAATTCCTCGTCCGACTCCGCGCCTACTGCGAGGAGATGGACGGCAGCGTCATCGAATCGCAGTCACGCATTCCCGACGAATACGTCCGCGGCCTCGCCGACCTCGGATGCTTCGGCCTGAAGATCTCCGAGGAGTACGGCGGCCTCGGGCTCTCGCAGGTCGCGTACAACCGGGCGTTGATGCTCGTCGCCTCGGTGCATCCGAGCCTGGGCGCGTTGCTGTCGGCGCATCAGTCGATCGGCGTCCCCGAGCCGCTCAAGCTCGCCGGCACCCCCGAGCAGAAGCGCGAATTCCTTCCGCGATGTGCGCGCGGCGCCATCTCCGCCTTCCTGCTCACCGAACCCGACGTCGGGTCGGACCCCGCGCGGCTGGCGTCGTCGGCGACACCCATCGAGGACGGCGCCGCGTACGAACTGAACGGTGTGAAGCTGTGGACGACCAACGGGGTCGTCGCGGAACTGCTCGTCGTCATGGCGCGCGTACCCAAGAGCGAGGGCCACCGCGGCGGCATCTCCGCCTTCGTCGTCGAGGCCGACACCCCCGGCATCACCGTCGAACGGCGCAACGCGTTCATGGGACTACGCGGAATCGAGAACGGCGTCACCCGGATGTACAACGTCCGAGTCCCGCGGGAGAACCTGATCGGCCGGGAAGGCGACGGACTGAAGATCGCGCTCACCACGCTCAACGCGGGCAGGCTGGCGATTCCGGCGATGTGCGCCGGGGCGGGCAAGTGGTCGCTGAAGATCGCCCGCGAATGGTCCGGTGTGCGCGTGCAGTGGGGCAAGCCCGTCGGCGAGCACGCGGCCGTCGCCAACAAGTTGTCGTTCATCGCCGCGACCACGTACGCCCTCGAAGCGGTGGTGGACCTGTCGGCGCATATGAACGACGAGGGCCGCAACGACATCCGGATCGAGGCGGCGCTCGCCAAGCTGTGGTCGTCCGAGATGGCCTGCGTCATCTCCGACGAACTGATCCAGGTCCGCGGCGGTCGCGGATATGAGACGGCGGCGTCGCTGGCCGCCCGCGGAGAACGGGCCGTACCGGTCGAGCAACTGGACCGCGACCTGCGCATCAACCGGATCTTCGAGGGCTCCAGCGAGATCATGCGGTTGCTGGTCGCGCGCGAGGCCGTGGACGCGCACCTCACGGCGGCCGGCGACCTCGCGGACCCGCACGCCGACGCCGGTGCGAAAGCCCGCGCGGCTGCCAAGGCGAGCGGGTTCTACGCGAAGTGGCTGCCGCAACTCGTGGCCGGCAAGGGGCAGGTGCCGACGTCGTACAGCGAATTCGGCGTCCTCGCGAAGCATCTGCGGTTCGTCGAACGGCACTCCCGGAAGCTGGCGCGTTCGACGTTCTACGGGATGGCCCGGTGGCAGGCGGCGCTGGAGAAGCAGCAGGGCTTCCTCGGCCGGGTCGTGGACATCGGCGCCGAACTGTTCGCGATGTCCGCGACGTGCGTCAAGGCGGAGATGCAGCGCGAGGAGAACGAGGCCGAGGGTGCGGCAGCGTACGAACTCGCCGACGTGTTCTGCCGGCAGGCGGCGCTGCGGGTCGAGAAGCTGTTCGAAGGGTTGTGGCACAACACCGACGACGTGGACAAGCAGGTCGCGCGCTCGATCCTCGAGGGACGGTACGCGTGGCTGGAGCGGGGAGTGGTCGACCCCAGCGAGGGCACCGGTCCGTGGATCACCGAGTGGACGCCCGGTGCGTCCACCGAGGAGAACCTGGCGAGGAGGTTCGTGGAGTCCACCCGCCTCTAGCCTGTCGAGGTTCCCGCGACCGGGACGACGCGCACCACAGCGCAGCACCCGCCGGCGTTCCGACGCCGGCGGGTGCCTGTGTGTGCACGGTCGCCGACCGAAACCCGGTCGGCCGCCGACCGGTGAAAATGGGGTGCGCCTATCCTGGATAATCGGTGTCGAGCCCTGTTCTCCGCAGAACAGTCCGCTCGTCCGAGACACCGTGTCCCGACAGTCGCAGAGAGGACCTCTCATGCTCGCCCGCACCGACCTTCGTGGTCGTACCCCTTCCACGGCCGAACTTCGCGCCGCACTTCCTCGAGGTGGAGTGGATGTGGACGCGGTCCTGCATCAGGTTCGCCCCGTCGTCGAGGCGGTCCGTGAGCGCGGCGCCGACGCGGCCCTCGAGTTCAGTGAGAAGTTCGACGGCGTCCGCCCCGCGCAGGTGCGGGTGCCGCAGGCCGAGCTGGACCGCGCCCTCCACGAACTCGACCCGGCCGTCCGCGCCGCCCTCGAGGTCGCGATCGAACGGACCCGCAAGGTCCACGCCGACCAGCGCCGCACCGACACCACCACCGAGGTCGTCCCGGGCGGCACCGTCACCGAACGGTGGGTGCCCGTCGACCGGGTCGGGCTGTACGTCCCGGGCGGCAACGCCGTCTACCCGTCCAGCGTCGTGATGAACGTCGTCCCCGCGCAGGCCGCCGGTGTCCGCTCGCTCGTGGTGGCGTCGCCGCCGCAGTCCGGGTTCGGTGGTCTGCCGCATCCGACCATCCTCGCCGCGGCCGCCCTGCTGGGCGTCGACGAGGTGTGGGCCGTCGGCGGCGGTCAGGCGGTCGCCCTCCTCACCTACGGCGGCACGGACACGAGCGGTGAAGAACTCGCCCCCGTCGACCTCATCACCGGCCCCGGCAACATCTACGTCACGGCCGCCAAGCGCCTCTGCCGCGGCCTCGTCGGCATCGACGCCGAGGCGGGGCCCACCGAGATCGCGATCCTCGCCGATCACACGGCCGACCCGGTGCACGTCGCGGCCGACATGATCAGTCAGGCCGAACACGACGTGATGGCCGCGAGCGTGCTCGTCACCAGCAGCGTCGAGCTCGCCGACGCCGTCGACACCGCCCTGGCCGCGCAGCTCGAGATCACCAAGCACCGGGAGCGCGTCACCGCCGCGCTGTCCGGCACGCAGTCGGGCACCGTCCTGGTCTCCGACGTCGAGGCCGGGCTGCGGGTGGTCAACGCGTACGCCGCCGAGCACCTCGAGATCCAGACCGAGAACGCCACCGCCGTCGCCGCGAAGGTGACCAGCGCGGGCGCGGTGTTCGTCGGGCCGTGGGCGCCGGTCAGCCTCGGCGACTACTGCGCCGGATCCAACCACGTTCTGCCGACCGCCGGTTGTGCCCGGCACTCCTCGGGCCTGAGTGTGCAGACATTCCTTCGTGGCATCCACGTCGTCGACTACTCCGAGTCCGCGCTGAAAGAGGTCTCCGGCCACGTCATCACCCTCGCGAACGCCGAGGACCTGCCCGCACACGGCGAGGCCGTGCGGCTGCGGTTCGAGGCGCTGCGGTGACCGCGTCGAACGTGCCCGGATCCGCGATCGGGGTCGACGCGTTGCCGATCCGGGAGAATCTGCGCGGCAAGTCGGCGTACGGGGCGCCGCAGCTGACGGTCCCCGTTCAGCTGAACACCAACGAGAACCCGCACCCGCCCACGCAGGCGCTCGTCGACGACGTCGCGGAGTCCGTCCGGGAGGCGGCGCGGGAACTGCACCGCTACCCGGACCGCGACGCGGTCGCACTGCGCACCGACCTCGCCGCGTACCTCGCCCGCCAGACGGGTGTGCCGGTGACGGTCGACAACGTGTGGGCGGCCAACGGGTCCAACGAGATCCTGCAGCAGTTGCTGCAGGCGTTCGGCGGTCCCGGGCGCAGCGCGATGGGCTTCGTGCCGTCGTACTCGATGCATCCGATCATCGCGGACGGCACCGAGACCGAATGGCTACCGATCTTCCGGCGCGCCGACTTCGCGCTCGACGTGGACGCCGCGGTCGCGGCGATCGCCGAACGCACGCCCGACGTCGTGTTCGTCACCAGCCCCAACAACCCGACCGGGCACAGTGTCGGTATCGCGGAACTGCGCCGGGTCCTCGACGTCGCCCCGGGCATCGTGATCGTCGACGAGGCGTACGCCGAATTCTCCGACGCGCCCAGTGCCCTGACGCTGATCGACGAGTACCCGTCGAAGCTGGTCGTGTCGCGGACGATGAGCAAGGCGTTCGCGTTCGCCGGCGGCCGGCTCGGATATCTCGCGGCGGCACCGGCTTTCATCGAGGCGCTGCTCCTGGTCCGGCTGCCGTATCACCTGTCGGTGGTCACGCAGGCCGCCGCCCGGGCGGCGCTGCGGCACGCGAACGAGACGCTCGGCAGCGTGCACGCGCTCGCGACCGAACGGGTACGGGTGTCGAAGGCATTGGAAGACACCGGGTTCCGTGTCGTCCCCAGTGACGCCAACTTCATCCTGTTCGGTGAGTTCACCGACAGTGCACACGCCTGGCAGGCCTACCTCGACCGCGGCGTGCTGATCCGGGACGTCGGCATCCCCGGATACCTGCGCGCCACCGTCGGCCTGGCCTCCGAGAACGACGCCTTCATCGTGGCGAGCGACGAGATCGCCGCCACCGAACTCACCAGCTCAGGAGACCGAGGATGACCGACCGCATCGCCCGCGTGGAGCGCACCACCAAGGAATCCAGCATCACCGTCGAACTGAACCTCGACGGCACCGGAATCGTCGACGTCTCCACGGGTGTCCCGTTCTTCGATCACATGCTGACCGCGCTCGGTTCCCACGCGAGTTTCGACCTCACCGTCCACGCGAAGGGCGACATCGAGATCGAAGCGCACCACACGGTGGAGGACACGTCGATCGTGCTCGGTCAGGCCCTGGGTCAGGCCCTCGGCGACAAGAAGGGCATCCGACGGTTCGGTGACGCGTTCATCCCCATGGACGAGACGCTCGCGCACGCGTCCGTCGACGTGTCCGGCCGTCCGTACTGTGTCCACACCGGCGAACCGGAACACCTGCTGCACTCGGTGATCGGCGGGTACCCGGGGGTGCCGTACGCGACGGTGATCAACCGCCACGTGTTCGAGTCGATCGCGCTCAACGCGCGCATCGCCCTGCACGTGCGCGTGCTGTACGGACGCGACCAGCACCACATCACCGAAGCCGAGTTCAAGGCCGTCGCCCGGGCACTGCGCGAGGCCGTCGAACCGGATCCCCGCGTCACGGGTGTGCCGTCCACCAAGGGCAGCCTGTGAACCGGACGCATTCGTGAGCGTCGTCCTCGTCTACGTCCTGTTCATCGCCGCGGGAATCGCGGCGGGCGGCGCGTACTCCATGTGGAAGTTCAACAAACTGGCCTCGGGTGTGCTGCTGGCACTGGCCGTGCTGGCAGCCGTGGCGGGCGTTCTCAGGCTGGTGTGATGCCGATCGCCGTGGAGGCTCGCCGGGGCCTGCTCCGCACACCGGGCATGGTCGCCGCGATGGTGATGGGCGCGGCGGCGTTCGGCGGCTGGGCCGTGCTCCTGCCGGTGGTGCCGCTGATCGTGTCACTGTCCGGCGGCTCGGACACCCTCGCGGGCAGCGTGACGGCCGTGTTCATGGCCGCCACCGTGATCACGCAACTCGGCGTGCCCCGGCTCCTGCACAGGTGGGGGCATCGATGGGTGCTCGCTGCCGGCTGCCTCCTGCTCGGGCCACCGTCGCTGCTCCTGCTGCTGTCCACCGACGCGATCCCGGTGCTCGCCGTCTCGGCGGTCCGCGGATCCGGCTTCGGCATGCTCACCGTCGCCAGTAGTGCACTGGTCGCGGAACTGGTTCCCCGGGAGCTGCTCGGCAGGGCGACGGGCGCGCAGGGAATCGCGGTGGCCGCCGCGCAGATGGTCGGGCTGCCCGCGGGTCTCGCGATCATGCAGCACTGGTCCGCGACGCCCGTCTTCGTGATCGGGGCGCTCATCCCGGCGCTCGCCGTGCTCGCGATCACGCGGCTGCCGGCCATCCACGCCCCCGCGGATCGCACCGCATCGGGCCGCATCCCGCTCGCCGCGGTGCTGACTCCCTGGCTCGCGATCGCGATCGCGGCGGCCGCGTTCGGTGGCCTGTCCAGCCTGCTCCCGATCGCGATCTCGGAGCGGGCGTCGCTCGCCGGGGTGATCCTCGCCGTCTCCAGCGGTGCGACGCTGGTCGGGCGGTACGCCGCGGGATCCTTTTCCGACCGCCTCGGGGTCGGCCGTGCCCTGGTGCCCGCCCTGGCGTTCGTGTGCCTCGGCCTGGTGCTGTTCGCCGTCGCCGCGGCGACGGGTGCGCCCGCACCGCTGCTGGTGTTCGCGGCGCTGGCGTTCGGATTCGGGTTCGGCGCGGTACAGAACGAGTCCCTCGTCATGATCTTCACCGCCGCGGGGCCCGCCCGATTCGGCTCGGCGAGCGCCGGCTGGAACATCGGGTTCGACGCCGGCACCGGATTCGGTTCCCTCGCGCTCGGAGTCGTCGCCTCGACGGCCGGGTATTCCTGGGTATTCGGGGTCGCGGCGACCGCGGTCGCGGTGGTCCCCGCCGCCGGAACGGTTCTCGGCCGCGCCCTCCGGCGCCGTTCACCCGCCGGATAAGGTTGTGCCATGACCGTCTCCACGATTGCCGTCCTCGACTACGGCTCCGGCAACCTGCATTCGGCCACCCGCGCGCTGGCCCGGACCGGTGCGCGCGTCGAGGTCACCTCCGACCACAAGGTCGCGCTCGCGGCCGACGGTCTCGTCGTTCCCGGTGTCGGCGCGTTCGCGGCCTGCATGGAGGGACTCCGCGCCGTCCGCGGGGAACGGATCATCGGTCAGCGCCTGGCCGGCGGCCGGCCGGTCCTCGGAATCTGCGTCGGCATGCAGATCCTCTTCGAACGCGGAGTCGAATTCGGCGTCGAGGCGGAGGGCTGCGGCGAGTGGCCTGGCACCGTCGAGCGCCTGCAGGCCGACGTGCTGCCCCACATGGGCTGGAACACCGTGGAGGCGCCCGGCAACAGCACGCTGTTCGCCGGGATCGATCCCGGCACGCGCTTCTACTTCGTCCACTCGTATGCGGCGCAGACCTGGGAGCTCCCGACGCCGGAGCGGCTCGCACCGCCCGCCCTGACGTGGGCCGACCACGGCGGCAAATTCTTGGCCGCGGTCGAGAACGGCGCATTGTCCGCCACCCAGTTCCACCCCGAGAAGTCCGGCGACGCGGGAGCGGAACTGCTCCGCAACTGGGTCCGCAGCTTGTGACCGAACCCGGCGGCGGTCGCGGCGACCTGTCGATCGGCAGGCTCGCCGTGTATGCGATGGGCGCCGCCACCGCGGTGCTCGTCCTCGCCACCGTCATCATTCTGGTGGCGAAGCCGGGGCCCGTCCTCGGGCTGATCGTCGGATTGCTCGGCGTCGCCGGCGCGATCGCGGCCATGGGCTACGTGTCGAAACGCATGACCCGCAACGCGTACGGTCCCGATCGCGAGGACCCGGGGCCGGGTTCCGACCGCTGAGCGACTAGGGTTGTCGCACGTGAGCCTGGTCCTTTTGCCTGCTGTAGATGTCGTCAACGGTGAAGCTGTTCGCCTCGTCCAGGGGGAGGCGGGAAGCGAGACCGGATACGGCTCGCCCCGTGATGCCGCCCTCGCATGGCAGAACGACGGTGCCGAGTGGGTCCACATCGTCGACCTCGACGCCGCATTCGGGCGCGGATCGAACCGGGAACTTCTCGCCGACGTGGTCGGCGAACTCGACGTCCAGGTGGAACTGTCCGGTGGAATCCGCGACGACGCATCACTCGAGGCCGCCCTGGCCACGGGCTGCGGTCGCGTGAACCTCGGCACCGCCGCCATCGAGAACCCCGAATGGTGTGCCCGTGCCATCGCCAAGTACGGCGAGAAGATCGCCGTCGGTCTCGACGTGCGCCTCGTCGACGGGGAGTACCAGCTCCGCGGTCGCGGCTGGGTCACCGAGGGCGGAAACCTGTGGGAGACCCTCGCCCGGCTCGACAAGGACGGCTGCTCCCGGTACGTCGTCACCGACGTGAGCAAGGACGGCACCCTCACCGGCCCCAACCTCGAACTCCTCGCGCAGGTCTGCGCGGCCACCGACGCCCCCGTCGTGGCCTCGGGCGGCGTGTCCACCATCGACGACCTCCGGGCGATCGCCGGACTCGTCGACCGGGGCGTCGAGGGGTCCATCGTCGGCAAGGCGCTGTACGCGGGCCGGTTCACCCTGCCCGAGGCGCTCGCCGCGGTCTCGGGCTGAGTTCGCGCCATGGCCCTGTCCCGTGATCCCCGGGAACTCCTCGCCGTCGCCAGCGAGCTGCTCGACGGAGTGCACGACCGGTTCGTCTCGGGTGTGGGTGCGCCCAGCGCTGTCCACAAGGGTCCCGACGACTTCGCGACCGCCGTCGATCTCGAACTCGAGAAGCGGCTGACCGGGGAACTGCGCGACCGGACCGGCATCGACGTCCACGGGGAGGAATTCGGCGGTCCCGACCTCGACAGCGGACCCGTCTGGGTGCTCGACCCCATCGACGGCACCTTCAACTATTCGGCCGGTCTGCCCACGGCCGGCACCCTGCTCGCGCTCCTCGACGACGGGGTTCCCGTTCTCGGTCTGACCTGGTTGCCGCTGGTCGGGCGACGGTACGCGGCGGTCGCGGACGGCCCGCTGCTCGAGGGGGGACAGCCGCTGCCACGGCTCGGGCGCACGTCGCTGGCGTCGTCGATCGTGGGTCTGGGGGCGCTGAACATCGACAGTCGCGGCCGAATCCCCGGCGCCTTCCGACTGCAGGTCCTCGCGCAGCTCAGCCGGGTGTCCTCGCGTATCCGGATCCACGGATCCACGGGTGTCGACCTCGCGTTCACCGCGGCCGGAATACTCGGCGGCGCGGTGGTGTTCGGGCACAATGCGTGGGACAACGCGGCCGGTGTCGCGCTGGTGCGCGCCGCGGGTGGTGTGGTGACGGATCTGGGCGGCCGGCCCTGGACAGTGACGTCCGATTCGGTGCTCGCCGGAGCGCCCGGAGTGCACGGCGAAATTCTCGATATCCTCGGATCACTGGGTGATCCCCGTTCCGAGCCTTCAGGAGGGCGTACGCAATGACTCTGGCGGTTCGTGTGATTCCGTGTCTGGACGTCGATGCCGGGCGCGTCGTCAAGGGCGTCAACTTCGAGAACCTGCGGGACGCGGGTGACCCCGTGGAGCTGGCCGCCGCGTACGACGCCCAGGGCGCCGACGAGCTCACATTCCTCGACGTCACCGCGTCCACCGCGGACCGGGGCACCATGCTCGACGTGGTGAGCCGGACGGCGGAGCAGGTCTTCATCCCGCTCACGGTCGGCGGCGGTGTCCGCACCGTCGAGGACGTCGACCGGCTGCTGCGGGCGGGCGCCGACAAGGTGAGCGTCAACACCGCGGCGATCGCCCGGCCCGAGTTGCTCCGCGAACTCAGCGAACGCTTCGGGTCCCAGTGCATCGTGCTGTCGGTGGACGCGCGCACCGTGCCGCAGGGGCAGCCCGACACCCCGTCGGGGTGGGAGGTCACCACGCACGGCGGCAAGCGCGGCACCGGCATCGACGCCGTCGAGTGGGCGGTCCGGGGCGCCGAACTGGGTGTCGGGGAGATCCTGCTCAACTCGATGGACGCCGACGGCACGAAGGCCGGCTTCGACCTGCCCATGATCCGGGCGGTGCGGGCTGCCGTGCACGTGCCGGTGATCGCCAGCGGGGGAGCGGGCGCGGTCGAGCACTTCGCGCCCGCGGTCGGTGCGGGCGCGGACGCCGTCCTCGCCGCCAGCGTCTTCCATTTCGGTGACATGACGATCGGCGACGTGAAGAAGTCCATGCGTGAAGAAGGGATCACCGTCCGATGAGTCTCGATCCCGCCATCGCGTCCCGGCTCAAGCGCAACGAGGCGGGCTTGTTCAGCGCCGTCGCGCAGGAACGGTCCACGGGCGACGTCCTGATGGTGGCGTGGATGGACGACGAGGCCCTCGCGCGCACCCTCGAGACCCGCAAGGGCACGTACTACTCCCGGTCCCGTCAGGAGTACTGGGTGAAGGGCGAGACGTCCGGTCACACGCAGTTCGTGCACGAGGTGCGGCTCGACTGCGACGGCGACAGCGTGCTGCTCGTCGTCGATCAGGAGGGGGCGGCGTGCCACACGGGCACGCACACCTGCTTCGACACCGACGTGCTGCTCGCTGCGGAGTAGCGTGCCCGCTGTCGGGCAGAATGTCCGCCATGCCACTCATTCAGATCAGTCAGACACCGGGGCTCACGGCGGAGCAGAAGCGCGCCACGATCGAGGCCGTCACGAAGGCCTACGCCGACGCGACGGGTAAGGATCCCGCGGCGGTGTGGGTGACGATCACCGAGGTCCCGCGCGACAGCTGGGGTGTCGGCGGGACGCCGCTGGGGTGAGCTGCCGGGTCGCCGCTGGGGTGAGCTGCTGAGTTGCTCTCAGGCTCGGCCGGTTCCGGAGGCGATGCTCTTGTCCAACTGGGTAAGCATGGCGCCGGACAGTTCGGACAGTTGCCGTACCTGATCGGTGGACAGTCCGTCGAAGATGAGGGATCGGACGGATTCGACGTGCGGTGGGGCGGCCTCGACGACTTTGGCCATGCCTTCGTCGGTGAGGACGGCGTCGGAGCCGCGGCTGCCGGGGATGCTCTCGCGGCGCACCCAGCCGGCTTTTTCCATCTTGGTGACGACGTGGGACAGCCGGGAGAGTGACGCGTTGGCGCGCTGGGCGAGCAGAGACAGTTGGAGGCGCCGGTTCTCCTCACCGGAGAGCGAGGCGAGGACGAAGTACTCGAAGTGGGTGAGTGCGGAGTCACGCTGCAGTTGGGTGTCGAGTGCGGCGGGGAGCCGGGTGACCAGTGCGATGAGGGTGAGCCAGGCCTCTTGCTGTTCGGCGTCGAGCCATCGGGTGGCGGGCTGGTCCGAATTGCCCTCGTCGTTACCACTCATCGGTGGTGTCCTCCATTCGTGCGTCGATCCACGCGTGCAGCGTGTCCAACATAGTTAGCACGCCGCGGGCCGAGTCGTGGCCGGGGAATAGTTGCCGCGGCCGCGTGTTGACTCCTATAGTAACTTGAAGGTTCAACATCGACAGTCGGTGATTCGCCGGCGCCGTCGATGGAGGATCTCTATCCGAAGGAGTCGCGATGACCGCCACCATGCCCGCACTGTTCCTCAGCCATGGTGCGCCTCCGCTGGTGGACAGCGCTCTGTGGGTGTCCCAGCTGGCCGAGTGGGCGGGCGAGCTGCCCCGGCCGACGGCCATCCTGATGGTGTCGGCGCACTGGGAATCGGCGCCGCTCACGATCGGATCCACCACCACCGGCACCCCACTCGTCTACGACTTCGGCGGATTCCCCGAACGCTTCTACCGTGCCACCTACGAGTCGCCCGGTGCTCCGGCGCTCGCCGCGCAGGTCGCGGCCCTGATGCCGGACAGCGAGACGGTCGCGCACCAGCCGCACCGCGGACTCGACCACGGCGCCTACGTGCCGTTGACGGTCATGTACCCGGACGCCGACATCCCGGTGCTCCAGATCTCGCTCCCCACGCTCGACCCGCAGCGGCTGCTGCACCTCGGGCAGCGGCTGCGCCCCCTGCGCGAGCAGGGCGTGCTGATCGTCGGCTCCGGTTTCACGACGCACGGGCTGCCGTTCCTGCGCGACCCGTCGCCCGAGGCGACGGCCCCCGGCTGGTCGGCGGAGTTCGACGCCTGGACACAGGAACGCCTCGCCGCGGGCGACGTGGATTCGCTGATCGACTTCCGCTCGCTCGCGCCGGGTATGCCGTACGCGCACCCGACGATCGAGCATTTCGCGCCGCTGTTCGTCACGCTGGGCGCGTCCAGCGATCCCGAACAGATTCCCCGGCAGGTGATCGACGGCTTCTGGATGGGGTTGGCCAAGCGGTCGCTTCAGGTGGCCTGACGCGTCCGGAGGAAGGCCAGCGCCTGATCGCCGTGCGTGTTGGCGCGGAATTCGCTCGAGATGACCTCGAGCACGGTGCGGTCGGTGTCGATGACGAACGTGGACCGCTTGACCGGGGCGAGCTTGCCGAGCAGTCCCCGCCGGACACCGAACTTCTCGGCGACGACGCCGTCGGCATCCGACAGCAGCGGGTAGTCGAACGACTGCGCCTCGGCGAACGACGCCTGCTTCGCGACGGCGTCGGTGCTGATCCCGGCGCGCGACGCGCCTACGGCGGAGAACTCGACGCCGAGGTCCCGGAAATGGCAGGCTTCGGCGGTGCAGACCGGCGTCGACGCCGCGGGGTAGAAGAACAGCACCAGCGGGCCGTCCTCGAGAAGGCTCGACAGCGACCGTGCGATGCCGTCCTGATCGGGCAGGGTGAATTCCGGTGCGAGCTGACCTGGCTTCATGAGTGCCGAGGCTACCCGCGCACGCAGCCACGGCGAGTGCGCCTGGGATGATGGTCGGCATGCACGGCGAGCCCACTACGATTCCCGCACCCGAGTCCGCCGCCACCCCGGCCGACGGCGGGTCCGACTCGACCACCACGCGCGAGCAGTTCCACGCTCTCGCCGCCGAACACCGGGTGGTCCCGGTGACGCGCAAGGTGTTGGCAGACGCGGAAACTCCGCTGTCGGCGTACACCAAGCTCGCGGCGAACCGGCCCGGCACCTTCCTGCTCGAGTCGGCGGAAAACGGCCGATCGTGGTCGCGATGGTCGTTCATCGGCGCGGGCAGTCCCGCCGCGCTCACGGTCGTCGATGGTGAGGCCGCCTGGTACGGCAACGTTCCCGCGGGTGTGCCGTCCGGCGGGGATCCGATCGCGGCCCTCGGCCGGACCCTCGAACTGCTCCGGACCGAGCGGCTGCCCGACCTCCCGCCGCTGACCGGTGGCATGGTCGGCTTTCTCGGATACGACGCGGTCCGGCGCATCGAGCGCATCGGCGAGCACGCCACCGACGACCTGCAGGTCCCCGAAATGGTGATGCTGCTCGCGACGGATCTGGCGGCGGTCGACCACCACGAGGGCGCCATCACCCTCATCGCCAACGCCGTCAACTGGGACGGCACGGACGAACGTGTCGACGAGGCCTACGACTCCGCGGTCGAGCGGCTGGACCGGATGACCCGGGCACTGTCGGCCCCGGCGTCGTCGACGGTGTCGACGTTCGCGAAGCCCGCCCCCGACTACCGGCGTCAGCGCACCACCGAAGGTTTCGGTTCCGATGTGCTGAAGCTCGTCGGCGACATCGAGGCGGGCGAGGCGTTCCAGGTGGTGCTGTCGCAGCGTTTCGAGATCGACTGCACCGCCGACCCGATCGACGTCTACCGGATGCTCCGCGCCTCCAACCCCAGCCCGTACATGTACCTCCTCAACGTGCCGAACGGCAGCGGCGAGACCGCGTTCTCGATCGTCGGGTCGAGCCCGGAGGCTCTGGTGACCGTGTCGGAAGGCGTGGCCACGACGCACCCGATCGCCGGCACCCGGTGGCGTGGGCACACCGAGGAGGAGGACATCCTGCTCGAGAAGGATCTTCTCGCCGACGAGAAGGAGAACGCCGAGCACCTGATGCTCGTGGATCTGGGTCGCAACGACCTGGGACGGGTGTGCGAACCGGGCACCGTGAAGGTGCACGACTATCGCCACATCGAGCGGTACAGCCACGTGATGCACCTCGTCTCCACCGTCACCGGCCACCTCGCGGAGGGCAAGCAGGCCCTCGACGCCGTCACCGCGTGCTTCCCGGCGGGCACCCTGTCGGGTGCGCCGAAGGTCCGGGCGATGCAGCTGATCGAGGAACTCGAGCCGACGCGCCGCGGGATCTACGGCGGCATCATCGGGTACCTCGATTTCGCCGGCGACGCCGACACGGCGATCGCGATCCGGACGGCGCTGATCAAGGACGGCGTCGGGTACGTCCAGGCGGGCGCCGGTGTCGTCGCCGACTCGAATCCCGAGTACGAGGACACCGAAGCGCGGAACAAGGCGATGGCGGTGCTCAGCGCGATCGCGGCGGCGCACACGCTGAAGACCCTGGGAGGCGACACGCAGTGAGTGACGCGTCGGAGACGGTTCGGGAACCCGCGCGGGCGGGACGTCGCCGGTCGATGATCGCGGTACTGCTGCTCGCGGTCGCCGCGGTGTGCCTGTGGGGTGCGTCCCGGATGACGTGGGTCGAGGTCACCTCCTCCGACGGGCTCGGCGAGGCACGCACCGCGGCCCTCGTCGGCGGCACGTGGGCCGCGGCGCTCACACCGCTCGCGCTGACCCTGGTCGCCGCGATCGCGGCGTCGTTTGCGGTCAAGGGCTGGGCGCTGCGGGTGCTCGGTGTGCTCGTCGCGGTGGTGGCCGTCGCGGCCGCCGTGCCCGCGGTGAGGTTGATCGTCTCCGGCGCCTCCGACGACGAGGCGGGACGGCTCGCCGAACTGCCGGGCCGCGCCGAGGTCCAATCGGTGTCGGTGCACGCCGGACCCGCCGTGCTTGTGCTGATCGGCGCACTCGCGGCCCTCGTCGCCGCTGTGGAACTCGTCCGCCGGCCCCGGGTGCGGGCCGGGCTCTCCTCCAAGTACGACAGCCCGGGCGCCCGGCGCGATGCGGCGAAGACCGGCGCCGATTCGGCCGGCGAACCCGTCACTCAGCGCATGCTCTGGGACGCGCTCGACGCCGGAGAGGACCCGACGGTCGACGACAGGAAAGCCGAAGCTGTCGACCAAGTTGACGACGACGACCAGGACCCGGGTACCCGAACGTAAACAGAATCAGAGTGCCATCTAGGCTGGCTTCACCCCTGATGATGTTCCTCACATCGGGTTTCTGCCCAGAAAGGACTCGGGCCACGATGACTGTTCTCGACTCGATTCTCGACGGGGTGCGCGCCGACGTCGCCGCCCGCGAAGCCGTCCTCGACTTCGCCGCAGTCAAGGCTGCCGCCGCTGCCGCACCGCCGGCCCTCGATGCCGCGGCCGCCCTGCTCGAGCCGGGCATCGGAGTCATCGCCGAGGTCAAGCGTGCGAGCCCCTCGAAGGGTGCGCTCGCCGACATCGCCGATCCCGCCGAACTGGCCGCCGCCTACCAGGCCGGTGGCGCCCGGGTGATCAGTGTGCTCACCGAGGAGCGACGGTTCCAGGGGTCCCTCGCGGACCTCGACGCCGTGCGCCGGGCGGTGACCATTCCGATCCTCCGCAAGGACTTCATCGTCGGGCCGTACCAGATCCACGAGGCCCGCGCGCACGGTGCCGACGTCGTGCTGCTCATCGTCGCCGCCCTCGAACAGCACGCGCTGGCGTCGCTCATCGACCGCACGGAGTCGCTCGGGATGACCGCCCTCGTGGAGGTGCACACCGAGCAGGAAGCCAATCGGGCGCTCGAAGCGGGCGCCAAGGTTATCGGGGTCAACGCGCGCAACCTCAAGACGCTCGAGGTCGACAAGAACACGTTCGGCGAGATCGCTCCCGGGCTGCCCACGGAGATCATCAAGATCGCCGAGTCCGGGGTGCGCGGTACCGCCGACCTGCTGGCCTACGCCGGTGCCGGAGCCGACGCGGTCCTGGTCGGCGAAGGCCTCGTCACCAGCGGGGATCCGCGCAAGGCGGTGGCCGATCTGGTCAACGCCGGCGCGCACCCGTCCTGCCCCAAGCCGTCGCGCTGAGCCTGCGTCGGCGGAACTGACCCGGGCGGCGGCGGAACCCGGCGTTGGGGCAGACTGGACCTTGTGACTTCACGTAATTCGGAAACCGTCTTCAAGGGTGGCAATCTGCCGACTGCCAGCGCCGGAATCGCCGAGCGCACGACGCACGACCCCGACGCCGGAGGTCACTTCGGCGTGTACGGCGGACGGCACGTGCCGGAGGCCCTGATGGCGGTGATCGAGGAGGTCACCGCCGAGTACGAGAAGGCGCGCGCCGACGACGCGTTTCTGCACGAACTCGATCGTCTCCAACGCGATTACACCGGCCGTCCGTCGCCGATCTTCGAGGCGACCCGCATGAGCGAATTCGCCGGTGGAGCGCGTCTCATCCTCAAGCGCGAAGACCTCAACCACACCGGGTCGCACAAGATCAACAACGTGCTCGGCCAGGTGCTGCTCGCCAAGCGCATGGGCAAGACCCGGATCATCGCCGAGACCGGTGCGGGCCAGCACGGGGTGGCCACCGCCACCGCATGTGCCCTGCTCGGTCTCGAATGCGTCATCTACATGGGTGCCGTCGACACCAAGCGGCAGGCGTTGAACGTCGCCCGCATGCGGCTGCTCGGCTCCTCGGTCGTGTCCGTCGAGTCGGGGTCGAAGACCCTCAAGGACGCCATCAACGAGGCGCTGCGCGACTGGGTCACCAATGCCGACAACACCTACTACTGCTTCGGTACGGCGGCGGGGCCGCATCCGTTCCCGACCATCGTCCGCGACTTCCAGCGGGTCGTCGGTCTGGAGACGCGCGCCCAGGTGCAGGCGCTGACCGGCCGGCTGCCCGACGCGGTGACGGCCTGCGTCGGCGGCGGTTCCAACGCCATCGGCATCTTCCACGCGTTCCTCGACGACCCGGCCGTCCGGCTGGTCGGCTACGAGGCCGCCGGTGACGGTGTCGAGACCGGGCGGCATGCCGCCACGTTCGCGGCGGGCACGCCGGGTGCGTTCCAGGGCGCGTACTCGTACCTGCTGCAGGACGAGGACGGGCAGACCATCGAGTCGCACTCGATCTCCGCGGGCCTCGACTACCCGGGTGTCGGGCCCGAGCATGCACTCCTCAAGGACATCGGCCGCGCCACCTACGAACCGGTCACCGACACCGAGGCGATGGACGCCCTGCGGTTGCTGTCCGAGCGCGAGGGCATCATCCCGGCCATCGAATCCGCGCATGCCGTCGCCGGGGCGCTGCGACTGGGCCGCGAACTGGGGGAGGGCGCGATCGTCGTCGTCAGCCTGTCCGGGCGCGGCGACAAGGACATGGACACGGCGGCCGAGTGGTTCGGACTGTTCGATCCCGACGACTCGACCGAGACCACCACGACTGACAAGGAAGGTTCGGCCAAGTGAGCGAACGACTCTCGCGCCTCGCCCCGACGTTCGCGCAGTGCCGCGAGGAGAAGCGTGCCGCGCTCGTCGGGTACCTCCCGGCCGGGTTTCCCACCGTCCAGGACTCCATCGACGTCTTCAAGGCGATGGTCGAATCCGGTTGCGACATCGTCGAGGTCGGCATCGCCTACTCCGACCCGGTCATGGACGGCCCGACCATCCAGGCGGCGGCCGAGACGGCGCTTCGGAACGGTGTCCGGGTCCGCGACGTGTTCACCGTCGTCGAGGCCATCGCGTCCGTCGGCGGCAAGGCCGTGGTGATGACGTACTGGAACCCGGTTCTGCAGTACGGCGTCGACAAGTTCTCCCGTGACCTGGCGAGTGCCGGTGGCCTCGGGCTGATCACGCCCAACCTCATCCCCGAGGAGGCCGGCGAGTGGATCGCCGCGTCGAAGGAGCACGACCTCGACCGGATCTTCCTGGTGGCCCCGTCGTCGACCGAGGAGCGCCTCGCGTTGACCCTCGACGCCAGCAGCGGCTTCGTGTACGCCGCCTCCACGATGGGTGTCACGGGTGCGCGTGACGCGGTGTCGTCGATGGCCCCCGAGCTGACGGCCCGCATCCGCGCCCACTCGGACATTCCGGTGGGCGTCGGGCTGGGTGTGCGTTCCGGCGCCCAGGCCGCCGAGATCGCGGCGTACGCCGACGCCGTCATCGTCGGATCTGCGCTGGTCACCGCGGCGGAGAACGGTCTGGATGCGGTGCGCTCGCTCACGGAGGAACTCGCCGAGGGCGTTCGCTCGGCTACCGTGGCGTCGTGACTTCCACTGTGGACGTACTGGCCTACATTCCGAGTCCGCCCCAGGGTGTCTGGTATGTCGGACCGGTGGCCCTGCGCGCGTACGCGCTGTTCATCATCGTGGGGATCATCGTCGCGATCGTGTGGGGCGACCGCCGCTGGGTCGCGCGCGGTGGCGAGAAGGGCACCGTCCTCGACATCGCGATCTGGGCGGTGCCGTTTGGCCTGATCGGCGGCCGGCTGTATCACGTGATGACCGACTGGCCGACCTACTTCGCGGAGGGCGGCCACCCCGTCGACGCGCTGAAGGTGTGGCAGGGCGGCCTCGGCATCTGGGGCGCCGTGGCCCTCGGCGGTGTCGGCGCCTGGATCGGATGCCGTCGCCGCGGTATCCCGTTGCCGGCGCTCGGCGACGCGATCGCGCCCGCGATCCTGCTCGCGCAGGCCATCGGCCGGTTCGGGAACTACTTCAACCAGGAGTTGTACGGTCGCGAGACCGACGTCCCGTGGGGGCTCGAGATCTTCGAACGCCGCAACGACGCGGGTCAGGTGTCGCCGCAGCTGATCGACGGCGTCTCGACCGGTCAGGTCGCATTCGTGGTGCATCCGACGTTCCTGTACGAGGCGCTCTGGAACGTGCTGATCGTCCTCGTGCTCGTCTGGGTCGATCGCCGGTTCCGGATCGGCCACGGCCGCCTGTTCGCGCTGTACGTCGCCGGCTACTGTGCCGGACGCTTCTGGATCGAACTGATGCGCAGCGATCACGCCAGCCTCATCGCGGGGATCCGCGTGAACTCGTTCACCTCGGCCCTCGTGTTCGTCGCGGCTCTGGTGTACTTCTTCGCCGCCACGAAGGGTCGCGAGGATCCGGCGGATCTGCGACCCGCCGGCAGCGAACCGGTCGAGAGCGAGACCGCGGAGACAGACACCGTAACGAAGACGGAGGACGAGGGCACCGACGCGCCTGCGTCGGAGCCGGCATCGGACGAGAAGGCCGCGAGCACTGCGAGTGCGGTCGGCGACGCGGGCACGAAATCCATCGACAGCAAGAAGGATGACGCGAATGACTGAACCGGGCAAAGCATCCGACGATTCCGGCAAGGGTGTACCCGAGGACGCACACAAGGTCGATCTGGGGAAGAGCAGCGACGGCACCGAGAACACCGAGTCGAACCTGCCGCCCGAGTTCGGTTCACCCTTCGATTACGACGCCACCGCCGAGGCCTCGCTGTCCCAGCCGCCTGCCACGTCCGACGCGACACCGTCGCCGGGTGCGTCGGGCACGGGACCGGGATGGGACACCTACTCGGGTGTCGGAAACGGTCCGGGCTGGGGTTCGACGCCCACGTATCCGTCGCCGAGCGGGACCGAGCCGACGGCGCCGTTCCCGAACGTGGGCGACTCGACGTCGCCGACCACGCCCTATCCGGGTTACGACAAGCCGCAGCAGCCGGACGGTCCCACGTACGGCGCGCCCGACCCGAACTACGGCGCGCAGTACGGGGCGGCACCTCAGGACTACCAGCAGCCGGGCTACCAGCAGCCGGGATACGGCCAGCAGCAGGGTTACCCCCAGCAGGGGTACCCGCCCCCGGGATACGCGCCCGGATACAACGTGTACGCCGATCCGTCGGCGCCGTTCGGCCGGCATCCGCTGACGGGTGAGCCGTACTCGGACAAGTCCAAGCTGACCGCAGGCCTGCTGCAGATCTTTCTCGGGGCCTTCGGCGTCGGGCGCTTCTATCTCAACCAGCCCGGGATCGCGGTCGCGCAGATCGCCGTCACGTGGCTCACCTGTGGGATCGGCGGAATCTGGCCGTTGGTCGACGGCATCATGATGCTGACCGGCAGTGTGAAGGACAAGTACGGACGCCCCCTCCGGGAGCAGTGACGACCGAAGTGAAAGCTGTGGCCCGTGTTGCTGATGCGACACGGGCCACGGTGCGTTCCGGGGCCCGATTCGGCATATCTTGCCGGGTATCCGTCCTGGTAAGCTGAGCGCGCCGGAGATATGTCCGGTTACAACCTTCACGGGCCGATGCTGTCCCGGTAGACCCCCGAAAAGCAGTTAGCGCCCGTCGTGGCGACCCCGCTAGCGGAGGCCGCCGACAGCACGTGCGGAGCGCACACTGGTGGTCTTCCTGGCCGATGTGGAGGTATATCGGTGCTGTTCTCTCAGTCGCCCGGACCCCAGGGCTTGTACGACCCGGACCAGGAAGTCGATTCCTGCGGTGTCGCCATGGTCGCGGACGTGCACGGGCGCCGCTCGCATTCCATCGTGGCCGACGGACTCCTCGCCCTCGAGAACCTCCAGCACCGTGGGGCGGCGGGCTCGGAACCGAACAGCGGAGACGGCGCCGGCATCCTGCTCCAACTCCCCACCGAGTTCTTCGAGGACGTCGCCCCGTTCGGTCTCCCCGCACCCCTCGGCGACGGCAGCAGCACCTACGCCGCGGGAATCTGCTTCCTCCCGCAGGACCACGGCGCGCGGGCGGTCGCGATGCAGCGGGTGGCCGACCTCGCCGCCGACGAGGGACTCGAGGTCCTCGGCTGGCGTGACGTTCCCGTCGACCCGGACGGCGCGGACGTCGGCTCCACGGCGCGGGACTGCGAACCCCACATGGCCCAGTTGTTCGTCGCCGGGCCCGCGGTCGGCGGAATCCGACCGGGCGGGCTCGCGCTCGACCGCCTGGTCTACCCGCTCCGCAAGCGGGCCGAGCAGGTCACTCCCGAGGTCGAGTCCGAGGGCAGCGGCGTGTACTTCCCGTCCCTGTCGAGCCGCACCCTCGTCTACAAGGGCATGCTCACCACGTCGCAGCTGGGGCGGTATTTCCCCGACCTGCGCGACCCGCGGATCGCGAGTGCGATCGCGATCGTGCACAGCCGGTTCTCGACCAACACGTTCCCGTCCTGGCCGCTCGCGCATCCCTTCCGGTTCGTCGCGCACAACGGCGAGATCAACACGGTTCGCGGCAACCGGAACCGCATGCGCGCACGGGAGGCGCTGCTGGCGAGTTCGGTGATCCCCGGCGATCTGCGCCGGCTGTACCCCATCTGCACGCCCGACGCGTCGGATTCGGCGTCGTTCGACGAGGTCCTCGAACTGCTGCACCTCGCCGGACGCAGCGTCGCGCACGCGGTGATGATGATGGTGCCGGAGGCCTGGGAGAACGACACGTCGATGTGCCCCGACCGGCGGGCGTTCTACCAGTTCCACGCGTCGCTGATGGAGGCGTGGGACGGACCGGCGTGCGTGACGTTCACCGACGGAACCGTGGTCGGAGCGGTCCTGGACCGCAACGGTCTGCGCCCGGGGCGCTGGTGGCAGACCGTCGACGGCCGGGTGGTTCTGGCCAGCGAGAGCGGTGTCCTCGACGTTCCCCAGGCGGAGGTCGTGGCGAAGGGCCGCCTGGAACCGGGGCAGATGTTTCTCGTCGACACGTCCGAGGGCCGGATCGTGCCCGACGAGGAGATCAAGATGCGGCTGGCGGCGGAGCGGCCGTACGCCGAGTGGCTGTATGCCGGTCTGCTCGAATTGAAGACGCTGCCGGACCGTCCGCACGCGCAGCACAATCACGAGTCGGTGGTGCGGCGTCAGGTGGCGTTCGGGTACACCGAGGAGGACCTGCGGATTCTGCTGGCGCCGATGGCCGCGTCCGGAGGGGAGCCGCTCGGCTCGATGGGGACGGACACCCCGATCGCCGTGATGTCGCAACGGTCCCGGTTGCTGTACGACTATTTCGTCGAACTGTTCGCACAGGTCACGAACCCGCCGCTCGACGCGATCCGCGAGGAGATCGTGACGTCGCTGTCGCGGGTCATGGGGCCCGAGCAGAATCTGCTCGAGCCGACCGCGGCGTCCTGCCGGCAGATCGTGCTGCCGTGGCCGGTGCTCGACAACGAAGAGCTGAACAAGATCATCCACGTCAACGCGGACGGCAACCATCCCGGGCTGGCCGCGGCGGTGCTGCGCGCGCTGTACGACGTGGAGCGCGGCGGTGCGGGGATGGCCGAGGCGATCGAGGAGTTGCGGGCCCAGGCGAGCGCCGCGATCGCGGACGGCTACCGGACGCTGGTGATCTCGGACCGCGACTCCGACCACACCCGCGCGCCGATCCCGTCGCTGCTGGCGGTGGCCGCGGTGCACCATCACCTGGTGCGCACGAAGGAACGCACGAAGGTGGCGTTGGTCGTCGAATCCGGTGACGCCCGCGAGGTCCACCACCTCGCGCTGCTCATCGGGTACGGGGCGGCGGCCGTCAACCCGTACCTCGCGATGGAGTCGATCGACGACCTCGTGTCGGAAGGCGAACTCACCGGAGTCGAGCACACGATCGCCGTGCGGAACTACCTCACCGCGCTCGGCAAGGGTGTGCTGAAGGTGATGTCGAAGATGGGCATCTCCACCGTCGGCTCGTACACGGCGGCGCAGGTGTTCGAGGCGATCGGCCTGGACCGCGACCTCGTCCACGAGTACTTCACCGGCACCGTGAGCAAACTCGGCGGTGCGGGTCTCGACGAGATCGCCCGCGAGGTGATGGTCCGGCACCGGCAGGCCTACCCGGACAATCCGGCGGAGTTCGCCCACCGGCGGCTCGAGGACGGCGGCGAGTACCAGTTCCGCCGTGACGGCGAACTGCACCTGTTCACTCCCGAGACGGTGTTCCTGCTGCAGCACGCCACCCGCACGGGCCGGCACGAGGTGTTCGCGAAATACAGCGACGAGGTGAACCGCCTCGCGGAGGCCGGTGGCGCACTGCGCGGATTGTTCACGTTCCGGGAGGGTGTGCGCCCGCCGGTGCCGCTGGACGAGGTGGAGCCGGCCGAGCGGATCGTCACCCGGTTCAACACCGGCGCGATGAGCTACGGCTCGATCTCGGCCGAGGCACACGAGACGATGGCCGTCGCGATGAACAACCTCGGCGGACGGTCCAATTCGGGTGAGGGCGGCGAGAACGTCGACCGCCTCTACGATCCGTCGCGGCGCAGCGCCGTCAAGCAGGTCGCGAGTGGGCGGTTCGGGGTCACCAGCGACTACCTGATCAACGCCAGCGACATCCAGATCAAGATGGCGCAGGGCGCCAAGCCCGGCGAGGGCGGCCAGCTGCCGGCGTACAAGGTGTATCCGTGGGTGGCCGAGACCCGGCACTCGACGCCGGGAGTCGGACTGATCTCGCCGCCACCGCACCACGACATCTATTCGATCGAGGATCTCGCCCAGCTGATCCACGACCTGAAGAACGCCAACGATCGGGCGCGGGTCCACGTGAAGCTGGTCAGCTCGGTGGGCGTGGGTACGGTGGCCGCCGGGGTCAGCAAGGCGCACGCCGACGTGGTCCTCATCTCCGGCAATGACGGCGGCACCGGCGCCACTCCGCTGACGTCGATGAAGCATGCGGGGGCGCCGTGGGAGATCGGCCTGGCCGATGCCCAGCAGACGCTCGTGCTCAACGGTCTGCGCGACCGCATCACCGTGCAGTGCGACGGCGGGATGCGCACCGCACGGGACGTCGTGATCGCGGCACTGCTGGGTGCGGAGGAATTCGGGTTCTCGACCGCCCCGCTGATCGTGGCCGGGTGCATCATGATGCGGGTCTGCCACCTCGACACCTGCCCGGTGGGCGTCGCCACCCAGAACCCGGAACTGCGCAAGCGCTACACCGGCAAACCGGAATTCGTGGAGGAGTTCTTCCGGTTCGTCGCCGAGGACGTGCGACAGTACCTGGCCGACCTCGGGTTCCGCAGCATCGACGAGGCCGTCGGACACGCGGACGTCCTCGAGACCGCACAGGGGATCGCGCACTGGAAGAATCGCGGACTCGATCTCGGTCCCGTGTTCGCCGTCCCCACCGGGCCGGACGGGACGCCGCTGTCGCAGCGGCGACGCAACCGCGACCAGGACCACGGACTGGATCGGGCACTGGACCGCACCCTCATCCAGTTGGCGGAGGGCGCGCTCGAGGACGCCCACGCCGTCGAGATCGAGATGCCGGTCCGCAACGTCAACCGGACCGTCGGCACGCTGCTCGGCGCCGAGGTCACCCGGCGCTACGGCGCCGCCGGGTTGCCGGACGACACGATCCGGCTCACGTTCACCGGGTCGGCCGGGCAGTCGCTGGGCGCGTTCCTGCCCCCGGGCATCACCATCGACCTGACCGGCGACGCCAACGACTACGTCGGCAAGGGATTGTCGGGTGGGCGGATCGTCGTCCGCCCTGCCGACGACGTCCTGTTCGTACCGGAAACCCAGGTGATCGCCGGCAACACCCTGCTCTACGGCGCCACGTCGGGGGAGTTGTACCTCCGGGGGCGGGTCGGCGAACGCTTCTCGGTGCGGAACTCGGGCGCGTCGGCGGTGGTGGAGGGGGTCGGCGACCACGCCTGCGAGTACATGACGGGCGGACGGGTGGTGATCCTCGGACCGACCGGGCGGAACCTCGCGGCCGGCATGTCCGGCGGCATCGCGTACGTCCTCGACCTGGACCCGGCGGACGTCAACCCGGCCATGGTCACGCTCCTGCAACCCGACCCGGACGACCTCGACTGGTTGCGCGGCGCGGTGACCCGGCACCACCGGTGGACGGGGTCGGCGGTGGCCGCGTCGGTGCTGGCCGACTGGCCGCGGCGGTCCGCGTTGTTCACCAAGGTGATGCCGGTGGACTACCAGCGGGTGCTGGACGCGACCCGGATGGCCAAGGCCGAGGGACTCGACGTCGACACTGCGATCATGGAGGCGGCACGTGGCTGATCCACAGGGCTTTCTGCACATCGTGAAGAAGGAGGCGCGCAAGCGCCCGGTCGCGGAGCGGGTGCACGACTGGGACGAGGTGTACGCGCCGCAGAGTCCGGCGGAGCGGGCGGCGGAGGTGTCCGAGCAGGCCGCGCGGTGCATGGATTGCGGAATTCCGTTCTGCCACTCGGGGAGTGCGGGCTGCCCGCTGGGCAACCTGATCCCGGAGTGGAACGACCTCGTGCGCCGCGGTCGCTGGTCGGCGGCGAGTGAACGGCTGCACGCCACCAACAACTTCCCGGAGTTCACGGGACGGGTGTGCCCGGCGCCGTGCGAGTCGGCATGTGTGCTGTCGCTCGCCGACACGCACACGACGGGCAGCGTGACCATCAAACGGATCGAGCAGGCCATCGCCGATGTGGCGTGGGAATCCGGCACGGTGGTGCCGAAGCCGCCGATGATCGCGACGGGCCGCACGGTCGCGGTGGTCGGGTCCGGCCCGGCCGGCCTCGCGGCGGCCCAGCAACTGACCCGCGCGGGACACGACGTCACCGTCTACGAGCGCGACGACCGGCTCGGGGGACTGCTGCGGTACGGCATCCCGGAATTCAAGATGGAGAAGGCGATCCTCGATCAGCGTCTCATGCAGATGCGCGCCGAGGGCACCCACTTCGTCACCGACTGCGAGGTCGGCGTCGACCTCACAGTGGAGCAGATGCGTGAGAAGTTCGACGCCGTCGTGCTCGCGATCGGTGCCCTGCGCGCCCGCGACAACACGTCCGTCGAGGGCCGCGAGCTGAACGGGATCCACCTCGCGATGGAACATCTCGTGACCTCGAACAAGGAATGCGAGGGGGACGGGCCCGCCTCGATCACGGCCAGGGGCAAGCACGTCGTCATCATCGGCGGCGGCGACACCGGGGCCGACTGCCTCGGAACGGCGCACCGTCAGGGCGCGCTGTCGGTGACCCAACTGGACTACAACCCGGAGTTGCCGACGGAACGGGACGAGGCCGCGACCCCCTGGCCGGCATGGCCGATGGTGCTGCGCACGTCGCCGGCGCACGCCGAGGGCGGTGTCCGCCGGTACCAGGTCGCGGTGCAGCGATTCCTCGGCGACGACAACGGGAACGTCCGATCCATGGTGCTCGCCGAGGTGCAGGTCACCCGCGAGGACGGCAAACGCACCATCACCCCGGTCGGCGAGGAAATCGAATTGCCGTGCGAACTGGCGCTTTTCGCGATCGGGTTCGAGGGCGTCGACCTCGGGCCGCTGCTCGACGACTACGGGTTGTCGCCCACCCGGCGCGGTGCGCTGTCCTGCGGACCCGACTGGCAGACCACCGCGCCCGGCGTCTTCGTCTGCGGGGACGCGCACCGCGGCGCCTCGCTCGTCGTGTGGGCGATCGCGGAGGGCCGGTCCGCGGCGCACGCCGTCGACGTGTATCTGACGGGGGCGTCGGACCTGCCGTCGCCGGTGCATCCGACGGCGCTCCCGCTGGCAGTCGTCTAAATGGAGAAGGGCGCGCCGGGCGACTAGGCTCGAGGCCGTGAACCGACGCACGAAGATCGTATGCACACTTGGACCTGCTACCGCCACCGGTGACCGTATTCGCGAACTCGTCGAAAGCGGTATGGACGTGGCCCGGCTGAATTTCAGCCACGGAGATCATTCCGACCACGAGGAGAACTACAAGCGGGTGCGGGCCGCCTCGGATGCGACGGGCAAGGCCGTCGGTGTCCTCGCGGACCTGCAGGGTCCGAAGATCCGGCTCGGCCGGTTCGCCGAGGACCGCACCACGTGGGCCGACGGGGAGGTCGTGCGGATCACCGTCGACGACGTCGAGGGCACCCACGACCGGGTCTCGACGACCTACAAGCAGCTCGCCGAGGACGCCAGGCCGGGTGATCGGCTGCTCGTCGACGACGGCAAGGTCGGTCTCGTCGTCACCGGGGTCGAGGGCAACGACGTGGTGTGCCGGGTCACCGAGGGTGGTCCGGTGTCCAACAACAAGGGTGTGTCGCTGCCGGGGATGAACGTGTCGGTCCCGGCGCTGTCGGAGAAGGACATCGCGGACCTCGAGTTCGCGCTCGGCCTCGGTGTCGATTTCATCGCGTTGTCGTTCGTGCGGTCCCCGGCGGATGTGGAGCTGGTGCACGCGGTGATGGACCGGGTCGGCCGCCGGATCCCGGTGATCGCGAAGCTGGAGAAGCCGGAGGCTATCGACAACCTCGAGGCGATCGTGCTGGCGTTCGACGCGGTGATGGTCGCGCGCGGTGACCTGGGGGTGGAGTTGCCGCTCGAGCAGGTGCCGTTGGTGCAGAAGCGGGCCATTCAGATCGCGCGGGAGAACGCGAAGCCGGTGATCGTGGCCACGCAGATGCTGGAGTCGATGATCGAGAATTCGCGGCCGACGCGGGCGGAGGCGTCCGATGTGGCGAACGCCGTCCTCGACGGTGCGGATGCGGTGATGCTGTCCGGGGAGACGTCGGTCGGCAAGTATGTGATGGAGACGGTGCGCACGATGGCGCGGATCGTGGAGGCGGTCGAGCACGAGTCGACGCAGGTGCCGCCGTTGACGCATGTGCCGCGGACCAAGCGGGGGGTCATCTCGTATGCGGCCCGGGACATCGGGGAGCGTCTGGATGCGAAGGCGTTGGTGGCGTTCACGCAGTCCGGGGACACGGTGCGCCGGTTGGCGCGGTTGCACACGCCGTTGCCGTTGCTGGCGTTCACGCCGTTGCCGGAGGTGCGCAGTCAGTTGTCGCTGACGTGGGGCACGGAGACGTTCATCGTCGATCCGGTCGACAGCACCGACGCGATGGTGCGTCAGGTCGACCACGCGCTGTTGGGGTTGGGCCGGTACCAGAAGGGTGAGTTGGTGGTCATCGTCGCCGGTTCCCCGCCGGGCACCGTAGGCTCGACCAACCTGATCCACGTCCACAGAATCGGCGAAGAGGACCACTAGGTGAGCGAAGTCGCGGCGAAGTCCGATCTCCAGACCCTGCTCGAACTTCTCGATCTCGAGAAGACCGGCGAGGACACATACAGAGGTCGGCATCCCGCGCAGGTGGGTAGCCGGACGTTCGGCGGCCAGTTGATCTCTCAGGCACTGGTCGCCGCCGGCCGCACCGTCAGCGGCGACCGGGCCGTGCACGCGGTCAACGCCCACTTCATCCGTGGCGGCAACGTCAAGGAACCCATCGAGTACCGCGTCGAACGGCACCGCGACGGCCGGGCCTTCGCGAACCGGCAGGTCACCGCGTTGCAGGACGGGCAAGAACTGTTCGTCATGCTGGCGGCGTTCCAGGACTGGGGCAAGGGACTCGAGCACGCGGTCGAGGTGCCCGACGTCCCGTTCCCGGACACGCTCCCGCCGCTCGGCGACCACTTCATGGGGTACGAGGACCGACTGAAGATGTTCGTCGACGCGCTCAAGCCGATCGACATGCGCTACGCGAACGACCCCTCGTGGATCCTCAAGGGCACGGGGGAGAAGCTCACCCACAACCGGGTCTGGATGAAATCGGACGGCGACCTCCCCGACGATCCGCTGATCCATGTGGCCGTCATGGGGTACTCGTCGGACACCACGGTCCTCGATTCCATCATCACCACCCACGGATTGTCGTGGGGGCTCGACCGGATCGTCGCGGCCACCGTCAACCATTCCATCTGGTTCCACCGGCCGTTCCGGTTCGACGACTGGACGCTCTACGCCACCGAGTCGCCGGTCGCGGCGGGCTCCCGCGGCCTCGCGACGGGCAGGTTCTTCTCCCTCGACGGCGAACTCCTGGCCACCGTGGTCCAGGAGGGCCTGATCCGCCACTTCCCGCCGCGGACGTAGAGACCCCGCCATTCCTTTGCCACCGAACGGCTTTGAACGGTAGTTCAACCAGTGGCCGCGGCGTATGGTCGGTCAGGAATCTCCTCAACGGAACGGACGTGCACGATGAGCGCAGACGAACCCGATCAGAAGAACGCCGGCCGGGAGACCGAAATCCCCGTCCCCGACGACGAGGCGATCGCCGAAGCCAAGAAGAAGATGGAAGAGATCGACGCGCGCTACGAGCCGGGCGCCCGGGAGACGGTCGTCCTGCCCGGCTCCGACGGCACGGTGTCGGGCACTGCCTTCGACGACTACGTCGACGACGAGGGCAACCTGAAAAAGCCTGAGCCGGAGAAGGGCTCGTAGACACTGCGCGTATCTCTCGCCCAGCACCCGCGTGCGGGGTTAGACTTCGCCATCTTTTCTGGTGAGTTTCACCTCGTGATCGGGGATATGGGTCGTGGACTGGAACAACGTGGTGTGGGACAGCTCGATGTGGCTGCTGAAGGCCTACGTCATGACTGTCGTGGTGTTCGTCGTCGTGATCGTGCTGCTGGCGCGGTTCACCAGATGGGGTAGGCAGTTCTGGCGCTTCGCCGCGCCCTACTTCGATCCGCGGCGGAGCCTCAAGCCGCTGGTGATCCTGGCGGTGCTGCTCCTGTCGACCGTCTTCGCGGTGCGGATGACCGTGCTGTTCTCCTACTGGTACAACGACTTCTACGATTCGATCCAGAATCTGGACGAGACCGCGTTCTGGCACTTCCTCCGCGTGTTCGCGATTCTGGCGACGGTCCACGTGGTGCGGGCCCTGATCGAGTACGTGATCGGCCAGACCCTCGACATCGACTGGCGGACATGGCTCAACCATCATCTCGTCGACGACTGGCTCGACAGCCGCGCCTACTACCGCGACCGGTTCCTGGCCGATGCGATCGACAACCCGGATCAGCGCATCCAGGCCGACATCACCAACTTCGTGACGACGTCCCGCACGCTGTCGATGGGTGCGGTGACGGCGGTGCTGTCGATCGTGTCCTTCACGGGCATCCTGTGGGATCTGTCCGGCCCGATGACGGTGTTCGGGGTGGAGATCTCGCGGGCGATGATCTTCCTCGTCTACATCTACGTCCTGGTGACCACGGCGGTGGCGTTCTGGATCGGCAAGCCGCTCATCAAGCTGAACTTCCTCAACGAGAAACTCGGCGCCAACTTCCGTTACGCACTGATCCGGGTGCGGGAGTACGGCGAGAGCATCGCGTTCTTCCGTGGGGAGAACGTCGAGCGCCGCACCCTCGCCGGCCGGTTCGCCGACGTCATCCGCAACATGTGGCACATCGTCTTCCGGACCTTGAAGTTCAGCGGATGGAACCTCACCGTCAACCAGACGGCCGTCATCTTCCCGTTCCTCGTGCAGGGTCCGCGGCTGTTCACCGGTCAGGTGTCGCTCGGTGACGTGATGCAGACGTCGCAGGCCTTCGGTCAGGTCCACGACTCGCTGTCCTTCTTCCGCGAATCGTATGCGGACTTCGCGAGTTTCCGTGCCACCCTCATCCGACTCAACGGCCTCGCCAACGACAACCAGCACGCCGACGAACTTCCGGTCCTGAAGACCGGCAAGTCGGGCGACGACCTCCAGGTGGAGAAGCTGGACGTCCGCATCCCGACGGGGGAGACGCTCATCGAGGGCCTCGCGCTCACGGTGAGCCCGGGCCAGTCGTTGCTGGTCAAGGGTCCCTCGGGGTCGGGCAAGACCACTCTTCTCCGCACCCTCGCGGATCTGTGGCCCTATGCCGACGGCACCGTGTCCCGGCCGTCGGGGGAGGCGATCTTCCTCTCGCAGCGGCCGTACCTTCCGCTCGGTTCCCTGCGGACGGCGCTGGCATACCCGAAGGAGCCGTCGGCGGCCGACGACGCCGTGCGTGACGCGCTGACGAAGGTGTCGCTCGGCAATCTGGGTGATCGGCTCGACGAGATCGCCGACTGGACGCGAATCCTGTCGCCGGGTGAGCAGCAACGTCTCTCGTTCGCGCGGGTACTGATCGCCCGTCCCGCGGTGATCTTCCTCGACGAGGCCACGTCGGCGATCGACGAGGGCCTCGAGCACACGCTCTACACCCTGCTCGGGACCGAACTCCCGAACAGCATCGTGGTGAGCGTCGGGCATCGCAGCACCCTGAACCAGTTCCACTCCCGTGGGGTGGAACTGGAGGGCGAGGGCCGGTGGACGGAGTCGGAACTCGTCGGGTGAGGGCGAGCTACCGTACGTCCAGCCGGGTCCTGAACTGCAGAACCCGGTAGGGATCTCCGGTGGTCGTGTTCCATTGCGACACAAGCAGATGCAGGTCGTCTGCTGTCGATGCGGGATGGATGTAACCGCCGTAGATCTGCGCCCACGTTCCGTCCGCGGCACCCCAGTCGCCGCCGGCGACCTGCACGGTCGGCGCCGACCACGGACCGTCGATACGCTCCGCGGTGCGGGTGACGATCGCGTAGGCGGCGGGATCGAAGTACGCGAGGACCCAGATGCCCTCGATGTTCCGCAGGCACATTTCGCCGACGGGTCCCGGCAGGATCGGTGTCGCGGGCTGTCCCCAGGCCCAGTTCGCGGCGGGGTTCCAGCCCCAGTCCTCGTAGGCCGCCGGATCGAGGATGTGCGATTCGGGGACCCGCCGCAGGATCATCCCGCGCGGATTCTCGCGGTCGAACGCACTGGAGATCACGTACACGTAGCCGTCGCGGCGTTCCATCGTCCACAGTTGGTCGAGCGAGCCGCCGCGGTTGTCCCAGCGGGCGTCGGTCCGGTGCCAATTCTCGCCGCAGTCGTCGGTGTAGGCGAGATAGGTGAAGTTCGTGGGCCAGTCGGCAGACCTCCACGAGTGCACACTGACGACGGACAGATACGTCCGGTCGCCGATCGTGACGGCGTCCGCGGGAACGACGGTGAACTCACTGCCCGGCGAATCCCGGTCGGGGAGTTCGCGTACGTCGTGGGCGTTGGGGAGGATCTCCCGCGCCGTCCTGCCGCCTGCGGCGGAGTCGAACCCGACCCCACCGCGGAGATCGGTTGTGGTGGAACGCAACATGACGGGACTGCGCCATCCACGGGGCCGTCGGCCGGGTGAGCTGAACGTGTCGCCGAAGAAGAACGCGACGCTGCCGTCGGCCAGGCGCACGGGACAGCCGAGATCGGTGCCGTGCACACCCCATCGCCGCGTCGCCGTGCCGGTGACCTCCGTGACGAAGGTGGCTGCCGGTGTGGTGGCGCTGCCCGGGATAGGCACTCCTCCGTGTCGTTGTGGTCAGGAGGTCTTGCGATACGACGAGGCGAGTTCGTCGGCGCGATCCCACGGCGACCAGTCGACCTCGCGGCCGTCGAGCTGAGCCTCGACCACTTCGAGTCCTGCATGCCAGCCGGCGGCGTGTGCGTAGGCGGATTCTTCTTCCTCGACGGTGTGGGTGAGTGTCAGCCAGCAGCCGCCACTGCCGTCGGGAACGAGCTCCCAGTGCAGCGTCTCGGCGTCCCACAGGTACTCGAGAATGTGTGCGGGGTGAACCGAGATGACCGTACCGGTGGTGGTCTGATCTGCAGGTAGTCCGAATCGGCTCACCTGCTCCGGAGTGACCCGGAACACGAGCTCGGCGCCCGGGGTGAGATCGAATTCGACGTCGGCGGGGAACCAGGCCTTCAGGTACTGCGGGTCGGTGAGAACACGCCACACCTTCTCCGGCGAGTGCGAGAGCGCTTGCTGGAATCGAAGGGCTACCCGCCCGTCGTAGGTGAATGTGACGGTGCCGAGCTCCATGGGTGACCTCCGTGCTCGAGGGCGTACCTGTCCCACCATGGTACTGGCAGGACGGCGCAGAACCCCAGAATCGGCCACAAAAAACCGCCGCTACCTGCGGATCGTCAGTCGGTGACCAGTGGCAGGCCCAGATGCTGCAGACGGTCCGGGTCGGCGAGGATGTCGATCCGCGCAATCTTTCCGTCCGCGACGGTGAACGCCATGACGGACATGGCAGTTCCGTCGGGTGCGGCCACCACCCCGGCAGTGCCGTTCACCAGGGCGAGCCGGGCGAACGGGGCGAAGCGCGAGAACGTGAGGGCCTGCTCGGTGACGGCCCGGGCGCCGCGCACCACGCCGGATCCGTCTGCGCCGCGGTCGGCCCGCAGGACGATGTCCGGGTCGAGCAACTCCAGCAGCGAATCGAACCGTCCGTCCCGCGCCGCGGCCATGAATGCCTCGACGATTTCTCGCTGGCGGACGAGGTCGGCATCCGGGACCGGTCCCGACCCCTGCACCCGGCGGCGCGCGCGGCTCGCGAGTTGGCGGGAGGCGCCGGGGGTCCGCCCGGCGATCGGAGCGATCTCGTCGAACGACAGGGCGAACATGTCGTGCAACACGAACGTGAGTCGTTCGGCCGGCGTCAAGGTGTCGAGGACCACCATCAGGGCGAGCCCGACGGAGTCACCGAGCACGGCCTCCTGCTCGGGATCGGCGCCGTCGACCGCGCTCACGATCGGATCCGGCACGTGGGCGTCCAGGGACTCCTCGCGGCGCGTCGTTCGCGCGCGGAGCATGTCGAGGCAGACCCGCGCGACGACCGTCGTCAACCAGCCACGCAGGTTTTCCACCTCCGCCGTCTCGCTGCGGCTGAGCCGGAGCCAGCCCTCCTGCACGGCGTCCTCCGCCTCGCTCAGCGAGCCGAGCATCCGATACGCGACCGCTTTCAGATGAATGCGGTTCTGCTCGAAGCGTCGCGCCAGAAACTCGTTGTCGTCCATCTGTCACATTCCCTCGTCGCGGTCCGTCATAACAGTGACGAACGAAAACAAGCCGAGGTGACATCACATCACCCGAATACAGTTGGAGGCAGGCAATCATGAAAGCCCGGATGACCAATCCCGCGATGATCGTTCCCGACGCCATGACGGCACTCCTCGCGCTGGGGAAGGCGACCGCGAAGGCGAACGTGCCGCCGGTGACCCACGCGCTCGTGCACTTGCGGTCGAGCCAGATCAACGGCTGCAGCGTGTGCGTGGACATGCACGCGCGCGAACTGGAGAAGGAGGGGGAGACCAACGAGCGGATCTTCGCGGTCGCGGCGTGGCGGGAGGCGCCGTACTTCACCGACGCCGAACGCGCGGCCCTGGCACTGGCCGAGTCGATGACCCGGTTGAGCGATCGCGCGGACGCCGTACCCGACCACGTGTGGGACGAGGCCACCCGGCACTACGACGAGAAGGATCTCGCGGCGCTGGTCCTGTCGATCGCCACCGTGAACCTGTGGAACCGCCTCAACGCCGCCACCCGGCAGATCGCGGGCGCGCAGTGGTAGCGGGAACGCCGTAGCGGGGGACCAAACGGGAATCGCAGGTCGGAGAAAGCATCCGACCTGCGATTCGCGGTACATCCTGGCAGTGCCCTCGGTGAGACTCGAACTCACACTGGACGGGTTTTGAATCCGTTTCCTCTGCCAATTGGGATACGAGGGCGTGTTGCGCTGTACCACTGTAGAAGATCGTCGTCGGGAGTCAACCACCGGTACCCTTCTAACGTTCGCTCCCCGCGCCGGGGTCGTTCGAGCAGAGGAGAATGGTGGCCATGAACGCTCCCCAGCAGCAAGGTGTGCCGTCGCAGCCGCGGCGGGTCGTGGTGGCCGAGGACGAGGCGCTGATCAGGCTCGATCTCGTCGAGATGCTGCGGGAAGAGGGCTACGACGTGGTCGGTGAGGCGGGGGACGGGCAGGCCGCGGTCGATCTGGCGGTGGAGCTCAAACCCGATCTCGTGATCATGGACGTGAAGATGCCCCGACGGGACGGCATCGACGCGGCGTCGGAGATCGCGGCGAAACGCATTGCGCCCGTGGTCATTCTCACAGCGTTCAGTCAGCGCGAGCTGGTGGAGCGGGCGCGCGACGCCGGGGCGATGGCGTATCTGGTCAAGCCGTTCTCCGTGGCCGACCTGGTGCCCGCGGTCGAGTTGGCGGCGAGCCGGTTCAAGGAGGTGACCGCGCTCGAGCGCGAGATCTCCGATCTGTCCGAGCGTCTGGAGACCCGCAAGGTCGTCGAGCGGGCCAAAGGCGTGTTGATGGAGAAGCAGTCGCTGACCGAGCCCGAAGCGTTCAAGTGGATCCAGCGCGCCGCGATGGACCGCCGGTCGACCATGAAGGCGGTCGCGCAGGTGGTCCTCGAAACCCTCGGCGGGGAAGCGCCTGCCGGCTGATTCGTGAGATCGGCGACAGCCGCTGCGTTTTCGCCGCCGCGGGTCAGACGCCGGCGGGAAAGTCCGCGGCGCGGCTGACGTCGGCCCACCGCCGGGCCTCGGCGGCGCGTTCGCGGGACGACTTCTCGGCGAGGTCGACGGCGCCGGCCCCGAGCAGTAGTCGCAGCGGGGCGTCCTCGGCGGCAACCACATCCATGATCACCCGGGCGGCCCGGGCCGGGTCGCCGGCCTGGGTGCCGTCGGCGTCCTCCCGGTAGCGGTTCATCGCGCCGACGGTCGCCTCGTAGTCGGGACCGACGGAACTGCGCTGCATCGACGAACCCTGCCAGTCGGTGCGGAACGCTCCCGGTTCCACGATGAGCACCCGCACACCGAACGGCTTCACCTCCGCCGCCAGGACTTCGGAGAATCCCTCGACGGCGAATTTCGCGGCCTGATAGGCGCTCAGCCCCGGCGTGCCGCCGACGCGACCTCAGACGGAGGAGAACTGCACGAAGCTGCCGCTGCGTTGCTCGCGCAGGATCGGCAGTGCGGCGCGGGTGACGTTGACGACACCGAAGAAGTTGGCGTCGACCTGCTGCCGGAAGTCCTCGTCGTCCATTTCCTCGATCGGGGCACTGTTGGCGTAGCCGGCATTGTTCACCACCACGTCGAGGCTCCCGAACCCCTCGACGGCCGTCGCGACGGCGGCGCGGGCGGCCGCGGCGTCGGTGACATCCAGGGCGACCGTCCGGACCCGGTCACCGAACGCGTCGACCAGGTCGTTCAGCTGCTCGGGTCGCCGTGCGGTCGCGACGACGTTGTCGCCGGCGGCGAGGATCGCGGTCACGAGTTCCCTGCCGAAACCGCGTGAGCTTCCGGTGACGAGCCAGGTCTTGGCCATGGTGTTCTCCCTCGACGTGCTTGCAACTGACTGGTTGGTTGCCGACGGATTCCATGAAACACCCGCCGGGTGACGCTGTCAACCAACTATTTGGTTGCTAGCCTGGTGCCATGGTGCGCGACGCAGAGGCAACGAAGAAGCGGCTACTGGACGCGGCGGCGGCCGAGTTCGCCGAGTTCGGCATCGCGGGGGCGCGGGTCGACCGCATCGCGCTGGCCGCCAAGGCGAACAAGTCGATGATCTACGCCTACTTCGGCGACAAGGGCCAGTTGTTCGACGCCGTCTTCGCCGCTCACGTGGTGGCCTTCACCGAGCAGGTACGGTTCGACGCCACCGACCTCCCCGGTTACGCGGGACGCTCCTTCGACCTGTACGAAGACAACCCGGCGACGCTCCGGCTCGCCACCTGGTACCAGCTCGAGCGTCCCGACGGTGAGCCGCTGCAGGTGGTGGTGGCGTCCAACCGCTCGAAGCTCGCCGACATCGAGCGGGCGCAGCGGGACGGGGTGCTGCCCACCCGATTCGAGCCCGTGGAACTGCTCGCCGTCGTCCGGTCCGTCGCGATGTCCTGGCACACGCAGACACCGGAACTCGGCGCGGCGGCCCCCGCGGACCGGGCCCGCCGACGGCAGGTGGTCGTCGACTCCGTGCGCCGTCTCGTCGCCGTCTGAGGAGCGTCACGCTACGTCCGCGTAAACACTCGTCCTTTTCAGATCACAGTAAGGTCACGAGCCTTTCCGGACGGATCGCGAATGCCGCCGGACCGCTAGCGTCTGATCCCACAGCGGACGCCGACTCGGGTGGCGCCCGTACACAGGTGATCTAAGGAGAGTTTGGATGGCTAAACGGACCCTCGTGCGGGCGGCCGCGGTTCTCGGCGCGGCATCTCTCGCACTGGCAGGTTGTAGTTCGGACAGTGGCGACGACTCCGCGAGCGGGAGTGGCAGCTCTGCCTCGGCCACCACTGTCTCCACCGACTGCACCCCCGAACAAGCGACGGCAGCGGGGGCACCGTCCACCGCGCCCCTGAAGATCGGCACCCTGCTCCCCGACACGGGAAGTCTCTCCTTCCTCGGACCGCCGATGGTGGCAGGCACCCAGCTCGGTGTCAACGACGTCAACGCCGCCGGTGGGGTTCTCGGTCAGCCCGTCCAACTGATTCCCGGCGACTCGGGCGACACCACCACCGACACCGCGAACACCACCGTGGACCGGGAACTGGCCGCGGGCACTCAGGTGATCATCGGCGCGGCGTCGTCGTCGGTGTCGCTGAAGGTCATCGACAAGGTGTCCAGCGCCGGCGTCGTGATGTTCTCCCCGGCCAACACGTCCGACCAGTTCGTCTGCTACCCGGACAAGGGCCAGTACTTCCGCACCGCGCCCACCGACGTGCTGCAGGCTCAGGCCGTGTCGCAGCTCATTTCGGACGACGGCGGCCAGCGAGTGTCCATCCTGGCGCTCAACGACCCGTACGGAACCGGGCTCGCCGACAACATCCAGAAGAACCTGGTCGATGCCGGCATCCCCGAGGACCAGATCCAGAAGATCATCTACGACCCCAACGCGCAGTCCTTCAACTCCGAGGTCGATCAGGTCAAGGACTTCGCACCCGACGCCGTCGCCGTGGTCGGATTCGAGGAGTCGGCGAAGATCATCACCCGCATGCACGAGGTGGGCATCGGCCCGTCCGACGGCATGAAGGTCTACGGCGTCGACGGCAACATGGGTAACGCGCTCGGCGAATCGGTCGCCGCACCGCTGCTCGACGGCATGCAGGGCACCACGCCTCTCACCGACGTCGGTCCGGCTTTCCAGGATCGCCTCAAGGCCATCAACCCGGGGTTGATCGACTTCAACTACGCCGGTGAGTCCTACGACGCCGTGGTCATCTCCGCGCTCGCCGCAGAGGCCGGGAAGTCGACGGCGGGTCGCGACATCGCCGCCAACATCAACGCCGTCACCGAGGGTGGCACCCCGTGCACGTCGTACCAGGAGTGCCTGCCGCTCGTGCAGGCCGGAACGGACATCGACTACAACGGCATCACCGGCAAGCTCGACTTCGCCGCGGCGGGCGAGCCGTCCATCGGTTCGTACGGCAAGCTGAAGTTCGGCGCCGACAACAAGCTGACGACGGAGGGATACATCGTCGTCGGCGGGTGATCGGACACATCTGAAACGGACTGTGGGCCAGGGAAACCTGGCCCACAGTCGTGTGGTGGAACTACTTCTTCTCCTGACTTCCCGCCAGGGTCCCGAGGTACAGCTCGATCACCTTCGGGTCGTGCATCAGGTTGAGGCCGGAGTCGGTGTAGGCGTTGCGGCCCTGGTCCAGGACGTACCCGCGGTCGCAGATCTGCAGACAGCGGCGGGCGTTCTGTTCCACCATGATCACCGAGACCCCCGCCGCGTTGATCTTCTTGCAGCGGATGAACACCTCGTCCTGGAACATCGGGGACAGCCCGGCGGACGGCTCGTCGAGCAGCAGCACGGACGGGTCCATCATCAGCGCGCGGCCCATCGCGACCATCTGGCGTTCGCCGCCGGACAGGGCGCCGGCCTTCACCTTCTTCCGCTCGACGAGCAGCGGGAACAGGTCGCCGACGAAGGCGAACCTTTCGGCGAAGAGCTTGGGGCGCAGATACATCCCCATCTCGAGGTTCTCCTCGATGGTGAGCGAGGGAAAGACGTTCTGCGTCTGCGGGACGTAGCCGACGCCCTTCTGGACGAGGACGTGGGCCGGCTGGGACGTGATGTCCTCGCCGCGCAGGGTCACGGCGCCCTCCCGCACCGGGATCAGCCCGAACAACGACTTCAGGAGCGTGGATTTTCCGGCGCCGTTGGGGCCGATGATGCCGACGATCTCCCCCTCGCGCAGGAAGAAGTTGCATTCACGCAGGATGTTGACGCCGGGGATGTAACCGGCCACCACCCCGTCCGCGCGGACGAGGGCCCCTTCGGCGAGCCGGGCATGCTCCTCGGGGGTGGCCGCGAATTCCGCTGGTGTCGGTTCGGTCATGGGTGCTCACGCCTCAGCTCGGTGATGTCGGGTTCGGAGAGGTCGCCGCCGGTCTCGAGGGTTTCGGCCTCGGCGCTCTCGAGCGCTTCGGCGAGGACCGCCGTCGCGCCCACCGGGTTGCCCTCGGCGTCGAACTCGAGTGCCTGATCGTGGTGGCTGCCGAGATAGGCGTCGACCACCGCGGTGTTGGTCGAGAGATGCTCCGGCGTGGATTCGGCGATCACGCTGCCCTGCGCCATCACGACCACCCAGTCGCTGATGTCGCGGATGACGTCCATGTCGTGCTCCACGAACACAACGGTCATGCCCTCGTCCCGCAGCGACTTGATGTGCCCCAGGAGACTCTGTGTCAGTGCGGGATTCACCCCGGCCATCGGCTCGTCGAGCATCACCACCGTCGGCTCCGTCATCAGTGCCCGCGCCATCTCGAGGAGCTTGCGCTGACCGCCGGACAGCGAACCGGCGAGATCGTCGGATTTGGCGTCGAGCTTGAATCGCGCGAGCAGTTCGTTGGCGCGCTCGGTGACGGCCCGCTCCTGCCCCTTCCACGTCCACGGCAGCAGGGTGTTGACGATGCGTTCGCCGCGCTGCCCGGTGGCGCCGAGCCGCACGTTGTCGAGCACCGTCAACTTCGACAGCGCCTTGGTGAGCTGGAACGTGCGGACGACGCCACGGCGCGCCACCTGGTGCGGGTACATCCGGCCGAGGGACTGCCCGTCCATCGACCAGGTGCCGCTGTCCGGCCGGTCGAAACCGGTGAGCAGGTTGAACAGGGTCGTCTTGCCGGCGCCGTTCGGACCGATCAGACCGGTGATGCAGCCGCGCTGAATCTCCAGATGCGCTACGTCGACGGCCTTGAGTCCGCCGAATGTGCGGGACACGTCGTCGACCACGAGGATCGGGTCGGGTTTGGGTGCGCCGGGGGAGTGCGGGACGTCGGCGAAGATGGAGGCCCGTTCCTCGGCGGTGAGCCCGGTCTCGGTCTGCAGACGATCCGGCAGTCTGTGGTCAGGCATTGAGCTGCACCTCCCGCTTGTTGCCCAGTATGCCCTGCGGCCGGAAGACCATCAGCACCGCGATCATGATGCCGAGGAGGACGAACCGCATGGCGCCGACCTGCTGTTCCGTCAGCGGCAACAGCGGGTCGGGACCGGAGATCGCCTGCCGCAACAGGGCGTCCGGGATGGCCAGCAGGAACCAGAACAGCATCGCCCCGACCACCGGTCCGAAGACGGTCGCGGCGCCGCCGAGGATGAGCGCGCCGAACGCGAAGAACGTCTGCGCGGTGGAGTAGAAGTCGGGGTTGATCGACTTGGTCTGCAGCGCGTTGAACACACCGCCGAGCCCACCGATCATGCCGCCGAGGACCAGCGCCTGCATCTTGTAGACGAAGACGTTCTTGCCGAGTGCGCGTGCGGCGTCCTCGTCCTCGCGGACGGCCTTGAGGACGCGGCCCCACGGGCTGTGCGTCAGGAGGTACACGAACCCGCACAGCACCAGGACGAGGGTCCAGCCGACGACCATCGACCACAGGTCGTCGCCGTAGAACTTCACACCGAGGAAGTTGTACTGCTTACCCGAGTCGAACGGGCTGAGCGTGGTGAACGGATCGGCGAAACCGAACAGGCCGTTGGTGGATCCGGTGATGGAATCCGAAGCGGTGGAACGGAAGATCAGCCGCAGGATCTCCGACGCGGCGATGGTGACGATGGCGAGGTAGTCGGCCCGCAACCGCAGTGTCGGGATACCGAGGACGACGGCCAGCAGCCCGGCGGCGGCGAGACCGACGAGGATGCCGACCCACAGCGGCTGATGGTACGTGACGGTCATGATCCCGACGCCGTAGCCGCCGAGGAGTGCGAAACCGATCTGGCCGAAGTTCAGCAGTCCGGCGTAGCCGAAGTGCAGGTTGAGGCCGATCGCCAGCAGCGCGTAGAAGATCGCCGACGGGCCGATCAGCTGGGCGAGCGAGACCTGGAGTGCTCCGGTGACGTCCATGCCCTCACCCGATCCTTTGCCGGCTGCCGAGAATGCCCTGAGGCCGGACGATCAGGATGACGATCAAGATGAGCAGTCCTCCGATGTACTTGAGGTCGGGGTTGATCACCAGCGTCGACAACTGGACGAGCAGGCCGACGATCACGCAGCCGAGCAGCGCGCCGTAGGCGGTGCCGAGCCCACCGAGCGTGATGCCGGCGAACATCAGCAGCAGGAGCTTGAAACCCATCTCCCACTGCACGCGTCCGCCGAGTTCGGAGATGCCGAACAGGACACCGCCGAGTGCGGCGAGCCCGCCGCCGAGACCCCACACGAAGCGGATCACCCGTTCGACGTCGATACCGGACGACGCGGCCAGGTCGCGGTTGTCGGACACCGCGCGCATGGCCTTGCCGATGCGGGTCTTCTGCAGCAGCAGGGCCACTCCGACGAGGACGACGAGACTGATGACGATGCACACCAGGTTGGCGTCGGTGATCGCGATCGGCCCCCAGTGCCGTTCGACCTGCGCCTGGTAGTCGACGAACGGCTCCGCGCGATCGGAGAAGAAGATCAGGATCAGGTACCGCAGGGAGATCGCGAGGCCGATCGACACCACCAGCTGCGCGATCAGGCCGGTCTTCCGCTTCCGCAGCGGTTTCCAGATCGCGGCGTTGTTCAGGAGACCGATCAGGATTCCCACGATCACGGCGAGGACGGTGGCCGGAATCAGCTGCACCCCGAACGTCACGTTGATCCCCCACGCCGCGACCGCGCCGAGGGTCACGAGCTCGCCGTGCGCGAAGTTCGTCAGGCCGGTGGTGCCGTAGATCAGGCTCAGTCCGACGCCGGCGATCGCGATGACGAGACCGAATCGGAGTCCGTCGATGGTCTGGCGAATCAGTTTCTCGTAGAACGGGACCGCGGAACCGGTGCGGGCCTCGCCGAACGAGAAGATCACCGTGTTGGAGCGACCGGCCACCACGTCACGTTCCACCGTGGCCTGCACACTGACGTTCTCGGGAAGGGTGTCCGCGACGATCTCGAAGGTGTAGGTGCCGGGCGCGACCTGAAGTTCCCAGCGGCCGCTGGACTCCGACGTCGCCTTCGCGACCTCGGTGCCCGAGGAGTCGAGCGCGCGCACCTCGACGCCCGCGAGCCGCTCGCCGGCGTTGTTGAGATTGCCGCTGACCCGCACCGCGTTCGCGGGGGGCGCCGGTTGCTCACTGCTCGCGGGCGGTGGGGGCGGTGGGGTGGGTTCCTGTGCCGCCGCGGGACCGCCGAGAGCGATCGCCGCGACGAGGCCGAACAGGACGAGGACGAACGCACGGCCGAGCTGCCGGCTGACCGGCCCTCGTCTCGTGCGTCTCCTCGCGGATGTCGGTCGCGTCCTCACTGCAGGGAGTCGCTTCCTCACGGTTGGGGCCACGCAGGTCCTCCGGGGACGTGTAGTCGGTCAGGAACATGCGGTGACGGACTCGACTACCGAGCCCGTGCCGCGATTTCCGGACTCTAACGGCTCCGGCCGCACGAAATGGGGTTCTCGGATTTCCGGCACGTTTCGGTTGGGTATCGCATCCGGCTGATCGGTGTCGGATCCGCTCCCTAGACTGGGCAACCGTGAGCCCTGCAACCACCCCCCGGTCCACCACGTCCTCCGCGTCCGGCGCCGCCGCGTCGTCCGACGATCGCCCCACCCTGATGCTGCTCGACGGCCACTCGCTGGCCTTCCGTGCGTTCTACGCCCTGCCCGCCGAGAACTTCAAGACGCACAGCGGACAGGTCACCAACGCCGTCTACGGGTTCACCTCAATGTTGATCAACCTGCTGCGCGACGAGCAGCCCAGCCACGTGGCGGCGGCGTTCGACGTGTCCAGGCAGACGTTCCGGGCGGAGAAGTTCCCCGAGTACAAGGCCAATCGCAGCACGGCCCCGGACGAGTTCAAGGGGCAGGTCGAGATCACCAAGGACGTCCTCGGTGCGCTCGGCATCCCGGTGATGGCCGAGGCAGGCTTCGAGGCCGACGACATCATCGCCACGCTCACCACCCAGGCCGAGGCGCTCGGGTACCGCGTTCTCGTCGTGACCGGCGACCGTGACTCGCTCCAGCTGGTCACCGACGGCGTGACGGTGCTCTACCCGAAGAAGGGCGTCTCGGACCTCACCCGGTTCACGCCGGCGGCCGTCGAGGAGAAGTACGGGCTCACACCTGCGCAGTACCCCGATTTCGCCGCCCTGCGCGGCGACCCGAGCGACAACCTGCCGGGCATCCCGGGGGTGGGGGAGAAGACCGCCACCAAGTGGATCAAGGAGTACGGCGATCTCGTCGGCCTGGTCGACAACGTCGACAAGGTCCGCGGCAAGGTCGGGGACGCGTTGCGGGAGAACCTGCCGAACGTCCTGCTCAACCGGGAACTCACCGAGATGGTGCGCGACGTCCCGCTGCCGTATACCCCGGACCAGTTGATGCTTGCGCAGTGGGATCGGGACAAGATCCACGCGCTGTTCGACGATCTCGAGTTCAAGGTGCTGCGCGATCGGCTGTTCGCCACGCTCGCCCCGGTCGAAGCCGAGGCCGAGGAGGGGTTCGAGGTCCGCGGGAGTGCGCTCGATCCCGGAGCGGTCGCGGACTGGTTGTCGGCGCACGCGTCGACGGGTGAGCGGTCCGGCGTGTCGGTCGTCGGCACCCGCAGCCCGTACGGCGGCGACGTGACGGCGATCGCCATCGCGGCTGCCGACGGCGAGGGCGCCTACATCGCCACCGCGTCCGCCACCCCGGAGGACGAGAAGGCGCTCGGCAGCTGGCTCGCGGACGTGGACAAGCCGAAGGCCCTGCACGAGGCCAAGTGGGCGATGCACGCGCTGCGCGGACGCGGCTGGGTGCTCGGTGGCCTCACCAGCGACACCGCGCTGGCCGCCTACCTGGTTCGCCCCGGGCAGCGGACGTTCAACCTCGACGACCTGTCGCTGCGGTACCTGCGCCGGGAACTGCGGGTGGAAGAGACCGGCCAGGAGCAGCTGTCGCTGCTCGACGACGCCGACCAGGTCGACGCGGAAGCCGCCGAGACCGAAATTCTCAGCGCCCGCGCCGTCCTCGACCTCGCGGACGCGCTCGACACCGAACTCGCGACCATCGAATCGACGGCGCTGCTGTCCGAGATGGAGCTGCCGCTGCTGGCGGTGCTGGCCGACATCGAGGCGTCCGGTATCGCCGTCGACGGCGACCACCTGCACGACCTGCAGAGCCGGTTCGCGGCGCAGGTCTCCGAGGCGGCGGACGCGGCCTACGGGGTCATCGGCAAGCAGATCAACCTGGGGTCGCCCAAGCAGTTGCAGGTCGTGTTGTTCGACGAGCTGGAGATGCCGAAGACGAAGAAGACGAAGACGGGCTACACCACCGACGCCGAGGCGCTGCAGAACCTGTTCGAGAAGACGTCGCACCCGTTCCTCGAGCACCTCCTCGCGCACCGCGACGCGACGCGGCTGAAGGTGACCGTCGACGGTCTGCTGAAGACGGTCGCCGAGGACGGCCGCATCCACACGACGTTCAACCAGACCGTCGCGGCCACCGGCCGGCTGTCGTCCACCGAACCCAACCTCCAGAACATCCCGGTGCGCACCGACGCGGGCCGGCAGATCCGGGACGGTTTCGTCGTCGGCGAGGGGTACGACTCGCTGCTCACCGCCGACTACAGCCAGATCGAGATGCGGATCATGGCGCACGTGTCCGGTGACGAGGGTCTGATCGAGGCGTTCAACACCGGAGAAGACCTGCACAGCTTCGTCGGCGCGCGGGCCTTCGGCGTGCCGATCGAGGAGGTCACCCCGGAGCTGCGCCGCCGCGTGAAGGCGATGTCCTACGGCCTGGCCTACGGGCTCAGCGCCTTCGGGCTGGCAGCCCAGCTCAAGATCTCCACCGAGGAGGCCAAATCGCAGATGGAGGCGTACTTCGCGCGGTTCGGCGGAGTCCGCGACTACCTGCACGAGGTCGTCGAACAGGCCCGCAAGGACGGCTACACGTCCACGCTGTACGGGCGCCGCCGCTACCTGCCCGACCTCACCAGCGACAACCGTCAGCGCCGGGAGGTCGCCGAGCGCGCCGCGCTCAACGCCCCCATCCAGGGCACCGCCGCCGACATCATCAAGGTCGCGATGATCGACGTGCAGCGTGCGCTGCGCGAGGCGGGCCTGAAGTCGCGGATGCTGCTGCAGGTTCACGACGAACTCGTGCTCGAGGTCGTCGACACGGAACGGGCGCAGGTGGAACAGTTGGTCCGCGACAAGATGTCCACGGCCATCGAACTGTCGGTGCCGCTCGACGTGTCCGTCGGCACCGGTCGCAGTTGGGACGCCGCCGCACACTAGGCGGCGGCGGTCCGCCGCCCTATTCGGCCGGCGCCTGCTCGGCGATCTGCTTGCGCACCTCGTCCATGTCGAGGGCCTTGACCTGCGTGACCAGATCCTCGAGCGCCGCCGGCGGCAACGCGCCCGGCTGGCTGAACACCAGCACACCCTCGCGGAACGCCATGATCGTCGGGATCGAGCGGATGTTCGCCGCGGCGGCGATGCCCTGCTCCGCTTCGGTGTCGACCTTGGCGTGCACCACGTCGGGGTGCTGCTCGGACGAGGCCTCGAAGGTGGGTGCGAAGGAGCGGCACGGTCCGCACCACGACGCCCAGAAGTCGACCAGAACGACATCGTTGCCGGTCACGGTCTCGTCGAAGTTCTGCTGAGTCAGAGTTGTGGTGGCCACGAGGGTCCTTTCGTTCGGTGATTGTGTTGCCTGTGCAACGCCGGATCGCCGACGATTCTTCCCCGCGCGTTCTCAGCCGGTGCGCTCCGTGTCGCGGAACGTGCGGCGGTACGCCTGCGGGGTCGTGTGGCGGAGTCGCAGGAAATGCTGCCGCAGCACCGCACCGCCGCCGAAGCCGACGCGCTCGGCGATCACGTCGACCGAGAGGTCCGAGTTCTCGAGCAGGTGCTGCGCGGCCAGTACCCGCTGGTCGCTGAGCCACCGGGCGGGTGTGGTCCCGGTCTCGGCCTGGAAGCGCCGCGCGAACGTGCGGGGCGACATGTTGGCCTTGGCGGCCACGGCGGTCACCGACAGATCGAGGGCGAGGTGCTCGGTCATCCAGTCGAGCAGCGGTCCGAGGGTGTCGATCGTCGTCGACGGCAGTGGCATCGCCACGTACTGCGCCTGACCGCCGTCCCGGTGCGGCGGGACCACCATGCGCCGCGCGATCCCGTTCGCTACCCTGCTGCCTTGTTCCTTGCGGACGATGTGCAGGCACAGGTCGATGCCGGCGGCCGTGCCCGCGCTGGTCAGAACGGGATCGTCGTCGACGTAGAGGACGTTCGGGTCGACGGTGGCCGCCGGGTGGAGGTCGGCGAGCCGCTGGGCGTGCCGCCAGTGGGTGGTGCACTTGCGGCCGTCCAGCAGTCCCGCCGCACCGAGCACGAACGCGCCGCTGCACAGGCTGGCGACCTTGGCGCCCCGGTTGACCGCAGCCCGGAGTTTGTCGAGGAGGGGGTCCATGCAGGGATCGGGGTCCTTCGCGCAGACGAAGGTGCCGTCCGACTCGGCGTAGGTTCCGCCCGCGGGGACGACGATGAGGTCGGCGTCGTCGAGCCGGTCCAGGTCGTACGGGACGTCGATGCCGTATCCGAAGCGGGTGCGGATGGGTTCCGTCGAGCCGGCGACGAGGGAGAAATCGTAGGTGGGCAGTCCGTCGTCGGATCGGTCGAAGCCGAAGACCTCGCAGGCGACGCCGAGTTCGAACGCCTCGGTGAGCGGCATGAGCGGCACGACGACCTTTTTCAGCACCTCGCCAGTATGGCAGAAATATGACTAACAATGTCTTTTCTGCCACTTTTTCTTCGGGCCCGGTGGAACAAGGCTGAAGACATGACAATCCTGGTCGTGATACTCCTCGTGTTCCTGGCGCTCGACGCGCTGGCGCTCGCCGGCCGCACGCCCGACACCCACAACGAAGTCATCCAGCACGGGGACTTCCGGTTTTGAAAGGGAATCTGGCGGTCCAGTACGCGAGCACGGCGCTCGCCTGGGGCGCGAGTTTCCTCTTCATCAAGGTCGGGCTCGAGGGCCTGTCCTTCACCCAGGTCGTCCTCTGGCGGCTGGTGTTCGGGGCGGTGACCCTCGGTGCCGTGCTCGGGCTCACCCGGACGCGGCTGCCGCGTGACGCGGCGACGTGGGCGCACCTGTCGGTGCTGGCGCTCGCGCAGTGCCTGGTGCCCTGGTTGCTGTTCAGCTGGGCGGAGCAGAGCATCAGCTCGGGTCTGGCCAGCATCTACAACGCGACCACACCGCTCATGACGATGTCGGTGGCCCTGGCGTTCCTGCCGGGTGAGAAGCTCACCGACGCAAAGCTGTTCGGCCTCCTGCTCGGATTCACCGGGGTGGTCGTGGTGCTGGCGCCGTGGCAGGCGGGAATCGTCGGCAGCGTGCCCGCCCAGCTCGCGTGCCTGGGGGCCACCGCGTCGTACGGCGTGGCATTGGTCTACCTGCGGCGGTTCATCCTTCCGCGGGGCGTCGGCACACCCACCATCGCGTTCATGCAGGTGTCGATCGCCGCGGCCGCCATGGTCCTCGCCACCCCGTGGGTCGCGAGCACGCCGATGCACCTTACCCCCGCGATCGTCGCGTCGATGATCGGACTGGGGGCGTTCGGAACCGGGCTGGCGTTCGTGTGGAACACGAACGTGGTGCGCGGCTGGGGGCCCACCGCGGCCTCCACCGTCACCTACCTGACGCCGGTGGTCGGAGTCGTGCTGGGCGCGGTCGCCCTCGACGAGCACATCTCGTGGAATCAGCCCGTCGGCGCGCTCGCGGTGATCGCGGGGATCGTCGTGACCCAACGGTCTTCGCGCAAGGCCGCCGCGATGGTCACCGCGCCCACACCGTGATCACGGAGGAGCCGTGACGACCCACTCGCGTTTGGCCTCCCCGTCCCAGCGGCGCACCACCGACGCCCGGCCGATGATGTCGCCGCCGTCGAGGAGCCGTGCGGCTTCCGGAATCTGATCGGCAGGCAGTCGCCGCGCGAGGGTCACGTGCGGTGTCCACTCGCCGGGGCGGATGTGCGGCGTGATCTCGGTGGCGCGTTCAGCGAGATCGAACACGCTGCGGTGCAGGGACAGCAGGGCTCTCGACGGAACCACCAGCCGGGACAGCGTGACGTGCCTGCCGCCGAACATCACGAGTCCGCCCAACCTGATGTGGAAGGAGGGCGTCGCGATCCGCCGCCCGAGCAACTCGTCGATCTCCGGTGGGATATGGCGCGCCACGAACAGGGTGATGTGGGGCCGATTCGACTCCGCGCGAACGCGTGTGCGGCTGGGCATGCCCGCATCCCACAGACGTTGCCACTCGGCGCGCACGGCAACGTCGGTCGCTTCGTCGAACAGCAGTTCCACCGACTGGACCATGGTAGGCAATGATGGCCTCATGAGCGGTGGTACGGCAAACATTTCCGATACCCGGATCGGGGTGCTCCTCGGCGACGGCATCGGTCACGAGATCGTTCCGGCGACCCAGCGGGTGGTCTCGGCGGCGGTGACGGCAGCGGGAGGCGGCGTCGACTGGGTGGAACTGCCTCTCGGCCTGGGCGCCATCGAATCGCACGGAACGCCGATTCCCGACTCCACGCTCGCGGCGCTGGACGAACTCGACGCCTGGATCCTGGGCCCGCACGACAGCGCCGCCTATCCGGAACCGTTCCACGGCCGGCTGACCCCCGGCGGGGTGGTCCGCAAACGATTCGGCCTCTTCGCGAACATCCGGCCCGCGCGCTCGCTCGAGGGCGTCGCCGCCACGGTGCCCGACATGGACCTGGTGATCGTCCGGGAGAACACCGAAGGGCTGTACGCGGACCGGAACATGTTCGCCGGCAGCGGCGAGTTCATGCCGACTCCCGACGTGGCCCTGGCCGTCGGCGTCGTGACGAGGACGGCATGTGAGCGCATCGCGCACACTGCATTCGCGCTGGCGCGCACGCGCGGCCGACACGTCACGATCGTCCACAAGGCCAACGTGTTGTCGATGACCACGGGACTGTTCCGGGACGTGTGCCGCGAGGTGGGGGAGCGCGACTACCCGGACGTCCGGATCGACGACGAGCACGTCGACGCCATGACGGCGCACCTGGTCCGCAGGGGGCGAGACTTCGATGTCGTGGTGACGGAGAACATGTTCGGCGACATCCTGTCGGATCTGACGGGTGAGCTGTCCGGCTCGCTCGGCACGGCGCCGTCGATCAACACGTCCGAAACCCAGGTGATGGCGCAGGCGGCGCACGGCGCCGCGCCCGACATCGCCGGTCACAACCGCGCCAACCCGACGGCGCTGATGCTGTCCGCCGCCATGATGCTGGACTGGCTCGCGGACCGTCACTCGGACCGGCATCTGGCCGGCGCGGCCCACCGGATCCGTGACGCCGTGCGCGCGACGATCGCATCCGGAGTCGCCACGGCTGACCTGGGTGGACTCGCGTCGACCAGTGAATTCACGGAGACCGTCCTCGCTCGCACACTCCGTCGCTGAAACCGCCGTCACGGGCCGCGGTCGGCCGTTAGTGTTCGGTAACGACGTCCGCAGATGTGGGTGTCGTGACCTACCGTTCGACTATTCGGAGTTCGAGAGTTCTCCGTCGCCGTAGCTCGCTCGGTGAACCACGATCTTCTGGGAGGACATGCCAGTGTCTGGTCGATCCGTCTTCGCGCGAGGCCGCGTGGCCCGCACCATTTGCGCACTGGCGGGCGGCAGTGCTCTGCTGCTCGCGGGATGTGCCAGTAACACGGAGGGCGGTGGATCGCCGTCCGGAAACGACACCGTCGCCGTGGAAGTCGACAAGGTGGATGCGATCGCGGCGACCCTACCGGAGAAGATCGCCTCGTCCGGCAAGATCATCGTCGGCGTCAATATTCCGTACTCGCCCAACGAGTTCAAGGATCCGAGCGGCAAGATCGTCGGGTTCGACGTCGACCTCGTGGATGCCGTCGGCAAGGTGCTCGGCGTGACGCCGGAGTACACCGAGGCGGACTTCGACAAGATCATCCCGTCGATCCAGGCCGGCAGCTACGACATGGGTATGTCGTCGTTCACCGACACCAAGGAACGCGAGCAGTCCGTCGATTTCACGACGTACTTCAGCGCCGGCGTGCAGTGGGCGCAGCCCGCCGGGAAGTCCGTCGACCCCACCAACGCGTGCGGACTGAGGGTGGGCGTGCAGACGACCACGATCGAGGATCTCGAGGAAGTGCCCGCCAAGAGCGCGGCGTGCGTCGCGGCCGGTAAGCCGCCCATCGAGATCGTGAAGTTCGACAGCCAGGACGACGCCGCCAACGCCGTCGCCCTCGGCAAGGTCGACGCGATGTCCGCCGACTCGCCCGTCACCGCATACGCGATCAAGCAGAGCGACGGCAAGATCGAGGCCGCGGGCGAGGTCTTCGACGCCGCACCCTACGGCTGGCCCGTCGCGAAGGGCTCGCCGCTCGCGCAGACCCTCCAGCAGGCGCTGCAGCACCTCATCGACGACGGCACCTACCGGAAGATCGCCGAGAACTGGGGCGTCGAGGCGGGCGTCATCACGACGTCGCAGATCAACGGCGCCACGAGCTGAGCGGTTGACGAGTGTCTGACGTGGAGAAGGCTTCGGACCGGTCCGGCACCGAGCCGGACCGGGAACCGGAACCGATCAAGGCGATCCCGTTGCGGCGACCCGGCCGGTGGATCGCCGCGATCGTCGTCGGTCTGCTGCTGGCGCTGTTCGTCAACGGTGCGCGCACCAACGAGGCGTACCGCTGGGACGTCTACGCCCGCTATCTGTTCGACGCACGAATCTCGGCTGCGGCGTGGAACACCATCCAGTTGACGATCCTGTCGATGGCCATCGCCATCGTGCTGGGTGTGATCCTCGCCGTGATGCGGCTGTCGCCGAACCCCGTGCTGAAGGCGGCGTCGTGGGGATACCTGTGGATCTTCCGCGGCACCCCGGTCTACGTGCAGTTGGTGTTCTGGGGACTGTTCCCCTCCATCTACAAACAGCTGGATCTGGGAATCCCGTTCGTCCACCAGTTCGTGCACATCGATCTGCAGGGAATCAACGCGGCGTTTCTGTTCGCGGTGATCGGACTGGGTCTCAACGAGGCCGCGTACATGGCCGAGATCGTCCGAGCCGGCGTGAACTCGGTGGCCGAGGGGCAGACGGAGGCGTCGGTGGCGCTCGGCATGACGTGGTCGCAGACCATGCGCCGCACGGTGCTGCCGCAGGCGATGCGGGTCATCATCCCGCCCACCGGCAACGAGTTGATCAGCATGCTGAAGACGACGTCGCTGGTCACCGCCGTGCCGTACAGCATGGAGTTGTACGGCCGTGCCAGAGATATCTCGGGCGCCAACTTCCAGCCCATCCCGCTGCTGATGGTGGCCGCCACCTGGTACCTCGCCATCACCAGCCTGCTCATGATCGGCCAGTTCTACTTGGAGCGCTACTACTCGAAGGGGGCGTCCCGCAAGCTCACCGCGCGGCAACTGCAGGCGCTCGCTGACGCGCAGGGCAAGCCCTTGGTGGTCGAACCGGGCCCCGAAACCTTGCCCGACACTCCCGGAGGGGAACGACGATGACGCCGATGGTCGTGGCGGACCGGGTCTGCAAGAACTTCGGGGCGTTGAAGGTGCTCAAGGGTGTGTCGCTGGAGATCGGTGCCGGCCAGGTCCTGTGCCTGGTCGGACCGTCCGGATCCGGGAAATCGACGTTCCTGCGGTGCATCAACCACCTCGAGCAGGTCAACGCTGGACGGTTGTACGTCGACGGCGAGATCGTCGGGTACTCCGAGCGGGGCGGCAAGCTGTACGAACTCCATCCGCGGGCGGCCGCGAAGCAACGCCGCGACATCGGGATGGTCTTCCAGCACTTCAACCTGTTCCCGCACCGGACGGCCCTCGAGAACATCATCGAGGCACCCATCCAGGTGAAGAAGCTGAGCAAGAAGAAGGCGCTCGAGCGGGGACGGGATCTCCTCGATCAGGTCGGCCTCAGTGAGAAGGCGGACGCCTACCCCGCGCAACTGTCGGGTGGCCAGCAGCAGCGCGTCGCGATCGCCCGCGCGCTCGCGATGGACCCGAAGCTGATGCTGTTCGACGAGCCGACGTCGGCCCTCGACCCGGAATTGGTCGGGGAGGTGCTCACCGTGATGAAGGATCTCGCAGCCGGCGGAATGACCATGGTCGTCGTCACCCATGAGATGGGCTTCGCCCGGGAGGTGGCCGACCAGTTGGTGTTCATGGACGGCGGCGTGGTCGTCGAGTCCGGCAATCCCCGGGAGCTGCTGGCCAATCCCCAGCACGACCGCACCAAGGCGTTCTTGTCGAAGCTCCTGTGATGGCCTTCGGCCCCGTGAGTACTTCTCAACCGCCCGCGGTTAAGAAGTACTCACGGGCTTGCGGCAGCTGAAGATGGCGGTGCCGGGGAAGATCTGTCCGCGCAGCGGGCTCCACTGCCCCCATTCGCGGTCGAGCCATTCGGGCCACTCCGGTTCGATGATGTCGCGCACCTCCAGTCCGGCCGCGACGATCTCGCGCACCCGGTCGCCGATGGTCCGGTGGTGTTCGACGTAGGTGGGGACGCCGTCGCCGTCGACCTCCACGTAGGGCGTGCGGTCGAAATAGGGGAGCGAGGCGGTCAGCCCGCGGGGGCCCGGATCGTCCGGGAAGATCCAGCGGATCGGGTGATTGACGGCGAACACCCACAGCCCGCCCGGGCGAAGTACGCGCGCGACCTCACGCATCACCTGCTGTGAGTCCGCCACGAACGGAACAGCGCCAAAAGCCGAACACGCGACGTCGAAGCTCGCGTCGGCGAAGGGGAGGTGTTCGGCTCCCGCATGCACGAGCGGCACCGTCGCACCGCCGGCCCGCATGGCCTCGACGCCGCGGGCCAGCATCGACATCGACAGGTCGAGGCCGACGGCCCGGGCGCCGCGGCCGGCCAGCCACCGCGCGCAGGGCGCGGAACCGCAGCCCACTTCGAGGACGTCCTTGCCCGCCACGTCACCGAGTAGGTGGTAATCGCCCTCATGAAGCCCTTCCGGGCACCAGACGAACTCGCCCTCGGCCGAGTCGACGCCGAGGAACTCGCCGTGCGTGCGGTGGTAGTCGTCGGCGTCCGCGTCCCACCAGGCACGGCTCGCGCGCTCACTGGATTCGGAATCGACGCGGACGCGGCTCACCCCGGTGGTCCCGAGGACGCTGTTGGCGATGCCGTGACGGTCGTCTTCGGGGGAGAGGGAAGAATCGGACGGGCGGGGATCGGACATGGGCAACAGAGTAGAGCGTGGGAGGGTGCCCGGGTTTGCCCAGCTTGCCCAGGGGCGCGTAGCCTATTGCACGCGAGTGTCTATGTGTGCGGCATCGGATCGGTTCAGTTCGAGTTCGTTCGGTTCCAGTCGGGTGTCGTTCATTGCGCTTGCGGTGATCTGATTCGGCGGGATTGTTTCGTCGGAGCAGGTTGCTTGTCCGACAGAACACCATCAACCGACCACAACCCGTCCGGAGCAACTCAACACATGCCCTCCACCACCGTGACCTCGCCGCAGGTAGCCGTCAACGACATCGGCTCCGCCGAGGACTTCCTCGCCGCCATCGACGCAACGATCAAGTACTTCAACGATGGCGACATCGTCGAAGGGACCATCGTCAAGGTCGATCGCGACGAGGTCCTGCTCGACATCGGTTACAAGACCGAAGGTGTCATCCCTTCCCGTGAGCTCTCCATCAAGCACGACGTCGACCCCAACGAGGTCGTCTCCGTGGGCGATGAGGTCGAAGCTCTCGTCCTCACCAAGGAGGACAAGGAAGGCCGACTGATCCTGTCGAAGAAGCGCGCTCAGTACGAGCGTGCCTGGGGCACCATCGAGGAGCTCAAGGAGAAGGACGAGGCCGTCAAGGGCACCGTCATCGAGGTCGTCAAGGGCGGCCTGATCCTCGACATCGGCCTGCGCGGCTTCCTTCCCGCTTCGCTCGTCGAGATGCGCCGTGTCCGCGACCTCCAGCCGTACGTCGGCAAGGAGATCGAGGCCAAGATCATCGAGCTCGACAAGAACCGCAACAACGTCGTCCTCTCGCGCCGCGCATGGCTCGAGCAGACGCAGTCCGAGGTTCGCAGCGAGTTCCTGCACCAGCTGCAGAAGGGCCAGGTCCGCAAGGGCGTCGTGTCCTCCATCGTCAACTTCGGTGCCTTCGTGGACCTGGGCGGCGTCGACGGCCTGGTGCACGTGTCCGAGCTGTCCTGGAAGCACATCGACCACCCGTCCGAGGTCGTCGAGGTCGGCACCGAGGTCACCGTCGAGGTTCTCGACGTCGACCTGGACCGCGAGCGCGTGTCGCTGTCGCTCAAGGCCACGCAGGAAGACCCGTGGCGTCAGTTCGCCCGCACGCACGCCATCGGCCAGATCGTGCCCGGCAAGGTCACGAAGCTGGTTCCGTTCGGTGCCTTCGTGCGCGTCGAAGAGGGAATCGAAGGCCTCGTCCACATCTCCGAGCTGGCCGAGCGCCACGTGGAGGTCCCGGACCAGGTTGTCGGCGTCAACGACGATGCACTCGTCAAGGTCATCGACATCGACCTCGAGCGTCGCCGGATCTCGCTGTCGCTGAAGCAGGCCAACGAGGACTACAACGCCGAGTTCGATCCGTCCAAGTACGGCATGGCGGACAGCTACGACGAGCAGGGCAACTACATCTTCCCCGAGGGCTTCGATGCCGAGACCAACGAATGGCTCGAGGGCTTCGACAAGCAGCGTGAAGAGTGGGAGAACCGCTACGCCGAGGCTGAGCGTCGCCACAAGATGCACACCGCTCAGATGGAGAAGACCGCTGCAGACGAGGCCGCCGAGGCTGCCACCGCTGCTGCCGGCTACTCCTCCGAGTCGGGTGCCGGCGACGCCGACGCCGCTTCGTCCTCCAGCTCCTCGTCGTCCGAGTCGGCCGGCGGATCGCTGGCCAGCGACGCACAGCTTGCCGCTCTGCGCGAGAAGCTGTCGGGCAACGCCTAGCAAGTCCGCCTGACTCGTCAGGCACAGTCGAAAACCCCGCTCCTGCACTGCAGGGGCGGGGTTTCGTCGTTTCAAGACCGATGTCGTTCCAAGGCTCTGGATATGACTGTGGCCCAACCTCTTCGGAGGTCGGGCCACAGTGCGTGGGTTGTGCTCGGGCGCTCAGTTCGCGGTGGCGGGAATCCAGTGACCCGACGAGGCCTGCACCTCGGTGCGCTTACGCATCGTCGCGAAGCTGTGCCTGCCCTGGCCGATGAGTGCCGTGAACCAGGTCCGGCGATGCTCGGCGAGCGCGGAGGCCACCTCGGGAATCTCGATGCAATGCACCCCACCTGCAATGCCGAGGCGGTGCCGACCGAACTGGTTGCGGTGATCGCGCATGGCGTTCCTCTTCTTCGAGAAGGTGCAGGTCGGTGCGTTCGCTCGAACATAACCGACCGTGTCGGACTTCTGTGGTATTTGGGGCTGGTGAGTCTGCCGGGAGGGATGTGGGCGATGATCGGCACGGGACGTGCGTGCTCGCTGCGCGGGGGATGCAACACTGGGGGACGTGTTGAGAATCGGCCTCACTGGAGGCATAGGAGCCGGTAAGTCCACCGTGTCGAAGGTCCTCGCGGAACTCGGGGCCGTGATCGTCGATGCCGATCTGATCGCGCGGGAGGTCGTCGAACCCGGAACGCCGGGCCTCGCGGCTCTCGTCGAGCGGTTCGGCCAGGAGATTCTGACCGCGGACGGGACGCTGGACCGGCCCGCGCTGGCGGCGCGCGCCTTCGCGGACGACGAATCCCGGCTGGCACTGAACTCGATAGTTCACCCGCTCGTCGGGGCGCGCACCGCGGAGATGATCGAGTCGGCGCCCAAGGACGCGATCCTCGTCCAGGACATTCCGCTGCTGGTCGAGGGCGGAATGGGCGCCGCGTTCCACCTGGTTGCTGTCGTGTTCGTCGACGCGGAGGAGCGGGTGCAGCGGCTCGTCGGGTCGCGGGGGATGCCCGAGTCCGACGCGCGGGCGCGGATCGCCGCGCAGGCGGACGACGATCAGCGGCGGGCCGCCGCCGACGTCTGGCTGGACAACAGTGGGGCCCCGGGAGCGCTCGAGCCGGAGATCCGCGCGCTGTGGTCGGATCGTCTCGTGCCGTTCGAATCGAATCTCCGGACGCGGACCGCGGTCCGGGTCCTGCCCGAGCTCGCGCCGCCGAATCCGCGGTGGCCGGCACAGGCGGACCGGTTGATCGCCCGGCTGGGTGTCGTCTGCGGCGACCGCGCCGTGCGGATCGACCACATCGGGTCGACCGCCGTCGAGGGACTGCCCGCCAAGGACGTCATCGACCTGCAGGTGACGGTGGCGAACCTGGACGCCGCGGATGCCCTCGCCGACTCACTCGCCGACGCCGGCTTCCCCCGCCTCGAGCACATCACTGCCGACGACCCCAAGCCCGCCTACCAGGGGGGCGAGACCGATCCGGCGTTGTGGGGTAAACGAATCCACGGCGGCGCCGATCCCGGTCGGCCGGTCAACGTCCACCTCCGCGTCGACGGGTGGCCGGGGCAGCAGTTCGCGCTCGTGTTCCGCGACTGGCTCCGCGCCGACGCCGACGTCCGCGCCGAATACCGCGAGATCAAGGAGGCCGCAGCGGAGAAGGCGGCCGCGCACACCGACTACCGCGACGCGATCACTGCCTACGTCGACGCGAAGACGCCGTGGTTCGACCGCGCGTACCACCGGGCGTGGGAGTGGGCCGAGCGGACCGGGTGGAGCGCGTAGGTCACCGCCAGTCGATCGGCATGCCGAGCGAAGCGAGCCACCGCCCGAGGTCGTGGCCGTGCGCGGCGATCCCGTCGATCGCCGCGGTCGCGGTGAGGATCGCCTGCTCGGCCGTTGCAGCGTCGAGCAGGCCGGTGCTGTGCGCTTGCATCAGTTCGTCGACGTCGAGGAGTTCGGTGTCGCGGCCGGTGCGGATCACCAGATCCAGATAGTGGTCCTCGGACTTCCACACGTCGTCGCCCCGGGTGAAGGTGCCGATGTCGACGTAGTGGTCCTGATCGCGCTGGTGGTAGGGGTGGTAGTGGAAGATCGACGCGCGCAGACCGAGGTCGGGGAGCAGCCACGACTCCAGGTAGTGGAACTGCCGGTGGTCGGAGGTGCGTGCCATGTACAGACCCCACGGCTCCACGCGGTAGTGGTCGACGTGGCGGACGAAACCCTTGGGGTCGGTGTTGGTGTGATCTCGTAGGTCGAAGTACTCGACCTTCGGTGGGTGGATGCCGTGACTCGCGCCTGCCATGGTGGGGAACCTACCGGGATTCTTCTGCCGACGGAGATCGACGGGGAGTTTGTCGGTACCTCGGCCTACCCTGGTTCCATGGCGTTTGCATCCGAGCACCCCGTGGTGGCACATTCCGAGTTCCGTCCCATCGGGGAGATCGAGCGGTCGGAAGCGCGCTTCGAGGTCGTCAGCGACCACAAACCGGCCGGTGACCAGCCGACGGCGATCGCGGACCTCGAACGGCGCATCAACGCCGGTGAGAAGGACGTGGTCCTGCTCGGTGCCACCGGTACCGGCAAATCCGCGACCACGGCGTGGCTGATCGAGAAGGTGCAGCGGCCCACGTTGGTGATGGCGCCCAACAAGACGCTCGCCGCGCAGTTGGCCAACGAGTTGCGCGACATGCTGCCCCACAACTCCGTCGAGTACTTCGTCTCGTACTACGACTACTACCAGCCCGAGGCGTACATCGCGCAGACCGACACCTACATCGAGAAGGACTCGTCGATCAACGACGACGTCGAGCGGTTGCGGCACTCGGCCACGTCGAGCCTGCTGTCGCGGCGGGACGTGGTCGTGGTGGCGTCCGTGTCCTGCATCTACGGTCTCGGCACCCCGCAGTCGTACCTCGACCGTTCGGTGCAGCTCGAGGTCGGTGTGGAGGTGCCGCGCGACGCCCTGTTGAGGCTGCTGGTCGACGTGCAGTACAACCGCAACGACGTGGCGTTCACCCGCGGATCATTCCGGGTGCGCGGTGACACGGTCGAGATCATCCCCTCGTACGAGGAATTGGCGGTACGCATCGAGTTCTTCGGCGACGAGATCGAGGCGCTGTACTACCTGCACCCCCTCACCGGGGACGTCGTGCGGCAGGTCGACTCGGTGCGCATCTTTCCGGCCACGCACTACGTCGCCGGTCCCGAACGGATGGAACGCGCCGTCAAGGACATCGAAGCGGAACTCGAGGAGCGGCTGGCCGACCTAGAGAACAAGGGCAAGCTTCTCGAGGCGCAGCGGCTGCGGATGCGCACCCAGTACGACCTCGAGATGATCAAGCAGGTCGGGTTCTGTTCCGGCATCGAGAACTACTCGCGTCACATCGACGGTCGTGGTCCGGGCACGGCGCCCGCGACGCTCATCGACTACTTCCCGGAGGACTTCCTCCTGGTCATCGACGAGTCCCACGTGACGGTTCCGCAGATCGGTGCGATGTACGAGGGGGACATGTCGCGCAAGCGCAACCTCGTGGAGTTCGGGTTCCGGTTGCCGTCCGCCACCGACAACCGTCCGCTGACGTGGGAGGAGTTCACCCAGCGCATCGGGCAGACGGTGTACCTGTCGGCCACACCGGGCAAGTACGAGCTGGGGCAGGCCGGCGGCGAATTCGTCGAACAGGTCATCCGCCCGACGGGTCTCGTCGATCCCGAGGTGGTGGTCAAACCGACCAAGGGGCAGATCGACGATCTGGTGCACGAGATCCGCGAGCGCGCCGACCGCGACGAGCGTGTCCTCGTCACCACCTTGACGAAGAAGATGGCGGAAGACCTCACCGACTACCTCCTCGAGCTGGGCATCCGGGTGCGGTATCTGCACTCGGACATCGACACGCTGCGACGCGTCGAACTGCTCCGGCAACTCCGGCTGGGGGAGTACGACGTCCTGGTGGGTATCAACCTGCTACGTGAGGGTCTCGACCTTCCCGAGGTGTCGTTGGTCGCCATCCTCGACGCCGACAAGGAGGGCTTCCTCCGCAGCTCGACGAGCCTCATCCAGACCATCGGTCGCGCGGCTCGTAACGTCTCCGGCCAGGTCCACATGTACGCCGACAAGATCACCGACTCGATGCAGCACGCGATCGAGGAGACGGAGCGGCGCCGCGAGAAGCAGGTGGCCTACAACGAGAAGATGGGTGTCGATCCGCAGCCGCTGCGGAAGAAGATCGCCGACATCCTCGACCAGGTGTACGAGGAAGCGGACGACACGGCGAGCGGCGTCGAGGTCGGTGGGTCGGGGCGCAACGCCACCCGCGGTCGCCGCGCCCAGGGCGAGGCGGGACGCTCGGTCAGCGCCGGCGTGTACGAGGGCCGTGACACCAAGTCGATGCCCAGGGCGGAGTTGGCGGATCTGGTCAAGCAGTTGACCGATCAGATGATGAACGCGGCCCGCGATCTGCAGTTCGAACTCGCCGGGCGACTGCGTGACGAGATCGCCGATCTGAAGAAGGAACTGCGAGGCATGGATGCGGCGGGCCTGAAGTAGCCGCGGGTCTGAAACAGCTGGGACCCGAGGCAGTACGGTCGCAAGTATGGATGCACACACCGCAGGTCGCACGGCTCGGTCCTTGGAGTTACTCCATTCGCTGAGTTATTTCGTTCCCGAGGTCGAGGAGCGCCTGGTCGAGGCGGGTCTGGAACCGGGACGGATGGGCTATTTCGCGGGTCGTTCCGCGCCGATGGGCGCGGTCGGTGCGAGCGTCGTCACTGCCACGTTCTTCAACTTCAGTCCGGCCGTGATCAAGTCGGTCGTTCCGCGCGCCTGGGATCTGGCCACTCCCGCGGCCGTCGTCGAGGCGCGGTACCGGGCGGTCGGGGAGGCGTACGTTCGACTGCTCGGTGAGTCGGTGACCGATTCACCGGAGATGGCTGAGGCAGCCGAACTCGCATCGATTGCGGCACGGGGCATCCCGGGTGTCGAGGGCCGGCCGCTGTATGCGGGATACGCGGATGTGGAGTGGCCGGACACACCACATCTCGCGTTCTGGCATGCGCTTACCTTGCTGCGCGAGTACCGCGGCGACGGTCACGTCGCCGCCCTGCAGACGGCGGGCCTGAGCGGACTCGAATCGCTGATCACGCACATCGCCACAGGATTCGGATTCCAGAAGAAGTTCGCGATCACCCGCCGCGCCTGGACCCAGGATCAGTGGGATTCGGCGTGCGACGGCCTGCGAGACCGGGAGATCCTGGACGCCCGGGGCGAACTCACCGCGGACGGCAAGGAACTGCGGGAACTGGTCGAGGATCTCACCGACGATCTGGCGCTGGCTCCGTGGGCCGCGCTGGGCGAGGACGGGGCGGCCAGGCTCGTCGAACTCGCGTCCCCGTGGCGTGACGTGATCGTTGCCGACGGGGTGTTCCCCGCCGGCGTGTTCGGTCCCAAGGTCCGCACGTCACGCTGACGCCGATCACAGCCTGTACGCACCCGGAATGTGATCCGTCATGCACTGGGGGCATCCCTTGTGGCGTGTGCTGCAAATGCACCTATGCGGGCACCGATACCGCTAGGGTCAGCGCAGTGGCTGCTGGGTCCAGGCACGACGTGCGTCTGACCCCGGCCAATCGACCACCGCAGACATGGAGGATTGAATGAGCGCCTACCGGACCGTTGTCGTCGGAACCGATGGCTCGGAGTCGTCGTTTCTGGCCGTCGAGAAGGCCGCCGCGATCGCGGGGGACGCCGGTGCCAAGCTGATCATCGCCTGCGCGTACTACCCGGCCGACCCGAAGGACGTCGGGCAGGCCGCCGACGCTCTCGGTGATGAGGCATACCAGATCACCGGTTCGGCCCCGACCTACGAGATCCTGCGCACCGCAAAGGAGCGTGCCCACGCCGCCGGCGCCAAGGAGGTCGTGGAACGTGCCGTCGTCGGTGCCCCTGTCGAATCGCTGCTGAACCTGGTCGACGAGGTCGAGGCCGGCCTGCTGGTGATCGGCAACCGTGGACTCAACACCCTCACGGGGCGACTCCTGGGCTCGGTGCCGTCCGATGCCGCGCGCAAGTCCACGTCCGACGTCCTCATCGTTCACACGGTGCGCTGACGAAACGAGAAGATCAGCAGTAATTCGCCTCGGCGGCATCGAGATAGACCTGCGCCACCTGTTCGGTGGTGAGGCCGTTCTCGGATGTCGCCGAGGCGAACTGCGCCATCGGGGTCAGGTGCGCGAGGATGGTCGCCTCGTCGGTGCCTCGAGACAGCTGGCCGCAGATCCCGTTCGCCAGAGCCATGATCGTGTCGTCGGGTAGCGGCGGGATCCCGGCGTCGGTCAACGACTCCTTGTAGCGCTGACCGCGGGCGTCCAGATGCGACGCCGCGGTGGTGGAGGCAGCCGGAGCCGGCGAAGGCGGATCCGAGGCGACCGCCTCCGAACACGCCGTCAACGCGACCGTGGCGAGGACGAGTCCGCACCCGACCAGCCGGGCCCGGCCGCCCGGCGTCACGACTGGGTCCCGGCCTCGGCCGGAGCGAGAGCGGTCAATACCTCGGGCAACGGCGCGGAGTGCACCACACCGAGTCGTTGCGTCGCGCGGGTCAGGGCCACGTACAGATCATTCATGCCCCGCGGCGACTCGTCCAGGATGTCCTGCGGCTCGGCGATGAGGACCGAGTCGAATTCCAATCCCTTCACATCCCGCACCGTCAGCACACTGACGGAGTCGGATCGGAGGTCGGCGAGGGCCGCGACAAGGTGGTGGCCCCCGATCACGACAGTGGTGCCCGGTCCGGTTTCCCGGGACACACAGGTCCGCACGGCATCGGCGAGGTCGTCCTCGGAGACCCGCAGAGCCCACGGCGCGAAGCCGGATTCGCGGACCGAGCGCGGTACGGTCTGTTCGGCGTCGATCTCGGCGAGAACCCGCCGTGCCGTCGTCATGATCTCCGCCGGTGTGCGGTAGTTGACGGTCAGTTCCGTCAGCTTCCACCGTTTCGCCACGTACGGCTCCAGGATGCGCTGCCACGACGACGTACCCGCCGGGTCGCCGGTCTGCGCCGTGTCCCCGACGAGTGTCATCCACCGATTCGGTATGCGGCGCATGAGCATTCGCCAGGCCATCTCCGAGAGTTCCTGCGCCTCGTCGACGATCACATGACCGTAGGTCCACGTGCGATCACCCGCGGCGCGCTCCGCGGTGGTCTGGTGCTGCCCCACGTCGTGGCGCTCGGCGAGCTGGCCGGCGTCGATCAGGTCGTAGGCCATCAGGATCTCGGGGTCAAGCTCGTCCTCGAGGTCCTGTGGCGCCGAACCCGTCAGGATGTCCAGAGCGCCCTGGGCATCCGCGATCTGCGCCCGCCATTGGCGGCGGGCGCGCTCCCGTTCCGCGGTGTCGTCGACGCCGAGCAGTTCCGCCAGTTCGTCGAGAAGCGGCGCGTCGGCGGCGCTGAAGCCGCGCATGACGGGGCGGCGCAACGACTCACGTTGCGCGTCGGTCAGATTCGGGGCGGCATCGAGCAACCGATTCGGCGAGGCGTACAGCTCGGCGAGGACCTGCTGCGGCGACAGCTGCGGCCACAGCGCGCTGATCGCCGTCATGATCTCCGGGTCCTCACGCATCTCGTCGCGCATGTCGGCGATGTCGTCCCGGCTCAGCAGGTTGCCGCCGTCGACGACGTTGGCACCCAAGGTGTCCGCGAGTTGCTGGGCGAGCGCCTCGATGACGGCCGAGACGAAGATGGGGCGGGCCAGGTTGTGGGGGCGTCGCGACGACCGCGCACGGCCCCGGGCGCGAGTGACGACCTTACGGTCGAGGGTGATCCGGTAGGTGTCGAACGTCAGCTCGACCGGTCGCGACGGCACTTCCTGCCGATCCCGGACCGCCTTCTTGAGGACGTCCAGCATGTCGAGGGAGCCCTTGACCTCGCCGGCCTCGAGACTGTCCTCGATGGTGGCGCGAACCCCGGGGTACAGATCGCCGATGGTCGACAGCAGCACACCCGTCTCACCGAGCGACGGCAGCACCTGGCCGATGTAGTCGAGGAAGGTGGCATTGGGACCGATGATCAGGACGCCGGCCTTCGCAAGCTGCTGGCGGTAGGTGTACAGCAGGTAGGCGGCGCGGTGCAACGCGACGGCGGTCTTGCCGGTCCCGGGACCGCCCTGGACCACGAGCACGCTCTTGTGCTCGGACCGGATGATCGCGTCCTGCTCACCCTGGATCGTCTCGACGATGTCGTTCATCTGGCCGGTGCGGGCCGCGTTCAATGCCGCGAGCAGCGCGCTCTCACCGGCCACGCCGTCCGAGCCGGTGACGGTGCCCGCGGCCTCCGCGGCCGCCAGATCGAGGTACTCGTCGTTGACGGCCGTCACCCGGCGGCTGCGGGTGCGGATGTGCCGTCGACGGGAGACGCCGTCGGGCGCTGCCGGGGTGGCGAGGTAGAACGGGCGGGCAAGGGGCGCACGCCAATCGAGGAGCATCGTCTCGTAGTCGTTCTCCTCGTCGAGGATCCCGAGCCGGCCGATGTAGCGGTGTTCGCCGTCGAGGTCGATGCGCCCGAAGCAGAGCCCGTTCTCGGCGGCGTCGTACTTCGCGAGGTCTTCGGTGTACAGCTGGTTGAACGACTCCCGCTCGCTGCGGGCCTGCGGCGTCCCTCCGGTTTCGAGCAGTACACGGCTCAGCCGATTCGCCGCGTACTGGCGGAGTCCGTCCAGTCGGGTGTAGAGCATCGTCACGTACTGCTGCTCGAGCTCGCGCTCGTCGCGTGACGTGTCCTCGTCGGGCAAGAGGTCTCCTTGACTGGTTCGGCTGCAACCGGATCGGCTGCAAAAGTGCCTGGACAGTCTAGTCGGCCCCGGAGGCATGCCGCTGACGTCGCAGGTCAGCGGCGATCTCCGGGGCCGATCAGAGCGATTATCCGGCGCCGGTCGGCGCCGCGGCTCGGCTCAGTGGGACAGTTCGTCCCGCTTCTCGCGGGCCTTCTCGAGCGCGGTTTCCGCTTGCTTGCGAGCCCGCTTGCCCAGGACCTCGCCGCGTTCTGCGGCGGTGCCGGCCCATTCGCCGCCCTTCTCGCGGGCGGCCTCGGCCAATTCGGGTCCGTGCTCCTTCGCCGCCTCGACGAGTTCCGCGCCGCGCTCCCTCGCCAGTTCGACGAGTTCCGCGCCGCGCTCCCTGGCCACCTCGGCCCATTCGGAGCCGTGTTCCTTGGCGACATCCGCCCATTCGGCGCTGCGTTCCTTCGCGACGTCCGCCCACTCGGGGCCGCGATCCGCCGCGAGCTTCGCGAATTCGGCGCCGCGGTCTTTCGCGACCTCGAGGAGACCGGACCCGCGCTCGGCGGCCTCGCCGGACAGGATGCGGGCCCGTTCCGATGCCACCGCCAGTACTTCCCCGATCTCGGGACCGTGATGGTCGTGACCCGATCCGAGGGGCAGGGCCTCGGCGACGGTGGCGCGTGCGTGCCGTGCGGCGCGGCGTCCACGCCAGCCGAGGGACGGCTTCGCCTCCGTGTCGACGGCGGCGATCAACAGCCCGCCGAGCAAGCTGACGTTCTTGAGGAACTGGGTACGCTGAGCCGCCTTCTTCGCCGGGTCGGTCTCGTTCCAGAAGTCGTGCCCCACAACGGTAGTGGGTACGAGGCTGCCTGCGAGCGCGAGCGACGCGAGGCGCGGTGCCTTCCCGGTCGCGAGGAGCACGCCGCCGCCGATCTGCACGGCGGCGTTGATCTTGACCAACGTCTCCGGGTCGGACGGGATCTTCTGGGTGACGGACTCGGGAAGCGTCTCGGTGGACTTGTCGATCAGTGGTGCGGCGGCCTGGGCCTTCTGCGCCGGATTTCGAAGTGCATCGATCCCTCCGCTGATGAAGATCGCGGACAGCAGTGGGCGAGCGATACGACGGACGAGCATTCCTGGCCTCCCAATCTCGAGTTCTCCCGTCTCACACTAACGAGAGTTCTGGGCAGTCGTCGGCGTACGGCGCCGTTGCCGAATCGACGTGCTGCCCATTCACCCCAGTACCCAGGGAGGTCGATCGCCAATCGCGGACCGTTCGGTGCGCGATCGGCGATCGGGCGTGGTCACCAGCCGCGTTCGCGCCACTCTCCGAGGTGCGGGCGCTCCGCGCCGAGGGTGGTGTCGTCGCCGTGACCGGGGTAGACGACGGTGTCGTCGCCGTAGCGGTCGAAGAGTTTCGTCTCGACGTCGGAGAGCAGGGACGCGAACGCCTTCGCGTCGGCGGTCTTGCCGACACCGCCGGGGAAGAGGGAATCGCCGGTGAAGAGGTGAGTGCGTCCGCCGCCCGCCTCCCTGAGCGCGAGTGCGATGGAGCCGGGGGTGTGCCCGGCAAGGTGGATCACGTCAAGGGTGACGTCACCGATCTCGATGGTGTCGCCGTCGTCGAGGAGTCGATCGGGACGGACGGGGAGCGCGTCGGCGTCGAGGGGATGGGCGGCGGTGTCGACGCGCGTGGCGGCCGCGACGTCCTCGAGCGCCAGCCAGTGGTCACCGTGTTGGTGGGTGGTGACGATCAAATCGAGGGACGGTGCGTGTTCGCCGATCAGTTGGTTGACGCGGTCCGCCTCGTTGGCGGCATCGACGAGGAGGGATTTTCCGGTTGCGGAACAGACGACCAGGTACACGTTGTTGTCCATGGGGCCGACGGACATCTTCGTGATCGTGGCTCCCGGAACCGTGCGGCGCTGCGGCGCCGAACCGGGGGAGACGTGGCCGGTGTACGAGTCTTCTATCACCATGGGCTGCTCGGTCATGGTGGGGAGGCTACCGTCGAATACAAGCAGGTGAGTGGCAGGGCGGCCATCCGTCGCACAAAACGTGTCGGTGGCCCCGCTTACCATGGCACGGCCGGAGGGCGCAGCGTACGTGCGCGTCCTCGGCCGTCGAACAATGAAGGGACTTGGAGTGGCGGATCGCCTGATCGTGCGGGGTGCCCGTGAGCACAATCTGCGAGGGGTCGATCTCGATCTGCCCCGCGACAGCCTGATCGTGTTCACCGGGCTGTCGGGTTCGGGTAAGTCGAGCCTGGCATTCGACACGATCTTCGCCGAGGGCCAGCGCCGCTACGTCGAGTCGCTGTCGGCGTACGCGCGCCAGTTCCTCGGTCAGATGGACAAGCCGGACGTCGACTTCATCGAAGGCCTGTCGCCGGCGGTCTCCATCGACCAGAAATCGACCAACCGCAACCCGCGGTCCACCGTCGGCACCATCACCGAGGTCTACGACTACCTCCGCCTGTTGTACGCGCGGGCGGGCACCGCGCACTGCCCGGTGTGCGGCGAGCAGATCGCACGGCAGACGCCACAGCAGATCGTCGACCAGGTCCTCGACATGGAGGAGGGCACCCGCTTCCAGGTGCTCGCTCCGGTCGTGCGTACCCGCAAGGGTGAATTCGTCGACCTGTTCGACCAGCTCAACATGCAGGGCTACTCGCGTGTGCGCGTCGACGGCGTGGTGCATCCGCTCTCCGATCCGCCGAAGCTCAAGAAGCAGGAGAAGCACGACATCGAGGTCGTCGTCGACCGCCTCACCGTCAAGACGAGTTCCAAGCAGCGGCTCACCGACTCCGTCGAGACCGCGTTGCGGCTGGCGGAGGGCATCGTGGTCCTCGACTTCGTCGACCGCGAGGAGAACGCCGCCGACCGGGAACGCCGCTTCTCGGAGAAGCTGGCGTGTCCGAACGGCCACGCACTCTCCATCGACGACCTCGAGCCCCGGTCGTTCTCGTTCAACTCCCCGTACGGCGCCTGCCCGGAGTGCACCGGTCTCGGAATCCGCAAGGAGGTCGACCCCGACCTCGTGGTCCCCGACTCCGAGCTGTCGCTGGGGGACGGCGCCATCGCACCCTGGTCGATGGGGCAGAGTTCCGAATACTTCGGCCGTCTGCTGTCCGGTCTCGGCGACATCCTCGGCTTCGACATGAAGACGCCGTGGAACAAGCTCCCCGCGAAGGCGCGCCGGGCGATTCTCGAGGGCAGTGAGGAGCAGGTCCACGTCCGGTACAAGAACCGGTACGGGCGTACCCGTTCCTACTACGCCGAGTTCGAGGGCGTCATGCCCTTCCTGCACCGCAGGCTCGAGCAGACCGAGTCGGACCAGATGAAGGAACGCTACGACGGCTACATGCGCGACACCCCGTGTCCCGCGTGTGGCGGTGCTCGCCTGCGCCCCGAGATCCTGTCGGTCACCATCGCGAACGAGAAGTTCGGGATGAAGTCGATCGCCGAGGTCTGCGAACTGTCGATCTCCGACTGCGCCGACTTCCTCAACAGCCTCACGCTGGGCAGCCGTGAGGAGGCCATCGCCGGTCAGGTGCTCAAGGAGGTGCAGGCCCGTCTCGGGTTCCTGCTCGACGTCGGCCTCGAATACCTGTCGCTCGCCCGCGCCGCCGGGACACTGTCCGGTGGTGAGGCACAGCGCATCCGTCTCGCCACGCAGATCGGTTCCGGACTGGTGGGTGTCCTGTACGTGCTGGACGAGCCGTCGATCGGTCTGCACCAGCGCGACAACCGGCGTCTCATCGAGACCCTGACACGCCTGCGCGACCTCGGGAACACGCTCATCGTGGTCGAGCACGACGAAGACACGATCCGCACGTCCGACTGGGTGGTCGACATCGGACCGCTCGCCGGTGAGCACGGCGGAAAGGTCGTCCACAGCGGGCCGTACCAGGAACTGCTCGACTGCGAGGAATCCCTGACCGGCGCCTACCTGTCGGGCCGCAGTCACATCGAGATCCCCGCGATCCGCCGTCCGGTCGACCGCAAGCGGCAGGTCACGGTGATCGGTGCGCGCGAACACAACCTAGGCGGCATCGACGTCAGCTTCCCGCTGGGCGTGCTCACGTCGGTGACCGGCGTGTCCGGGTCGGGTAAGTCGACGCTCGTCAACGACATCCTCGCGACGGTGATGGCGAACAAACTCAACGGCGCCCGTCAGGTGCCGGGTCGGCACACCCGCATCAACGGGCTCGACCACCTGGACAAGCTCGTGCAGGTCGACCAGTCACCGATCGGCCGCACCCCGCGTTCCAACGCGGCCACCTACACGGGGGTGTTCGACAAGATCCGCACGCTGTTCGCCGCCACCACGGAATCGAAGGTGCGTGGCTACCAGCCGGGCCGGTTCTCGTTCAACGTCAAGGGCGGCCGGTGCGAGGCCTGTTCCGGTGACGGCACGCTGAAGATCGAGATGAACTTCCTTCCCGACGTGTACGTGCCGTGCGAGGTGTGCCACGGCGCCCGGTACAACCGCGAGACGCTCGAGGTCCATTACAAGGGCAAGACCATCGCCGAGGTGCTGGACATGCCGATCGAGGAGGCAGCGGAGTTCTTCGAGCCCATCACCTCGATTCACCGGTATCTCAAGACCCTGGTCGAGGTCGGTCTCGGCTATGTGCGGCTCGGTCAGCCCGCGCCGACGCTGTCCGGTGGCGAGGCGCAGCGCGTCAAGCTCGCCGCCGAACTGCAGAAGCGGTCGACGGGCCGCACCGTGTACATCCTCGACGAGCCCACGACGGGTCTGCACTTCGAGGACATCCGCAAGTTGCTGGGTGTCGTCAACGGGTTGGTCGACAAGGGCAACACGGTGATCGTGATCGAGCACAACCTCGACGTCATCAAGACGTCCGACTGGGTCGTGGACATGGGTCCCGAGGGCGGGTCCGGAGGCGGAACCGTTGTGGCGCAAGGAACCCCGGAAGACGTGGCGCAGGTTCCGGAGAGCTACACCGGGCGGTTCCTCGAGAGCGTCCTCGCGGTGCCGGCGCCTGCTGCCACCAAGTCCAAGGCAGCCAAGCCGTCGACGGCGCGCAAGTCCGCGACGGCGAAGAAGACTGCCGCGGCCTCCGCGGCACCGCGCAAGCGGGCTCCGAAGAAGGCCGCGGCCGTCAGCTGAGTTCGGTCAGGTCGTGGCGGCCGCGTCGATCGCGCTCGCCAGATCTGCCGGTCGCGACCACATCGGCCAGTGGCCGGTCGGCAGATCGACGTAGTCGACCTTCGCGATCTGCGCGAGTTCGGCGGCCATCGGGTGGCCTGCCTCCGCCATTTGCCGGATGACGTCCGACGGGAAGCTGGTGCAGATCACCGTGGTCGGCACGTCCAGGCGGCCGGCGTCGCGGAGGTCGAGCATGTCCCTCGCGGGACCGGCCGGTTCGGGCACCGCACGGCTGCGGAACATCGCGAGCGTAGCGTCGTCCAGTCCGTCCAGGCTGCTGCCTTCGGCCTCCAGTTCGGACCACGACGGAAGTGGGATCTCGGTGACCGCAGGATCGAGGTCGTCGCGGAGTGCGGTGCCGTTCTGCAACGGCCCCGAGTCGACGTAGACCAGCCGGGCCAGCCGGTCGGGCACCCGGTCGCTCGCGGCGTAGGCCACCGGACCGGCACCGCTGTGGGCGACCAGGACCGCACGCTCCGACGGCGGCGTCGCGGCGACCGCGTCGACGACAGCGGAGATGTGGTCATCGAGGCGGATGCCGCGGCGATCGGTGTCGACCGAGTCGAGACCGGGCAGGGTCGGCGTCGACACGTGGTGGCCGCGGCCGGCGAGATCGGATGCCACCGACTCCCAGGCCCACGCACCGAGCCAGAATCCGGGAACCAGAATGACGTGTGTGGTCGAGCTGCCGGGTACTTCGTGTGTCGGAGTCATGAGACAACGATGAACCGGCAACGGTGACATCAGCATGTCACCGTATTTGTCACAGTCGCATAACGGAATTCGCCGGCGAGAACGGCGACTGTGTCGTGCTCGTTCGGCAGAATGCCCTCATGGACCGCCCAGCCCGCCTCCACGCCCTGACGGAAGAACTACGCCGGGCGGGGCCTCGGGGCCGTACCGCGGAGCAGTTGGCGGCGCAGTTCGAGGTGACCACCCGGACGATCAAGCGGGACATCGCGGTGCTGCAGTCCTCCGGCGCCGCGATCCAGGCGACGGCCGGGCCGGGAGGGGGTTACGGGATCATCGGGAACGGCACGCTGCCTCCGGTGAATTTCACTCCCGCCCAAGCGGTCTCGGTCGCCCTCGCCCTCAGGGCGTGTCGCGATGCGCCGTTCTCGACCGACGGCCGGGCGGCGCTGGCCAAGTTGCTGGACGTGATGGATGAGGAGTCGAGGGAGCGGGTGGAGCGGCTCGGCGCGAAGGTGTGGATCCGGCGGGACGCTGATTCGGGCGGCGCGGGACCGCGGATCCGCCGTGTCGTGGAGGAGGGGGTGCAGCGCGACCTGATGGTGTCGCTGCGCTATGTGGACCGTGAGGGCGGTCGCACCGAACGCGTGGTCGAACCGCACCTGCTCGCCCACACGAGGGGGTCGTGGTTCCTCGTCGCGTGGTGCCTGACCCGGTCGGGTGTCCGGTGGTTCCGGCTGGATCGGGTGTCCGACGCGACCCTCACCGGCCGGTCGTTCGTCCCGCGCGATCCGGCCCTCTTCGGTGAACCGCCCGGCGACGCCCGCACGGTGTTCGACCGGTGAGGTCGGATCAGAGCGCGCGGGCGGCCGCCACGGACCGGTTCAGCAGCGACACGAGGATCGACTCGTCGACGTCGGCGAGTCTCTTGATGTAGAGGCAGCCCTTGCCGAGCCTGTGCGTGCCGAGTGCGGCGAGTTCGGCCTCGTGCTCGGTGAAGTCGAGCGAGAGGTAGAGGGTGAGCGCCGCGGCCCGGGGCGAGAAGCCGATCAGGGCGGTATCGCCCTCGTGGCCGCTGGCGTACCGGTAGTGACGGGATCCGAATCCGACGATGCTCGTGCCCCACATCGCGGGCGGTTCACCGCTCGCGGCGGTGAGCAGTTCCACCAGTCGCGCGCTGTCGGAGCGCTTGACCGGGTCGGCGACGGTGGCGAGGAATTCGTCGACGTCGGCCGGCGTCCGCGCGGTCTTGTTGCGTCTCGCCATCTCAGTAGACGGGGCCGGTGTACTTCTCTCCCGGGCCCTTGCCGGGCTCGTCGGGGTGTGACGACGCTTCGCGGAACGCCCGCTGCAGCGCCTGGAGGCCTTCGCGGATCGGTCCGGCATGCGGTCCGAGGTATTCGATGGACGCGGTCACCAACCCGGCGAGGGCGGTGATGACCCGCCGGGCCTCGTCGAGGTCGAGGTGCGGGCTGGACTCGGGATCGGGGTCGGACAGGCCGAGCTTCTCGGCGGCCGAACTCATGAGCATGACCGCGGCGCGGCTGATGACCTCGACCGAGGGCACGTCGGCCAGTTCCCGGACGTCGGTGTTCTGATCGCCGCCATGCGGGGTGCCGTCGTTCGGGGTGTGATCGATGTTGTCCGTCATGCCCTAGAGGATTCCACCAGCGGCCGGGATGATGTCGGCCAGGTGGGCGTGGGGCGCAACGTCCCGGTATCGATTAGCTCACGACGTGCGCAAATGTTACCCTTGACGCAACGACCGCCTTCGGATTTGTCGGGGGCAGCAAGTGGAGTCCGACTCCCACCTCTGCGCGGCAGGTAAAACTGCAGCTCAGTGGTCCGGTCGCTCGGTCCGAGGCTACTCGGCTCGAGTTCCTCGAGTGTGAGGAGATGGCAGATCGGCGTGAGCCGTGAGTTCGTCTGATCGGTCGACATCGGGCCCCGCATGGTGAGAAGGATTCACCGCAGCGGGGCTTTTTTGTTGGGAATCCGGGCGTACGGGCTGCTGGCGGTCTCGAGACAAGACCGTTCAACCTAGGAGGCCCCATCAGCACTGAGACCCGCATCAACGATCGCATCCGAGTTCCCGAGGTCCGCCTCGTCGGACCCGGAGGTGAACAGGTTGGCATCGTGCGTGTTGAAGATGCACTCCGCTTGGCCCTCGAGGCCGATCTCGACCTGGTCGAGGTGGCCCCCGACGCTCGCCCGCCGGTCTGCAAGATCATGGACTACGGCAAGTTCAAGTACGAGGCCGCGCAGAAGGCGCGTGAGTCGCGCAAGAACCAGCAGCTCACGGTCATCAAGGAGCAGAAGCTCCGCCCCAAGATCGACGATCACGACTACGAGACGAAGAAGCGCAATGTCGTCCGCTTCCTCGAAGCCGGATCCAAGGTCAAGGTCACGATCATGTTCCGCGGACGTGAGCAGTCGCGTCCGGAACTCGGATTCCGACTGCTGCAGCGTCTCGGTGCAGACGTCGCGGATCTCGGGTTCGTGGAGACGTCCGCCAAGCAGGACGGTCGAAACATGACGATGGTGCTCGCTCCGCACAAGGGCGCGAAGACCCGGGTGAAGGCGCAGGAGAGCGCCGCGGCGCCGCCGGCGCAGCGGGCTGCTCCGGCGCCTGCCGAACCGGCACAGGCTCCGGCGACACCTGCGGAGCAGGCGCCCGGCGAAGCGCCGACCAGCTAGTCCGACCACACCAGCACGACCCGGATCAATGGTCCGGATACAGAGAACTGAGGACTCCATGCCCAAGTCGAAGACCCACAGCGGCACCGCGAAGCGATTCAAGGTGTCCGGCAGCGGAAAGATCCTGCGCCAGAAGGCCGGTCGCCGCCACCTGCTCGAGCACAAGGCCACGAAGGTGACCCGTCGCCTCGATGGCGTGGCTGTCGTCAGCAAGGCTGACACTCCTCGCATCAAGCGCCTGCTCGACATCTGAGTCGACACCCCTTTTACTGACCACCCGGGGCAGCTCACCGCCCCAAGATTGACAGGATTTTTCAGTGGCACGCGTAAAGAGGGCGGTAAACGCCCAGAAGAAGCGTCGTTCGATTCTCGAAGCCTCCAGCGGCTACCGCGGACAGCGCTCGCGCCTGTACCGCAAGGCGAAGGAACAGCAGCTCCACTCGCTGACCTACGCCTACCGTGACCGCCGTGCGCGCAAGGGCGACTTCCGCAAGCTGTGGATCACGCGTATCAACGCTGCTGCACGGGCGAACGACATCACGTACAACCGCCTGATCCAGGGTCTGCGTCTGGCCGAGATCGAGGTCGACCGCAAGAACCTGGCCGAGCTGGCCGTGTCCGACGCGGCGGCATTCGCCGGCCTCGTGGCACTGGCCAAGGCGGCGCTCCCGGCTGACGTGAACGCTCCTGCCGGAGAAGCGGCCTGAGTCTCGCACCCCGGCCTCTGACACCCCGGAAACGACCCGTGGACCCGCTCACCGAGCGAACCCCGCGGGTCGTTTCTGCTGTCAAGCTGCTGCGCACGGCGGAACGCCGCAAGGTGGGACGTTTCCTGGTGGAGGGCGAGAACTCCGTCGGCGAGGCGCTCGACACGAGGGGCGTGCACGACCTCTTCTACACCGAGGACGCGGAACGTCGGTATGCCCGGTTGATCGACCGGGCGCACGCGGCGGGGGTCCGGACGTCGCTGGTGACGGACCGGGCGGTTCGAGCACTGAGCGACACGGTGACACCACCGGGTCTCGTCGCGGTGTGCGATCTCCTCGACGTACCGCTCGCCGAGGCGGTTGGACCCGGAACGCGGCTGCTCGCGGTTCCGGTCGCGGTCGCGGAACCGGGGAACGCGGGAACCGTCATCCGGGTCGCGGACGCGGTGGGTGCGGACGCCGCGATCCTCGCGGGCGACAGTGTCGACCCGCACAACGGCAAGTGCGTCCGGGCATCCGCGGGCAGCCTGTTCCACCTTCCGGTGGTGCGTGAGCGAGACACCACCGCGGTGCTCGACAGCATCCGCGCGGCCGGAATCCAGTTGCTCGCCACGGCCGCAGATGGCGAAGTCGATCTCGACGACGCCGACGAACTGCTGGCCCGCCCCACGGCGTGGCTGTTCGGCAACGAGGCTCACGGTCTCGACGCGGCAACCTCGGCGCGCGCGGACCACCGCGTGCGGATTCCGATCCACGGTCGTGCCGAGAGCCTCAACCTGGCGACGGCGGCGTCGATCTGCCTGTATTCGAGTGCGCGGATCCAGAACCGCAGCCGAACCGACAGCTGAAACGGCGAAAATCGGATCGCATAAGATTTGACGGCGAGCTGTTTCGGTTTCGTCGTGATTGTTGATCGAAAGAACTTAAGGAGTGGCACCGGTCGTGGCTAAAAAAGAGGGCGCTGCCTCCACGGGGGTCGAAGGCAACGCGGTCGATCCGAGCGCGCTCACCGAAGACGCTCTGACTGCGGCAGCGGAGAGCGCCGAGAAGGCGTTCGCTTCGGCGGTGGATCTCGACGACCTGGCGAAGGCCAAGGTCGAACACATGGGTGACAAGTCGCCGATCGCTCTCGCCCGCCGCGGACTCGGAGCCCTCCCGGGCAAGGAGAAGGCCGACGCGGGCAAGCGTGTGAATGTCGCGCGCACCCGGATCAGTGCGGCGTTCGACGAGCGTCGCGCCGTCCTGCTCGCCGAGCGCGACGCCGCCGTCCTCGTGGCCGAGTCCATCGACGTGACACTGCCGTCGCAGCGTCAGCCGGTCGGTGCCCGCCATCCGATCCGCATCATCTCCGAGCAGGTCGAGGACGTGTTCGTGGCCATGGGCTGGGAGGTCGCCGAGGGCCCGGAGGTCGAGACCGAGCACTTCAATTTCGACGCGCTCAACTTCCTGCCGGACCACCCCGCGCGCACCATGCAGGACACGTTCCACCTCGCGCCCGAGGGCTCGCGCCAGGTGCTGCGCACGCACACGTCGCCGGTGCAGGTGCGCACGATGCTGTCGCGCGAGGTGCCGATCTACGTGGTGTGCCCCGGGCGGACGTTCCGCACCGACGAACTCGACGCGACGCACACCCCGGTCTTCTCCCAGGTGGAGGGGCTCGCCGTCGACAAGGGCCTCACGATGGCGCATCTGCGCGGCACGCTCGACGCGTTCGCCCGCGCACTGTTCGGTCCCGAGACCCGCACCCGGATGCGACCTAACTACTTCCCCTTCACCGAACCGTCCGCCGAGGTGGACGTCTGGTTCCCGAACAAGAAGGGCGGCGCGGGCTGGGTCGAGTGGGGCGGCTGCGGCATGGTCAACCCGAATGTGCTGCGCGCCTCCGGAATCGACCCGGACGTGTACACGGGGTTCGCGTTCGGCATGGGGCTCGAGCGCACGCTCCAGTTCCGGAACGGGATTCCCGACATGCGCGACATCGTCGAGGGCGACGTGCGATTCACGCTGCCCTTCGGGGTTCAGGGCTGACCGGGCGTCACCCGGATCCCGTCCACCACAGTCACGACATTTTCACGAACGAGAGAGCTGAGCAGACGTGCGAGTAGCGCAATCCTGGCTGACCGAGATCCTGCAGCGTGCCACCCCGGACTGGGACGTCACCGCGGAGGAGCTGGACGCAGGTTTCGTCCGGGTCGGGCTCGAGGTCGAGGAAGTCGACCGGCTCGAGCCCGTCGACGGCCCGCTGGTGGTCGGACGGGTTCTCGAGATCACCGAGCTCACCGAATTCAAGAAGCCGATCCGGTTCTGCAAGGTCGACGTGGGGGCGTCCGAGCCGCAGGGCATCGTGTGCGGTGCCCGGAACTTCGCCGAGGGCGATCTCGTCGTCGTGGCTCTGCCGGGCGCTGTCCTTCCCGGTGGTTTCGCCATCGCGTCCCGCAAGACGTACGGCCAGGTCTCCGACGGGATGATCTGCTCGGTCGCCGAACTCGGCATCGGCAAGGATCATTCGGGAATTCTCGTTCTCGAACCGGGAACCGCACTCCCGGGCGCCGACGCCAACGAGTTGATGGGTCTGCACGACACCGTCATCGAGCTCAACATCACCCCGGACCGCGGTTACTGCTTCTCGGTGCGCGGGCTCACGCGTGAACTGGCGTGCGGCTTCGACCTCGACTTCGCCGACCCGGCGTCGGTGGCGCGGTACCCCGCGGAGGGGGAGGCGTGGCCGATCCGCGTCGAATCCGACTCGAAGGCACGGCGGTTCGTCGCCCGTCGGGTCACCGGTATCGATCCGAAGGCGGTCAGCCCCTGGTGGCTGCAGCGTCGGTTGCTGCTGTCGGGTGTCCGCCCGATCTCGCCGGCCGTCGACGTCACCAACTACGTGCTGCTCGAACTGGGCCAGCCGTTGCATGCGTTCGATGCCGCGAAGATCAGCGGTGAGCTCGTGGTGCGGCGTGCGGTGGCGGGGGAGAAGCTGACGACTCTGGACGAGGCCGAGCGCGTCCTCGACCCCGAGGACGTCGTGATCGCCGACGATTCGGGTGTCGTGTCGCTGGCTGGTGTCATGGGCGGCGCATCCACCGAGGTCGGGTCGGACACCACCGACATCCTGCTCGAGGCGGCCACGTGGGATCCGCTCGCGGTGTTCAAGACCGCGCGCAGGCACAAGCTGTCGAGTGAGGCGAGCAAGCGTTTCGAGCGCGAGGTCGACCCGGAGATTCCGGTGGCGGCGCTGGACCGGGCGGCGTCGCTGCTCGTGGACATCGCCGGCGGCCGGGTCGAGCCGGTGCTCACCGACATCGGTGAGGTCACCCCGCACGCGCCCATCCACATGGACATCGACCTTCCCGACCGCGTGGCGGGGGTCGACTACCCCAACGGCACGTCGGCGCGCAGGCTGACGCAGATCGGTTGCAACGTCGAGGTCGGTGTCAGCGACACGGGTCATGGCCAGCTCGTCGCCGGTCCGCCGTCGTGGCGTCCCGACCTGGTGCAGCCCGCCGATCTGGTGGAGGAGGTGCTGCGCCTCGAGGGTCTCGAGAAGATTCCGTCGGTCCTGCCCGCCGCACCGGCGGGTCGCGGGTTGACGCCCGCGCAGCGCCGCCGGCGCGCAGTGGGCCGGGCCCTCGCGTTCTCGGGGTACGTCGAGATCCTTCCCCCTGTATTCCTGCCCACCGCGGTCTTCGACACGTGGGGGCTGGACGCCGACGATCCGCGCCGGGCCACCAGCAAGGTGCTCAATCCACTCGAAACGGATCGTCCGGAGCTGCCGACCACTCTGCTGCCCGGACTTCTCGAGGTCCTCGCCCGCAACGTCTCTCGTGGCCAGCGCGATCTGTCGCTGTTCGGCATCGCGCAGGTCGTGCTGCCGGGCCCCGACACCAAGGCGGTCGAGGCGCTTGCGGTGGACCGGCGCCCGACCGACGAGCAGATCACGACGCTGCTGCGGTCGCTGCCGGACCAGCCGGTGCACGTGGCGGCGGTACTCGCCGGTCAGCGCGAACCGAGCGGTCCGTGGGGGCCGGGCCGGGTCGCGGACGCCACCGACGCATTCGCGGCCGCCCGGACGATCGCGGCTGCGGCCGGGGTCGAACTGGAGTTCCGTGCCACGCAGTACCTGCCGTGGCACCCGGGCCGCGGCGCGGAACTTCTCGTCGACGGCGTCGTCGTCGGACACGCGGGCGAGCTGCATCCGGCCGTGCTCGAGCGGTCCGGACTTCCTCCGCGGACGTGTGCCGTGGAGATCGACGTCGACGCACTGCCCCTGCGAGAGAATCTGCCCGCTCCGAAGGTTTCGCCGTTCCCGGCGGTTCTGCAGGACGTGGCGGTCGTGGTCGACACCGCGGTACCCGCCGCCGAGGTCCAGGCGGCCCTACGGTCGGGCGGCGGCGACCTTCTCGAGGACATCCGGCTGTTCGACGTGTTCGAGGGCGAACAGGTCGGGGACGGCCGGAAGTCGCTGGCGTTCGCGCTGCGCTTCCGCGGCGTCGATCGCACGCTGACCGAGGACGAGGCGAGCGCCGCCCGCGATGCCGCCGTCGCCGCCGCGTCTGCCGCGGTGGGTGCCGAACTGCGCAGCTGACCCGTAGCCTGGGTGGTGGGCCCGAGGCGGTGAGGAGCAGTGCGATGACCGAAGTGCGCGACGTCGTGGCAGCGGCGAGTCAGTTGACCGACGCGGAGTTCCTCGAGGTGGTGCGGGCGGTCGCCGCAGGTCGTCCGGGTCTCGGCGCGCTCCTCGCGGCCGTCGACGTCGGTGCCGCGGTGCCGCCGGGTGAACCGGTGACGGCGGAGGTCGTGCCGCATTTCGCGCCCGGGGTGCCCGAGCCGGACTACACCGCGGGCGGGGTCCCGACCTTCGATCGTGTGCGTGACCGGATCGAGGGACGGTTCGGGACGGCGATGGGATCCTCCGAATTGGCGCACGACAGTCCGTCGGGGCAGTCGCTGGACGAGGCGTGGGAAGCGCGGGAGAAGGCGGGCAAGGCCAAACTCGACGAGATCCGGCGGTCGCTCGGCAAGCAGTGACCGCGGATTTCGCCCTCTCGGGCGACCACCTTGTGTATTAGCTTGCATGATGATGCATAATCAATCGTATGACTGAGCACGCGGGAAAACCGATCAGGATCGCCGTCGCCGGCGCGAGCGGATACGCCGGTGGCGAAGTGCTGCGCCTGCTACTGGGGCACCCGTCGTATGCCGACGGCTCGCTCGTCATCGGCGCGCTCACCGCCGGCGGCAACGCCGGATCGACGCTGGGCTCACATCATCCGCACCTGCTGCCCCTCGCCGACCGGGTGCTCGAGGACACCACCGTCGAGACCCTCGCCGGGCACGACGTCGTGTTTCTCGGTCTGCCGCACGGCAATTCGGCGCAGTACGCGAAGTCGCTGCCCGAGTCCACGGTCATCATCGACTGCGGCGCCGATTTCCGGTTGACGAATGCGGAGGACTGGGAGCGGTACTACAAGAGCCCACACGCGGGTAGCTGGCCGTACGGACTTCCGGAACTCCCCGGCGCCCGGGAGAAGTTGGCCGGTGCCACGCGTATCGCCGTCCCCGGGTGCTTCCCGACGGTGTCCAGCCTGGCGATGGCGCCGGCGGTCGCGGCGGGTGTCGTCGAACCGCGGGTCACGATCGTCGCCGTCACCGGCGCCTCCGGTGCAGGGCGCGCGCCCAAGGCCGATCTGCTCGGTTCCGAGGTGATGGGTTCGGTCCGCGCCTACGGTGTCGGCGGCGTGCACCGCCACACGCCGGAGATCATCCAGAATCTCTCCGAACTCGCCGGTGAGCGCGTCACGGTGTCGTTCACCCCCGTGCTCGCGCCGATGCCGCGCGGCATTCTCGCCACGTGCACCGCGGCCACCACCGCGTCCGAGGACGAAGTGCGCGCGATCTACGAAAAAGCTTATGCGGACGAGCCGTTCGTGCACGTGCTGCCCCAGGGCGTGCTGCCGCAGACGGGCGCGGTGGTCGGATCGAACGCGGTCCAGATCGCGGTGACGGTCGACGCGGACGCCGGTCAGATCGTCGTGATCGCAGTGATCGACAACCTCGCGAAGGGCACCGCCGGGGGAGCGGTGCAATCGATGAATCTTGCGCTTGGCCTACCCGAGACCGCCGGTCTCTCGACAGTGGGAGTTGCCCCGTGAGCAGTGACAGCACGATCGATACGCACCCGACCCGGGAGGTTGCCGGCGGCACCCTGGTCCGAAGCCAGGGAGTGTCGGGGCCCGCGGGCTTCCGTGCGGCCGGGATCAAGGCGGGAATCAAGGCGAACGGCAACGCCGACCTGGCCCTCGTCGTCAACGAGGGACCCGAGCTCGCGGCCGCCGGCGTCTTCACCGCGAACAAGGTGAAGGCTGCCCCCGTGTTGTGGTCGCAGCAGGTGCTCACGACCGGCAGGCTGCGCGCGGTGGTGCTCAATTCCGGTGGGGCCAATGCGTGCACCGGTGCCGGCGGATTCCAGGACTCGCACAAGACGGCCGAGGAAGTGGCGTCGGCGCTGAGCAATTGGGGCACCGAGACCGGCGCCGTCGAGGTCGCGGTGTGTTCGACGGGGCTCATCGGCGACCGCCTGCCCATGGACAAGGTCCTGGCGGGCGTGACGGAGGCGGTGCACGAACTCGCCGGGGGAATCTCGGGCGGAACCGACGCGGCCTACGCGATCATGACCACCGACACGGTGCCGAAACAGGCCGCCCTGCACCACGCGGGCAAATGGAACGTGGGCGGGATGGCGAAGGGCGCCGGGATGCTGGCACCGTCGCTGGCGACCATGCTGTGTGTCGTGACCACCGACGCCGTGGCGACGGCGGCGCAACTCGACGCCGCGCTGCGTGCCGCCACCCGGGTGACGTTCGATCGACTGGACGTCGACGGAGCCACCTCGACCAATGACACGGTGCTGCTGCTCGCGTCCGGTGCGAGCAACGTGACACCGACCCAGGAAGAATTGGATGCGGCCGTGACGGCCGTCTGCGACGATCTGGCAGACCAGATGATGGCCGACGCGGAGGGCGTCACCAAGCGGGTGCGGGTCACGGTCCGCGGCGCGGTCAGCGAGGACGACGCCCTGATCGGCGCCCGGACGGTGGCCCGGGACAGCCTCGTCAAGACGGCACTGTTCGGCTCCGACCCCAACTGGGGCCGGGTACTGGCCGCGATCGGCATCGCGCCGATCGAACTGGACCCCGACAGGATCTCGGTGTCGTTCAACGGCGCGCCGGTGTGCATCGACGGCGTCGGTGCACCGGGCGCGCGGGACGTGGACCTGAGCGACATGGACATCGCGCTCGACATCGACCTCGGGCTGGGCGAGCACGCGGTGACCATCCGGACCACCGACCTCTCGCACGCGTATGTCGAAGAGAACTCGGCGTATTCGTCATGACGGCGACCAGTGAGGCGCTCATCGGCATCACCGATCACCAGAAGGCGCACGTTCTGGCGGAGGCGCTGCCGTGGCTGCAACAGTTCCGCGACAAGGTCGTCGTCGTGAAGTACGGCGGCAACGCGATGGTCGACGACGCGCTGAAGACGGCGTTCGCCGCCGACATGGCGTTTCTGCGGACGGTCGGCATTCAACCGGTCGTCGTGCACGGCGGCGGCCCCCAGATCAATGCCATGCTCGGAAAGCTCGGCATGACAGGGGAATTCAAGGGCGGCTTCCGCGTCACCACCCCCGAGGTGATGGACGTGGTCCGGATGGTGCTGTTCGGCCAGGTCGGCCGCGAACTGGTCGGGCTGATCAACGCGCACGGACCGTATGCCGTCGGCATCTCCGGTGAGGACGCGCACCTCTTCACCGCCACCAAGCGCACGGTGATGGTCGAGGGCACGCCGACCGACATCGGCCTCGTCGGCGACGTGACGACCGTGAACCCGGAGGCCGTCCTCGACCTGATCCGCGCGGGCCGAATACCGGTGGTGTCCACCATCGCCCCCGACTCGGACGGTGTGGTGCACAACATCAACGCGGACACCGCCGCCGCCGCGCTCGCCGAGGCGATCGGCGCCGAGAAGCTCGTGGTCCTCACGGATGTCGAAGGGCTGTACACGAATTGGCCGGATCGCGATTCGCTGGCCACCGAGATCGACGTGGACGCGCTCGCTCAACTGCTCCCGAGCCTCGACGCCGGCATGGTGCCCAAGATGGAGGCGTGCTTGCGCGCGGTCCGCGGCGGAGTGCCCACCGCGCACGTCATCGACGGCCGCGTCGCGCATTCCGTTCTGCTCGAACTGTTCACGGGCGAGGGCATCGGCACGATGGTCACGCCCGGCCCGACGTCACCTACCGAGGGAGTAGCCCCATGACCGGAACCCCGGAACTCCAGCAGCGCTGGTCCGGCGCTCTGATGAACACGTACGGCGTCCCCCGGGTGGCCCTGACGCGCGGTCAGGGCGCGGTGCTCACCGACGCCGACGGCAAGGAGTACGTCGACTTCCTCGCGGGCATCGCCGTCAACATCCTCGGACACGCTCACCCGGCCATCATCGAGGCCGTCACGGCGCAGCTGTCGACCCTCGGGCACGTGTCCAACCTGTACGCCAGCGAACCGGCAATCGAACTCGCCGAGAAGCTGCTCTCCCACCTGGGTGCCCCCGGACGCGTCTTCTTCTGCAATTCCGGGACGGAGGCCAACGAGGCGGCCTTCAAGCTCGCGCGGGCCACGGGCCGATCGAAGATCATCGCGGCCGAGAACTCCTTCCACGGCCGGACGATGGGCGCTCTCGCGCTCACCGGGCAGGCCGCCAAGCGCCTGCCGTTCGAGCCGATGCCCCCGGGTGTCGAGCACATCCCGTACGGCGACCTCGACGCTCTCGACCGTGCCGTCGACGCCGACACCGCGGCCGTGTTCCTGGAGCCGATGATGGGCGAGGGGGGTGTCGTCGTTCCGCCGGAGGGGTACCTCGTGGGCGCACGGCAGATCACCGCCGATCGTGGTGCGCTGCTCGTGCTCGACGAGGTGCAGACCGGGATCGGCCGCACGGGCTGGTTCTACGCGCATCAGTCGGTCGGGATCGTCCCCGACGTCATGACCCTCGCGAAGGGTCTCGGCGGCGGGATGCCGATCGGTGCGTGCATCGCGACCGGTGCGGCCGCAGACCTCTTCGGCCCGGGCAAGCACGGCACCACATTCGGCGGGAACCCCGTCTGCGCGTCGGCAGCCCTCGCCGTGTTGCGGACGATCGCCGAGGACGACCTCATCTCCCGCGCCGACACGCTCGGCAAGTCGCTGTCGGCCGGCATCGAGGGCCTCGGCCATCCGCTCGTCGACCACGTCCGGGGCGCCGGACTGCTGCTCGGCATCGTCCTCACCGAGGACGTGGCCCCCGCGGTGGAGAACTCCGCGCGCGAGGCCGGATACCTGGTCAACGCCGCACAACCGGGTGTCGTGCGGCTGGCTCCGCCGCTGGTCCTGACGGACGAGCAGGCCGACACCTTCGTCGCGGCGCTGCCCGCGATTCTCGACAACGCGCAATCGGCCGCTCAGCCGGGAAAGCAGTGACGACGGACATGAAGCACTTTCTCCGGGACGACGATCTCACCCCTGCGCAGCAGGCCGAGGTCCTCGAGCTCGCCGCCCGACTGAAGAAGGCCCCGTTCGCCGAACGCCCGCTCGAAGGACCCCGCGGCGTCGGCGTGATCTTCGAGAAGAACTCGACGCGCACGCGGTTCTCGTTCGAGATGGGTATCGCGCAACTCGGCGGGCACGCGATCGTCGTCGACGGGCGCAGCACCCAGCTCGGCCGGGAGGAGACGCTGCAGGACACCGGTCGCGTCCTGTCCCGGTACGTCGACGCGGTGGTGTGGCGCACGTTCGGGCAGAAGCGGCTCGAGGCGATGGCCTCCGGCGCGAGCGTGCCGATCGTCAATGCGCTGTCGGACGAATTCCACCCGTGCCAGGTCCTGGCGGACCTGCAGACGCTCGCGGAGCGGAAGGGATCGCTGACGGGGCTGAAGCTCACCTACCTCGGCGACGGCGCCAACAACATGGCGCACTCGCTGATGCTGGGTGGTGTGACCGCAGGCGTCCACGTGACCATCGCCAGCCCCGAGGGGTTCGCACCCCTGCCGTGGGTGGTCGAGGCCGCCCGGACGCGGGCAGCGGAGACCGGCGCGACCATCACCCTCACCGACGACCCGCAGGCGTCGGTCGTCGGCGCGGACGCGCTCGTGACCGACACCTGGACGTCGATGGGTCAGGAGAACGACGGACTCGACCGGGTCGGTCCGTTCCGTCCCTTCCAGATCAACGCCGCACTGCTCGCGAAGGCCGACGCCGACGCGGTGGTCCTGCACTGCCTGCCCGCCCACCGCGGCGAGGAGATCACCGACGAGGTTCTCGACGGACCGCAGAGCGTCGTCTGGGACGAGGCGGAGAATCGCCTCCATGCGCAGAAGGCGCTGCTGGTGTGGCTGCTCGCACAACGAACCGGTGACCGTCCGTGACTGCTCAGCCGCAGAGTCCCGGTGCGGCTCAGCCGCAGAGTCCGCGCGCCGCGAACCCGGCGACGGCACCGACCCGGGCAGGACGGCAGGCGCGCATCGTCGCGATCCTGTCGAACAATCCCGTCCGCAGTCAGACGGAACTCGCGGCACTGCTCGCGGCCGAAGGCATCGATGCCACGCAGGCCACGCTGTCGCGTGACCTCGAGGAATTGGGTGCCGTGAAGCTCCGCGCCGCGGACGGCGGCGCCGGCGTGTACGTGGTGCCCGAGGACGGAAATCCCGTCCGCGGGGTCTCCGGCGGAACCGACCGGCTGTCTCGGTTGCTGGGGGAGTTACTGGTGTCGACCGACTCCAGTGGCAACATGGCGGTGCTGCGAACTCCTCCGGGGGCAGCGCACTATCTGGCGAGTGCACTCGATCGGGCATCATTACCTGACGTCGTGGGAACCATCGCGGGGGATGACACCGTTCTCGTGGTGGCACGTGAGCCGCTGAGCGGGGCGGAACTCGCGGCCAAGATCGAATCCCTCGCCTGACAACTGAATCATCTCTACAGATCTTCAACCTAAGGAGCACAAGGACCATGGCCGATCGCGTCGTACTCGCCTACTCGGGCGGGCTGGACACCTCAGTCGCCATCAGCTGGATCGGCAAGGAGACGGGCAAGGAAGTTGTTGCTGTCGCCATCGATCTCGGCCAGGGCGGCGAGGACATGGAGGTCGTGCGTCAGCGTGCACTCGACTGCGGTGCGGTCGAATCGGTCGTGGTCGATGCGCGCGACGAGTTCGCCGACGAATACTGCCTGCCGACCATCCAGGCCAACGCCCTGTACATGGACCGCTACCCGCTGGTGTCGGCCATCAGCCGACCGCTGATCGTCAAGCACCTCGTCGAGGCGGCCCGGGCCCACGGCGGCACCACGGTTGCGCACGGCTGCACCGGCAAGGGCAACGACCAGGTTCGGTTCGAGGTCGGCTTCGGGTCGCTCGCCCCCGACCTCGACGTGATCGCGCCGGTCCGTGACTACGCGTGGACCCGCGAGAAGGCGATCGCGTTCGCCGAGGAGAACGAGATCCCGATCAGCGTCTCCAAGAAGTCGCCGTTCTCGATCGACCAGAACGTGTGGGGACGCGCCGTCGAGACCGGGTTCCTCGAGGACCTGTGGAACGCGCCGACCAAGGACGTCTACGACTACACCCAGGATCCGACCGTCAACTGGCAGGCCCCGGACGAGCTGATCATCAGCTTCGAGGCGGGCCGCCCGGTCGCGATCGACGGCAAGCCGGTCACCGTCCTCGAAGCCATCCAGGAACTCAACCGCCGCGCCGGCGCCCAGGGCGTCGGCCGTCTCGACGTCGTCGAGGACCGTCTCGTCGGCATCAAGAGCCGTGAGATCTACGAGGCCCCCGGCGCGATGGTGCTGATCAACGCCCACCAGGAACTCGAGCACGTCACGCAGGAACGCGAACTCGGCCGCTACAAGCGGCAGACCGAGCAGCGCTGGAGCGAGCTGGTGTACGACGGCCTGTGGTTCTCGCCGCTGAAGGTCGCACTGGACACGTTCATCGAGAAGACCCAGGAACGCGTCTCCGGCGACATCCGGCTGGTGCTGCACGGGGGTGCGATCATCGTCAACGGCCGACGCAGCAACGAGTCGCTGTACGACTTCAACCTGGCCACTTACGACGAGGGCGACACGTTCGACCAGTCCTACGCCAAGGGATTCGTGCAGATCCACGGGTTGTCCTCGAAGGTCGCGGCGAAGCGCGATCTGGGCCTCTAGGCATGAGTGCTCACGGCACCAACGAAGGTGCGCCTCGTCAGGGTGCGACCGTGACCGGCGCCCTGTGGGGCGGCCGGTTCGAGTCCGGACCGGCGGCCGCCATGGCGGCGCTGAGCAAGTCCACCCACTTCGACTGGGTGCTGGCGCCCTACGACGTGCGCGCGTCCCAGGCGCACGCCCGGGTGCTGCACAAGGCCGGCCTGCTCGGTGACGACGATCTGGCGACGATGCTCGACGGTCTCGGCCGGCTCGCGGCCGACGTCGCGAGCGGTGACTTCGTCCCGAGCGAATCCGACGAGGACGTGCACGGGGCACTCGAGCGTGGCCTGATCGATCGGGTCGGTCCGGAGGTCGGGGGTCGCCTGCGTGCCGGGCGATCGCGCAACGACCAGGTGGCGACGCTGTTCCGGATGTGGCTGCGGGATGCGGTCCGCCGGGTTGCGGAGGGCGTTCTCGACGTCGTCGACGCTCTCGCGACGCAGGCGGCGGCGCACCCGTCGGCGGTGATGCCGGGCAAGACGCACCTGCAGGCGGCGCAGCCGGTTCTGCTCGCGCATCATCTGCTGGCGCACACGCACCCGTTGCTCCGTGACGTACAGCGGTTGCGGGACTTCGACGTGCGAGCGGCCGTGTCGCCGTACGGTTCCGGCGCGCTGGCCGGCTCGTCCCTGGGGCTCGATCCCGAGGCCATCGCCGCGGAGCTTGCGTTCGATTCTTCGGCCGAGAACTCCATCGACGCCACGTCGTCGCGGGATTTCGCGGCCGAGGCGGCGTTCGTCCTCGCGATGATCGGCGTCGACCTGTCGCGGATGGCCGAGGAGGTCATCCTCTGGAGCACCCCGGAATTCGGGTACATCACGCTCGCCGACGCCTGGTCGACCGGCTCGTCGATCATGCCGCAGAAGAAGAACCCCGACGTGTCCGAACTCACCCGCGGCAAGTCGGGTCGGCTGATCGGCAACCTGACCGGCCTGCTGGCGACCCTGAAGGCGCAGCCGCTCGCGTACAACCGGGATCTGCAGGAGGACAAGGAGCCGGTCTTCGATTCCGTAGCGCAGCTCGAGTTGCTGCTCCCGGCGATCACCGGGCTCGTCTCCACCCTCGAATTCCACACGGACCGAATGGCGGAACTGGCGCCGGCAGGGTTCACGCTGGCTACCGACATCGCCGAGTGGCTCGTGCGGCAGGGGGTCCCGTTCCGGGTTGCGCACGAGGCGGCGGGGGCGTGTGTCCGCGTCGCCGAGGCGCGGGGTGCAGGGCTCGAGGACCTCACCGACGAGGAACTCGCCGGGGTCGACGCGGCGCTCACTCCGGACGTGCGCGAGGTGCTCACCGTCGAGGGCTCGATCGCCTCGCGTAACGCCCGCGGCGGTACGGCCGGTATCCGTGTCGCCGAACAGTTGGGCGGGGTCCGCGGGTTGTCGGAGTCGCTGCGCGAATGGTGTCGATGACACCGGTGCCGGACGGCCCGGATCAGGGCTTTGTGACGCGTCGAGCGCAGTAGGGTGAGGGCGGGCGGCAGTGCGAACTGCGTCGCGGAGCGAGAGTCTGGGAGAGTATTCGTGGGATTGAATACCGAAACGGTGATGGGCCCGATCCGTCGCGTGGTGGCGACGGCGCAGAACGGGTTGGAGGTGGTCCGTCTCGGTGGACTCGAGACAGACCTCACCACTTCGCCGTTCGAGGTGGTCGAACGCGCGCCTATGTATCGGCTGCGGCGGTATTTCCCCGACACGGACCCCGCCGACGCCGGGCCCCCGATCGTCCTGATTCCGCCGATGATGATGTCGGCCGACGTGTACGACGTCACGCGGGATCAGGGGGCGGTCGGCATCCTCCGCGGAATGGGGATCGACCCGTGGGTGGTCGACTTCGGATCGCCGGATTCCGAAGAGGGGGGCTGGGATCGGACTCTCGCCGACCACATCATCGCGATCAGCGAGATCATCGACCAGGTGCGGGCGCACACGGGCCGGGACGTCTACCTCTCCGGCTACTCGCAGGGCGGCATGTTCGCGTACCAGGCGGCGGCCTATCGCCGAAGCCGCGACATCGCCGGCCTGGTCACGTTCGGCAGTCCGGTCGACACGCTCGCCGGGCTGCCGTTCGGCATACCCGCAGGTTTCGCCACCGACGCCGCCGGTTTCCTCGCCGACCACGTCTTCAACCGCCTCGCGGTGTCGGGGTGGATGGCGCGCACCGGTTTTCAGCTCCTCGATCCCGTCAAGACCCTGAAGTCGCGGCTCGACTTCCTTCGTCAGTTGCACGACAGGGAAGCGCTCCTGCCGCGGGAGCAGCAGCGGCGATTCCTCGCAACCGACGGCTGGGTGGCGTGGTCCGGTCCGGCCGTCGCCGAGCTGCTCACCCAATTCATCGTCCACAACCGCATGATGACCGGCGGGTTCGTGATCAAGGACCAGGTGGTCTCGCTCGCCGAACTGACCTGCCCCATCCTCGCGTTCGTCGGCGAGGTCGACGACATCGGTCAACCGTTGGCCGTCCGCGGCATCCGTCGTGCCGCGCCACGAGCGAACGTGTACGAATCGACTTTGAGAGCGGGGCATTTCGGCCTCGTGGTCGGTTCGTCGGCGGCGACCCACACGTGGCCCACGACCGGCAAGTGGGTGCTGTGGAACGAGGGGCTCGGAGCGCGGCCCGCCGACATCGATCTGATGCGCTACGACGAGCACTTCGGTAGCGAGTCCGGAGTCTCCATCAGCGACCGCATCATCCACACCGTTGCCTCGGTCGCCGAGGTCGGTGTCGGTGTCGGCAAGGGGATCAGCGACTTCGCATCGGGCGCGCTGCGGGGAACCGTCGAGCTGTCCGGCGAGGCCACCCGCGCCCTGCCGCGGCTGGCACGGCTCGGGCAGATCCAGCCGCACACCCAGATTTCGCTCAGCCGACTGCTGGCCGAACAACGCCGGAAGGCGCCGGGCGGCGAGTGCTTCCTCTTCGACAACCGCGTCCACACCTACGAGGCGGTCAACCAGCGGATCGACAACGTGGTGCGTGGCCTGATCCAGGCCGGTGTCCGCCCCGCCTCGCACGTCGGCGTCATGATGCAGACGCGCCCGAGTGCACTCGCCGCCATCGTCGCGCTGTCCCGTCTCGGTGCCGTCGCGGTTCTCCTGCCGCCGGGCCGCGAGGTCCATACCGCTCTCCGCATCGACGGCGTCGAGCGCGTCGTCACCGACCCCGAGAATCTGGATGCGGCGATCGCGACCGGCATGCAGGTGCTGGTACTGGGCGGCGGCGCCCAGCGTGACCTCGACGTGCACGCCTCGGCCGACGTCGTGGATCTCGAGAAGATCGATCCCGGAACCGTGACCCTTCCCGGCTGGTACCGGCCCGATCCCGGTCTTGCGCGCGAACTGGCGTTCATCATCTGCAGCGAGTCCAACGGGCACTGGGAGACCAAGCAGATCACCAACTACCGGTGGGCGCTGTCGGCGTTCGGGACGGCCTCCGCGGCCGACCTCGACCGCGGTGACACCGTGTACTGCCTTGCGCCGCTGCATCATTCGTCGAGCCTGCTCGCCGCGATCGGTGGCGCGGTGACGGGTGGCTCCCGGATCGCGCTGTCGCGCGGACTCGACCCGGAACGGTTCGCCGAGGAAGTCCACCGGTACGGCGTGACGGTGGTCAGCTACACGTGGACGATGATGCGCGAGATCCTCGACGCGGAGAACCTCGCGCTCGATGGCAGCCATCCCGTCCGGCTGTTCATCGGATCCGGTATGCCGCAGGGGTTGTGGCGCCGCACGACCGAGCGGTTCGCCCCGGCGAAGGTCCTCGAGTTCTACGCCTCGACGGAGGGCGACGTGGTACTCGCGAACGTAGCCGGCGCGAAGGTCGGGTCCAAGGGGCGCCCCCTTCCCGGGAGTGCGGCGGTGCGTCTCGCCGCCTACGACCCGATCGCCGGCCGGCTGCTGGAGGACCAGCAGGGATTCATCCGGGAATGCCTGGACGACGAGGTGGGTCTGCTTCTCGGCAGGGCCGGCGTCCATGCGGAGATGTCCGGTGGAGCGATGCGGGGAATCTTCGCGGCGGGCGACGCGTGGATTCCGACGGAGAACCTCTTCCGCCGCGATGCCGACGGGGACTACTGGCTGGTCGATCACAGGAAGACCGTGATCGCCACACCGCGAGGACCCGTCTTCACGCAGCCGATCGTCGACGCGCTCGGCTCCGTCGATCACGTCGATCTCGCGGTCGCGTATGGCGTCGAGGTGGGTGGCCGGACGCTGGCCGTCGCGGCGTTCACTGTGCGGGAGGGCCGGCCACCGAGGCTTACCGAAATCGCCCAGGCGTTCGACGAGCTTCCGCCCGCGCTGCGACCCGACCTCGTCCAGGTGGTGGCGGACATCCCGCTGGGGTCCTCCTACCGCCCGAACGCCGAGGCCTTGAGTGCCGCCGGGCTTCCGAAACCGGGAACTCGTGTGTGGTACCTCGATCCGGGCTCGCAGCAGTACAAGCGGCTGACGAAGGCGATCGCCGCGGAGTTCCAGGACGGCTCGGCCGGAGTGCCTGCCGGCGCGCGGTAACCTGACACTGCTCACCCGAACGGTTGGAGAGGACTTCCGTGGTTATTGATCCGACACTGCTCGGCATTCTCGCGTGCCCACAGGACAAGGGACCTCTGCTGCTGGTCGGAGACGAGCTGCTCTACAACCCTCGGCTCCGGCGGGCGTATCCCATCGAGAACGGGATTCCCGTCCTCCTCATCGACGAGGCTCGGGACGTCGGCGAGGACGAGCACGCCACGCTTCTGGCCCGGGCCGCCGGCGAGGACTGATCACATCGGCAGATCGCCGGTGAGGTAGCGCTGCAACGTCGGAGCGATGATCGCGATCAGGTCGTCGACGGGCAGCGACGCGAGTGGCTCGAATTCGAGGACATACCGAGTCACCAGGACACCGGCCATCTGGGATGCCACCAACTGCATGCGGAGCATCCCGGTCCCGGGCGGGTCGTCGACCCGCGGACCGAGGTCCCGGAGCACGACCTCCAGCAGGAACGTGCGGATCAGAGTGGGTTCGTCTCCCGACATCGCGGACCGGAACGCCGCGACGACGGCCGGCCGGTGCGGCGACTCCCACACCGAGAGCACGGCACGCGCGAGATGGCGTCCGATTTCGTCGGTGGGGCCGTCGAGCACCGGCGCGATCACCTGCGTCGGATCCACGGGAATGTCCACGGAGGCGAGAAACAGCTGACGCTTGGTGCCGAAGTAGTGGTGGACCAAGGCGGAGTCGACACCGGCGCCGCCGGCCACGGATCGCACGCTCGTCTTGTCGAATCCGTTCTGTGCGAACAGTTTCCGGGCCGTCACCAGGATTCGCGACCGCGTGTCCGGGTTGCCCGGACGGCGTCCCGTACGCAGGGCGGGGGCCGCTTCTTCGGGTGTTGCGGGGTCGGTCATGGGGTGCGGCGCCTCAGCGTTGCGGCCCCCAGCGACAGCGCGAGCAGCGCGAAGGCGGTGACCACCGCCAGGTCGCGCCACATGTCGCCCGTCGCTCCGGGATGGGTGGCGACCTGCTGGAGCGCGTTGACGGCATAGCTGAGCGGGAGGACGTTGCTGATCCACTCGAGCCACGTGGGGAGCTGATCGCGCGGAACGAGCAGCCCGCACAGGAACAGTTGGGGTACGACGACCACCGGCATGAACTGCACCGCCTGGAACTCGGTGCGCGCGAACGCGCTGCACAGCAGGCCCAGCGCCACGCCGAGTATCGCGTTCAGGACGGCGATCAGTAGTACCCACGTGACGCTGCCCTCGGTGGTGAGGCCGAGGAATCCGAACGAGACGATGCAGGCGAGTGCCGCTTGCGCGGCCGCGGCGGTGGAGAACGCAGCCGCGTAGCCGCCGAGCAGGTCGAGTTTGCCCATCGGCGTCGTGAGCAGGCGTTCGAGCGTTCCCGACGTCCGTTCGCGTTGCATCGCGATCGAGGTGACGAGGAACATCACGACGAACGGGAGGATGCCGAGCATCGTGATCGCGACGCGCTCGAACAGCGACAGCTGACCGGGCGGCGCCGGCACGTTCTGGTACAGGAAGTACAGCAGCACCATCAGCAGACTCGGCACCACCAGAATCATGGCGACGGTGCGGTGATCCGTGCGGAGTTGCGCGAGGATCCGGCCGGTGGTGGCCGCGAAGATCGTGATGTTCATCAGTTCTCGCTCCCGACATGTGATGCTCGAATGAGGTTCAGGAAAGCGTCTTCGAGGCTGGTCTCACCGGTCTGCTCCCGGAGTTCGTTGGGGGAGACCTGCGCGAGAACGTAGCCGTCGCGCATGAGGAGTAGTGACGCGCAATGTTCCGCTTCGTCCATGACGTGACTCGACACGAGGAGGGTGGTGCCGGCGTCGGCGAGAGCTTCGAATCGCTCCCAGAGTTCGACGCGCAGGAGTGGATCGAGTCCGACCGTCGGTTCGTCGAGGACGAGGAGTTCGGGGCGGGCCACCAGGGCGCAGGCGAGGGAGACCCGTCCGAGCTGACCTCCCGACAGATCCGCCGCCTTCTGTGTTGCAAAGCGGGTCAGCCCCACCGCGTCGACGGCCTCGATGACGGCGCTCGACGGCTGACCGTAGAGCGCCGCGAAGTAGGCGACGTTCTTCTTCACCGTGAGGTCGGCATACACGCTGGGCGACTGGGTGACGTAACCGACGCGGCTCCGTAACGACACCGAACCGGCGGGGGAGCCCAGCACGGTGACCGTCCCGGATTCCACGATCTGGGTACCCACCACGCAGCGCATCAGGGTGGTCTTCCCGCAACCCGACGGTCCGAGGAGGCCGGTGATGGATCCGCTCGGGACCTCGAGGTCGACGCTGTGGAGTACTTCGTTCTTCCCTCGCCGTACACGCAGATCTCGAATGTCGATCGCAGGGCTGCCGCTCATGGCGTGCCTCAATTCATCACAGGGTGAATTCATTGCTTGATGAATTATGCGACCGTTTCGGTGGCCACGTCAACGGTGTGGAGAATCGGGGCGTGACCATCGATCGACTTGCCCGGGCGGAACCCGTCGACGCCGCGAAGATCGTCCTCGGTTCGACACTGATCGTCGGCGACGTGCGCATCCGCATCGTCGAGGTGGAGGCGTACGGCGGGGAGAAGGACGGCCCGTGGCCGGATCCGGCATCCCACTCGTACCGGGGGCGGACACCGCGGAACGAGGTGATGTTCGGACCCGCCGGCCACCTGTACGTCTACCGCAGTTACGGCATGCATTTCTGCATGAACGTGTCGTACGGACCCGTCGGGACTGCGGGTGGAGTGCTCCTTCGTGCGGGTGAGGTGCTGGGCGGGAGCGGGGCCGTCCGGGCCCGCCGGCCGCGCGTCACCCGACCAGCGGATTGGGCGCGCGGCCCCGGCAATCTCGGGTCGGCGACCGGCGTGACCCTCGCGGAGAACGGTGCGGCGTTGTTCGCCGCCGACTCGCCGGTTCGGCTGGAGGTCGCCGAGTCGGACGGCTGGGTCAGTGGTCCGCGGGTCGGGGTCAGCACGGCCGCCGACCGTCCGTGGCGCCTCTGGATTCCGGAGTCGCCTGCCGTGTCCGCGTACCGGAGAAGCCCGCGTGCGATGCCCGCCGGCGAGCAGATGGGATGATCGAACGCGTGACTGAGAACATCATCGACGAACTGACCTGGCGCGGGCTCATTGCCCAATCAACCGATCTGGACGTGCTGCGCCGTGATCTCGACGCCGGACCGGTCACGCTCTATGCCGGATTCGACCCGACCGGGCCGAGTCTGCATGCCGGCCATCTCGTTCCTCTGCTCGCGCTCAAGCGATTCCAGCGTGCGGGCAACCGCCCCATCGTCCTGGCAGGTGGAGCGACGGGCCTGATCGGCGATCCCCGCGACGTCGGCGAGCGGACGATGAACTCCGCCGATACGGTCGCCGAGTGGGCCGACCGGATTCGAGGTCAGCTCGAACGGTTCGTCGACTTCGACGATTCGCCGAGTGGCGCGGTCATCGAGAACAACATGAACTGGACGGGCAAGCTGTCCGCCATCGACTTCCTTCGTGACGTGGGCAAGCATTTCTCCGTCAACGTGATGCTGGCGAGGGACACCGTGAAGCGGCGTCTCGAATCCGACGGCATGTCCTACACCGAGTTCAGCTACATGCTGTTGCAGGCCAACGACTACCTGCACCTGCGCCGCAGTCACGGTTGCTCGCTGCAGGTCGGCGGGTCCGACCAGTGGGGCAACATCATCGCCGGCGTCGAGCTGAACCGTCGCATCGACGCCGAGTCGGTGCACGGGCTGACCGTCCCGCTCGTCACGTCCGCGGACGGCAAGAAGTTCGGAAAGTCGACGGGCGGCGGCAGCCTGTGGCTCGACCCCGAGATGACGAGTCCCTACGCCTGGTACCAGTACTTCGTGAACACCGGCGACGCCGACGTGATCAAGTACCTGCGGTGGTTCACCTTCCTCACCGCCGAGGAGCTGGCGGAACTGGAGACTGCGACGGCCGAGCGGCCACATGCACGCGAGGCGCAGCGCAGGCTCGCCGCGGAGATGACGACCCTGGTACACGGTGAGGCCAACACTCGTGCCGTGGAGCTCGCGAGTCAGGCACTGTTCGGCCGAGCGGAACTGCAGGACCTGGACGAGTCGACGCTGGCCGCTGCCCTTCGCGAGGCATCCGTCGCGGAACTTGCGCCGGGGGAGCCTTCGAGCATCGTCGACCTTCTGGTTCTCAGCGGTTTGTGTGAGAGCAAGGGTGCGGCTCGCCGCACCATCAAGGAAGGCGGCGCTTCGGTCAACAACCAGAAGATCTCGTCCGAGGACTGGATTCCCGAGGCAACCGATCGGCTGCACGGAACGTGGCTCGTGATTCGCCGCGGAAAGCGCAATTTCGCCGGCATCAAGATCCTGTCGAACTAGCGTGCGGCGGGTCACACAGGCGTAATTCGGCGAACCGCGGCTCGGTGGCCCCCGCGCAGCGCGGGCCACCTGCGGATTTTACATAGCGGATGCCTGTGACCTGGGGATTTGACGCTCCGTTTCCCGTCGCGTAACTTATTCCAGGTCAGAGCGACACGGACACCAACCCCGACCGAGAGGCCGGGGACACGAGGTTGGACGCAGGCGCCTGAACTTCCCGAGGGTACCGAACCTGGTTCGACGCTTTCGAGATGTCCTGATCGCCCCGGTTTGCGCCGGGACGCGGCAGGAGATAAGTTGGAACGGTTGCCCCGGAGCGGCCGAAGTTGATTCTTCGGTGGTGATGGTGTGTGCGTGTTCTTTGAGAACTCAACAGTGTGTCGATGAATGTCA